>CAZKHF010000464.1:0-1524 GCA_964552445.1 uncultured Bradyrhizobium sp. | reverse complement strand
CGTGGTCGGCGCGAAGGTCGACGTCACGCGCGAAGCCGAAGTGGAAAAGCTGTTCGTCGACGCCGAGCGCGCGTTCGGCCGCGTCGACGTCGTCGTCTCCAACGCCGGCATCCTCATCGCCGAACCGATCGCCGAGGCCGACGCCGAGAAATGGCGGGCGGTGATGACGGTCAACCTGTTCGGCTACTTCCTGGTCACCAAGCACGCCTGCCGCATCATGAAGAAGCAGCGCTCGGGCTCGATCATCCAGATCAACTCGAAGTCGGGCAAGAAGGGCAGCGCCGCCAACTCGGCCTACGCCGCGAGCAAGTTCGGCGGCGTCGGCCACACCCAGAGCGTCGCCTTGGAGATGGCGAAATACAACGTGCGCTGCAACGCCGTCTGCCCCGGCAACCTGCTCGATTCGCCGCTATGGACCGACCCCGACAAGGGCCTGTTCGTGCAATACCTGCGCGCGGGCAAGGTCCCCGGCGCGACCGACGTCGCCGACGTCCGCAAGGCGTATGTCGACCAGGTGCCGATGAAGCGCGGTTGCGCCTACGACGACGTCTGCGACGCGGTGGTCTTCCTCGCCTCCGACGCCTCCGCCTACATCACCGGCCTCGCCCTCAGCGTCACCGGCGGCCAGGAAATGAACTGAGCGCGAGGCGCACCCCGCTCGCCGCGACGGCCCGAAAGCAAGCCGTCCTCAAGGGCAGGCAGGCTTGGCGAAGCGGCAAGGACAAGCGATCGAGGAAGCGATTGGAGCGGGCGAAGGGAATCGAACCCTCGTGTGAAGCTTGGGAAGCTTCCGTTCTGCCATTGAACTACGCCCGCGCCGCGCCCGTCGCCGGGCGGCTGCGGCGATCTTTATAACCTGCTCCCCGCGGGCGCGGCAAGCCGCCTCGCCCGCGCCCGCTCACACCTCGGCGAAGTCGCGGAAGTGCTTGGCGAGCTTCAACCCCTGCCCCTGGTAGTGGGAGACCTCGCCCGCGCCGTAGAGCTCGTCGGCGGCGCCGGCGAGCTTCTCGTAGACCAGACGTCCGACCGGCTGGCCGTCCTCGAGCAGGAACGGCACGTCGCGGCTGCGCACCTCGAGCACCGCGCGCGCGCACGGCGCCCCGTCGGCGCCCTGGCCGAAGCCGGGATCGAAAAAGCCGGCGTAATGGACGCGAAACTCGCCGATCGCCGGGTCGATCGGCGCCATCTCGGCGGCGAGGTCGGAGGGGATCTGCATCCTCTCGCGCGAGGCGAGGATATAGAACTCGTCGGGGTCGAGGATGAGCCGGCCGTCGGGGCGGGCGCGGATCGGCTCCCAGAAATCGGCGGCGGCGTAGCCCTGCGGCTTGTCGACGTCGATCACGTCGCTGTTTTTGATCGCGCGATAGCCGACGATCGCGCCCGGCGCGCCGCTCAACGCCACGCTGACCACCAGCCCTTCCCGCAGCATCAGCTCGCCGTCGACCAGCGGCTGAGCGGCGTGCCGGGCGCGGATCTCGTCGTCGCGGATGGCGAAGTCGAACAGGCTGAACTGCTGCGAGTTGC
>CAZKHF010000463.1:0-1525 GCA_964552445.1 uncultured Bradyrhizobium sp. | reverse complement strand
TTGAGGGTCATCGCGGAGGGCGTGGAAACCGAGGCGCAGGCGGCGTTTCTGCGCAACATCAATTGCGATGAGATGCAGGGCTACCTCTTCAGCAAACCGCTCCCAGCCCAGCGGGTCGAAGAATTTCTCAGGGTGAGGTCATGGACTGCACCCCTTGTGTGAGACACGCTAATTCAGTGACAAGGCGGTTAGGGGTTGGCGGTTCGGGTCGGCAGTCTTTCTGAGCGCGGCTTCGAAGGCAATCGGCGACTTGTAGCCGAGCGCGGAGTGGAGGCGATCGGCGTTGTAGACGTCGTCGATGAAGGCGCCGACGCGGCGGCGGGCGTCGTCGAGGTTGGCGTAGGCCTGGCCGTTCACCTCCTCGGCTTTCAGCGTTTTCATGAAGCTCTCCGCCTTGGCGTTGTCGTAAGGGTTGCCCGGCCGGCTCATCGAGCGCTGGAAGCCGCGCTGGTCGAGCCGCGCCGCGTATTCGGCCGAGGCGTACTGAACGCCGCGATCGGAATGGTGGACGAGGCCGGGCGGCGGATCGCGCGCTTCGATCGCCATGTCGAGCGCCGCCAGGGCGAGCCGCGCCTCCAGATGGTCGTCGAGCGAAAAGCCCACTGCCTTGCGCGAGAAGGCGTCGAGGACGACGGCGAGATAGACGAAGGCCTCCGCCAGCCGCACGTAGGTGATGTCGGCGACCCATAGCTGGTCGAGGCCGGTCGGTTCGAGCCCGCGCGCCAGATTGGGCGCGATCGGGAAGGGATGTCGGCTCTCGGTGGTCGGCGGAACGAACGGCCGCCGGCGCAGGCTGAGCAGATTGTCCGCCCGCATCAGCCTGAGCACGCGCTTGGCGTTGACGAGCAGGCCTTCGTCTCTGAGCCGCTTCGTGATGCGCCGATAGCCCTCGCAGCGGCGCTTCAGCGCCAGTCGCTGGATCAGGTCGCGCAAGCTCGCGTCGTCGCGCGCGGAGAGCTTCGGTTCGCGCCAGCGATAGTAGCTGGCGCGCGAAAGCCCGGCGATCGCGCACAGATGCGCCACCGCGGCCGGGTTCGTCTTCGTTTCGCCTTGCGGTCCTTCGCCCGTCACTTTTTCGACGACGGCGAAGAGATGGGCGCGCCGCTCGCGCGGCGCTTTTCGTCCCATGACCGCAAGGCTTCGCGAAAAAAATCGAGGTCCGCCTGCTGGCGCCCGACGAGCCGCTCCAGCTCGGCGACCCGCGCCTTGGCTCGCGCAAGCGCGTCGGGCGGCCGCGCGGCGGGAGGGCCGGCCTCGGCCGAGGCCGGCTCGACCGCCGCGCGGCCGCCCGGCTTCGGGCCGCGCTTGCGGTTCAAGCCGGCCGCGCCCATCGCCCGATAGGCGGCCCGCCACTCGTAAAGCGACTTGCGCAGAACCCCCGTCTCCGCCGCCAAGGCGGCAACCCGCTCGCCCGCCTCCAGCCGGCGAACCAGCGCTTCCTTTGCCTCAGTCGATAGCGGGCGCGACAAACTCATCTCAAGGCTCCTTCTCGCAGAGCCTTGTCACCAAAATCTCAATGTCTCAC
>CAZKHF010000462.1:0-1530 GCA_964552445.1 uncultured Bradyrhizobium sp. | reverse complement strand
CGAGCGCGAAGCCGAAGTCGCCGACCCGGTTGACGACGAACGCCTTGATCGCCGCCGCGTTGGCCGACGGCCGCTCGTACCAGAAGCCGATCAGCAGATAGGAGGCCAGGCCGACGCCCTCCCAGCCGAAGAACATCTGCACCAGGTTGTCGGCCGTCACCAGCGTCAGCATGGCGAAGGTGAACAGCGACAGGAAGGCGAAGAAGCGCGGCCGGCCGGGGTCCTCCGCCATGTAGCCGATCGAGTAGAGGTGGACGAGGAACGACACCGTGCCGACCACCACCAGCATCACCGCGGTCAGCGCGTCGACGCGCAGCGACCAGGCGACCGCGAGCTTGCCCGAGGTCAGCCAGTTGGCGACCGGGACGATCAGCGCCTCCTGGTCGTGGCCGGCGCCGATCGAGAAGAAGGCGATCCACGACAGCGCCGCGCTCACCGCCAAGAGGCTGGTGGTGACGATCTCGCAGGCGCGGGCGCCGATCCCCTCGCCGGCGAGGCCGGCGATCAGGAAGCCGATCAGCGGCAGGAAGACGATGAGCTGGTACATGCGTCCTCAGCCCTTCAGCGCGTTGATGTCTTCGACCGCGATCGAGCCGCGGTTGCGGTAGAACGCGACGAGAATGGCGAGCCCGATCGCGGACTCGGCGGCGGCGACGGTGAGCACGAACAGCGCGAACACCTGGCCGGTGAGGTCGCCGGTCTGGCAGGAGAACGCCGCCAGGTTGATGGTGACCGCGAGCAGGATCAGCTCGATCGACATCATGATGACGATGATGTTCTTGTGGTTGAGGACGATGCCGGCGACGCCGATGGTGAACAGGATGGCGGCGAGGCCGAGATAGTGGACGAGGCTGATGGCCATGGCGGGATCCTTCACAGGCCGACGCGCGAGGGAACCTTGCGCAGCTCGACCGCGGCGGCGCGGGTGCGCGCGATCTGCTCGGCGGCCTTCTGCCGCCTGACGCCTTGCTTGTGATGCAGCGTCAGCACGATCGCGCCGACCATCGCGGTCAGCAGAATCATTCCCGCCGCCTGGAAGAAGTAGAAATAGCGGGTGTAGAGCACCTGGCCGAGCGCCGCGGTGTTGGCGAGCGTCCCCGCCGGCGTCGCCGCCGCCGCGGCGGCGGGCGAGCGCGTCCAGCCGAGCGCGACGTAGCCGAGCTCTCCGGCGACGAACAGCGCGATCACCGCGCCGAACGGCAAGTAGCGGACGAAGCCCTGCTTCAGCTCGGCGAAGTCGACGTCGAGCAGCATCACGACGAACAGGAACAGCACCGCCACCGCGCCGACGTAGACGACGATGAGGATCATGCCGAGGAACTCGGCGCCCATCAGCAGGAACAGCCCCGCCGCGTTGACGAAGGCGAGGATGAGGAACAGCACGGAGTGCACGGGGTTGCGCGCCGCGATCACGGCCAACGCCGAGACGACCAGCACCCCCGCGAACAGCCAGAAGAAAAGTGCGTCGGCTTGCATGATCCGGCCTCTATCCTCGTCCCCTCAATCCGCCCTTCTCCCGCCTGCGGGAGA
>CAZKHF010000461.1:0-1537 GCA_964552445.1 uncultured Bradyrhizobium sp. | reverse complement strand
CGGGGCGCTGCCAAATGATCTTGCGCGAAGTGCCATTCGATTTTGCGCGCTACAGGACCCCGGCGTTGGATCGCGGCGCTTCAACGCGGAACGCGCGCGCGCGAAGGGCGAAGGCGAGCCGGCGGCTCGCCGGTCAAGAACGGCTCCGCCGGCCGTCGAAGCGACGACGGCCGGCGGAGTTGGTGGTCGAGGACGGTTTCAACGCCGCTCAGAGCAGGCCGTTCTTCTTTAGGATTTCGGGGGCGTTATCCTTCGAGATCAACATGGTTGGCAGCGTGATCGTCGGTTCGAGCTTCTCGCCATTCAGCAGCTTGATGGCTTGGCGAAGCCCCTCGGCGCCCGGCGTGGCGTAAAGGAACGTCGCCGTTAGCTGACCCTTGTAGACCCAGGTCACGCCTTCATCCGGAAGACCGTCAATGCCGAGGATGAACTTGATGTCCTTGTCGCGCCCGGCGTCCTTGGCGGCGAGATAGGCGCCGTAGGCCATCGGGTCGTTGTGCCCGTAGACGAGGTCGATCTTCTCGTTGTTGCGCAAGGCCGTCGTCATGATGTCGTAGGCCTTGTCCTGCTTCCAGTCGCCCGACTGGTTGTTGAGCAGGTACTTGATGCCGGGCTCCTTGTCGGTGAAGGCGTGGAAGCCGTCGTGGCGATCGTGGGCCGGCGCGGTGCCCATTCCGCCCCAAATCTCGACGACATTGCCCTGCGCCTTGCCCGGTCCGCCGAGCAGCTTCACCGCGTACTCGCCGGCCGCCTTGCCGATCAGCACGTTGTCGCCGCCGATGAACTGGGTGATGCGCTTGGTCTCAACATTGCGGTCGAGCACGATCACTGGGATCTTCGCGTCGATCGCCTTCTCCACCACGCCGGTGAGGCCCGCCGACTCCTTCGGCGAGATCAAGATCACGTTGACTTGCTGAACGATCAGGTTCTCGCAATCGGCGACCTGCTTCTCCGTCTTGTCCTGGCCGTCGGTGATGATGAGCTCCACCTCGGGATGGAGCTTGGCTTCAGCTTCGATGTCCTTGTTGAACTGCACCCGCCACGGCTCGAGCGTCGTGCACTGGCTGAAGCCGATCTTCCATTTCGCCGCCGCCCGCGCTGGCGTCCAGCCGGCGGGCAGGAAGGTGGTGATCGCGACGCCCGCCATTGTCCCGGTGAGCTTAAGAAAATCACGACGTTTCATTGATGTCCTCCCTTACGATCGACGCCTCTTTGGCGCCTTGCGGCCGACTGACGTCAGCCAATCCGGCCCTCGGGGGCGCGGTCGCGGAGGGGCCGCCCCGCCATCGCGTCACGAGCTGACCGAGATTCTGTTCCTGCACCAGCACGGTTCCGACGATGATCAGCCCCTTCATCAGCAGCTGGACGTTGGAGTCGATGTTTTGGAGCTGAAGGATGTCGGAGAGGAGCCCGAAGATGAGCACGCCGACGAAGGTGCCGGCGAGCCCGCCGCGCCCGCCCATCAGGCTGGTGCCGCCGATGACGACGGCGGCGATCGCGTCGAGCTCGAGCCCGGATCCCGCGTCCGGCTTGCCTT
>CAZKHF010000460.1:0-1548 GCA_964552445.1 uncultured Bradyrhizobium sp. | reverse complement strand
GATACATCGCCTTGACCGTCGCCGCGGTGCCGACCGGCATGAAGGCGGGCGTGCGCACGACGCCGCGCGGCGTGGCGATCGCGCCCAGGCGCGCGGCGCCGTCGACGGCGCGGACGGAGAAGGAAAAGGCGTCGCTCATCGCTCTTCGGGATCGGGCGCGGAAAGCGCCGCGCTATAAGCACGGCGGCCCGCCCAAATCAAATCAGCGCCCCGCCCGGATCAGCAGGCAGGCGTCGCCGTAGGAATAGAAGCGATAGCCCGCCGCGATCGCATGCGCGTAGGCGCGCTTCATCGCGTCGAGGCCGCTGAAGGCGGAAACCAGCATGAACAAGGTCGAGCGCGGCAGGTGGAAGTTGGTGAGCAGGACGTCGACGGCGCGGAAGCGATAGCCGGGCGCAATGAAGATCGACGTCTCGCCCTCGAAAGGCCGGATCGTTCCGCTTTCGTCGGCGGCGCTTTCGAGCAGGCGCAGCGAGGTGGTGCCGACGGCGACGATTCGTCCGCCCGCCGCGCGCGCCGCGTTGAGCGCTTCCGCCGTCGCTGCGTCGAGCCGGCCCCATTCGGCATGCATGACGTGATCGGCGGTGTCCTCGGCCTTCACCGGCAGGAAGGTGCCGGCGCCGACGTGCAGGGTGAGGCGATGGACGCGCGCGCCCGCCGCCGCGATCGCGGCGAGAAGCGCGGGGGTGAAATGCAAGCCCGCGGTCGGCGCCGCGACCGCGCCGTCCTCGCGCGCGTAGACAGTCTGGTAGTCGGCGCGGTCGCGGGCCGCGATCGGCCGCCGCGCGGCGATGTAGGGCGGCAGCGGGGCTAAGCCGACGCGCTCGACCGCCTGATCGAGCGCCGCGCCGGACAGGGCGAAGGCGAGCCTGACCTCGCCCGCCTCGCCTTTGGCCTCGACCTCGGCTTCGAGCGCTTCGTCGGCGTCGTCGCCGAAGCGGACGCGCTCGCCGACCCTCAGCTTCTTGGCGGGCTTGACCAGCGCGCGCCAGCGGCTGGCGTCGAGCCGCTTGATCAGCGTCGCCTCGATCGCCGCGACCGCTTCGCCGCGCTGGCGCGCGCCGATAAGACGCGCCGCGATCACCCGCGTGTCGTTGACCACCAGCGCGTCGCCTGGCTTGAGAAGGCTCGGCAGATTGCGGACGCCACGGTCGGCGAGCGCGCCGTCGGGCGCGACCACCAGCAAGCGCGCCGCGTCGCGCGGGCTCGCCGGCTTGAGCGCGACGCGCTCGGGCGGCAGATCGAAATCGAACAGGTCGACGCGCATGAAGGCTCTAACCCAGCCGAGCGGCTAGACTGCGCCGGCGGGCGCGCGGCGCTTCAGCTCAGCGTCGCCTTGACGATCTTGTCCGGCTTGCGGGGCGGCTCGCCGCGCTCAATCTTGTCGACGTTCTCCATGCCCGCGACCACCTTGCCCCATACCGTATACTGGCGGTCGAGGAAACGCGCGTCGTCGAAGCAGATGAAGAACTGCGAGTTGGCGGAGTTCGGGTTCGAGGCGCGCGCCATCGACACCGTCCCGCGCACGTGCGGCTCGGCGTTGAACTC
>CAZKHF010000459.1:0-1571 GCA_964552445.1 uncultured Bradyrhizobium sp. | reverse complement strand
GCTCGACTGCGAGCTCGACTTCACCTTTCCGCGCTACAATCCCAATCCCGAAGACTTGCACATGCTGCATGCGATGGCGGCGGCGGCGAAGGACAGTCGCGCCGACCTCGCGCTCGGCTTCGACGGCGACGGCGACCGCTGCGGCGTGGTCGACAACGAGGGCAACGAGATCTTCGCCGACAAGATCGGCGTCATGCTGGCGCGCGACCTCGCCAAGCTCCACCCTAACGCGACCTTCGTCGTCGACGTGAAGTCGACCGGCCTGTTCGCGACCGATCCGGAGCTTACGAGCCGGGGCGTCAAGGTCGACTACTGGAAGACCGGCCATTCGCACATCAAGCGGCGGGTGCGCGATCTCGCCGCGCTCGCCGGCTTCGAGAAGTCCGGCCATTTCTTCTTCAACGCGCCGATCGGGCGCGGCTACGACGACGGCTTCGTCACCGCCATCGCCGCGCTCGACATGCTCGACCGCAATTCCGGCAAGTCGCTCGCCCAGCTCTATCGCGCCTTGCCGAAGACCTGGGGCTCGCCGAGCATGTCGCCGCATTGCCCCGACGAAGTGAAATATGCGGTGGTCGACAAGGTCACGGCGCGCTTCAAGGCGATGCAGGCGGCCGGCGAAAAGCTGGCGGGGCAGGCGATTCGCGACATCGTCACCGTCAACGGCGCGCGCGTCGCGGTCGAGGACGGCGCCTGGGGCCTGGTGCGCGCCTCCTCCAACAAGCCGGAGCTGGTGGTGGTGGTCGAGAGCCCGACCTCGGAAGCGGGGATGCGCGCGATGTTCGCCGCGGTCGACGCGATCTTGCGCGAGAACCCCGAGGTCGGCGCCTACAACCAAACGCTGTGAAGCGCCGATGGGCGCGGCGCCGATCCTGCCGGACGTTCTCAAGTCCGGCCTCGCCGTCGTCTTCTGCGGCACCGCCGCGGGGAGCGAATCGGCGGCGCGCCGCTGCTACTACGCCCATCCCCAGAACAAGTTCTGGCGCGCGCTCTACGCCGTCGGCCTGACGCCGCGCCTGCTCGACCCTTCCGAGTTCGCCGCGCTGCCCGAGTTCGGCGTCGGGCTGACCGACATCGCCAAGCACGTCAGCGGCATGGACAAGGAGCTGCCCGCCGAGGCGCTCGGCCGCGCCGCCTGCGAGGCGATGGCGGAAAAGATCCGCGCCGTCCAGCCGGCGCTGCTCGCCTTCACCAGCCTCACCGCCGGGCGGCGCTACCTTGGCCGGCGCGCCGGCTTCGGCGAGCAGCCGGAGACGATCGGCGCGACCCGCCTCTGGCTGCTGCCGTCGCCCTCGCCGGCGGCCGACTGGAACTGGGACGAAGCGTGGTGGCGGGCGCTGGCCGAGGCGGCGCGAAGGCGTTGAGGCGCCGGCCCGCCTTTCGCCCGCGAGGGCGTGGGGCGGGGGGCCGAAATTTCTCGGCCTCTCCATAGGTTTCCAAGCTTTTCCAAGGAGATTCCAAGCTTTTCCAAGGAAATTACAAGCTTTCTCCAAGCTTTTCCAAGCTTGTGCAAACAAATTCTTTGGCGGCTTCCAACGAAATGAAGGCGTTGGCGGCGGCGCCGGCCGATT
>CAZKHF010000458.1:0-1617 GCA_964552445.1 uncultured Bradyrhizobium sp. | reverse complement strand
CGAGGGAGCCTCCATGCCCAGCCTGCCCACGATCTCTCTGTTCGGCCTCGAACTCGTCAACGCCCAGGCCGCGTCGGCGCTCGAAGCTCTGCTCTGCGGCGCGCGCGTCGCCGTTGCGTTCGTCAACGCCCACTGCGTCAACGTCGCCGCGAAGGACCCGACGTATCGTTGGGCGCTGAATCGCGCCGATTATCTCCTACCCGACGGTTCGGGCGTGCAGCTCGCGGCCAAGCTCAAAGGCGCGCGGTTCGTCGCCAACCTCAACGGCGCCGACGTCTTCGCGCCGCTCCGCCTCGCCGCCGCCCAGCGCGGCCTGTCGATCTATTTCTTCGGCAGCCGGGACGGCGTCGCCCGCAAGGCGGCGGAAGCGGCCGAACGGCTCGCCCCCGGCCTCAAGGTCGCCGGCGCGCGCGCCGGTTTCTCCGACGCCGAGGAGGAGGACGCGATCGTCGCCGAAATCAACGCCGCCGCCGCCGACATCGTCCTGGTCGCGCTCGGCGTGCCCAAGCAGGATCTATGGATCGCCCGCAACCGCCATCGGCTCGCCGCGCGCCTGGTCATGGGCGTCGGCGCGCAGTTCGACTTCTGGTCGGGACGGGTTCCGCGCGCGCCCCTCGTCATGCGCCGGCTGGGGATCGAATGGATGATGCGCCTCGCGGTGGAGCCCAGACGGATGGCGCGGCGCTACCTCGTCGCAATTTCGAATTCGTGCTGCGCGCGATGGCGGCGCAGAACCTCTCGGCGCACGCGGCGAACGCCGGCGAACTCACGATCGGCGGCGCCGATGGATTGATCTGGGCGATCGGACGCGATTTTCGCCCCCGGCGGGACGCGATCGAACGCGCTGCGATACCGCTTCGTCCTCGGCGCGGAACGTCTCCAGCTTGGCCGTCAGCAAACCAATCCCCCTGCCGCTTCGAAATCACCACGCCCATGCCATCGGGAAGCGCGGCGATCCGCTCGCGGGCGACTTGCCCGCTGAAGCGCAAGGCCAAGGACGAGACGATGCGGGTGGGGGCCGTAGCCGCCGACAATCCCGGGATCGAGTTCGGCGACGATGGTCTCGCCGTTCGGCGTTTTCGAGCGCTCGCGCCGATAGCGCGTCGCCCTCGGCTTCAGGCTCAAGTCCTGAACCACGATGTTTTCGTAGCCTTTGCGGCGCGAGCCCGCTGGAGCCTTCGCCGTCGCGCCGTTTCGTCAGCTTGTCGGGTTGGCCGCCGCGCCGCCGCGTCGAACGCCCGCCCTGGCTCCCCCGCCGCCCGGGAACTTGCCCGGGCGCCACTTGGTCTTGTAAGTTATTGATCTATTGTAGCTTTCGATGGTGGGCGCACAAGGGCTCGAACCTTGGACCCGCTGATTAAGAGTCAGCTGCTCTACCAACTGAGCTATGCGCCCATCGAAATCGCCGCGCCTCGGCCCGGCGAGGCACGGCATTTAGCAAACGCGGGACGGCGAGTCCAGCCTCGCGTCGCGCTCGCGCGCCCGCGAGGCCAACGCGTCAGTTGCGCGACTTGTCGACCAGCTTGTTCTTGGCGATCCACGGCATCATCGCGCGCAGCTTCTCGCCCACCGCTTCGGTCGGGTGGGCGTTGGCGCGCGCGCGCATCGCCTTGAACG
>CAZKHF010000457.1:0-1622 GCA_964552445.1 uncultured Bradyrhizobium sp. | reverse complement strand
TTCGTCCGCGGCGACGCCATCGCCGGCCTGATCATCCTCGCGGTCAATATCTTCGGCGGCATCGTCATCGGCGTCACCCGGCACGGGCTCACCCTCTCCGCCGCCTCCGACGTCTTCACCAAGCTGTCGGTCGGCGACGGACTGGTTTCGCAGATTCCGGCGCTGATCATCTCGCTCGCCGCCGGCCTGCTGGTCGCCAAGGGCGGCACGCGCGGCTCGGCCGACAAGGCGGTGCTCGACCAGCTCAGCGGCTATCCCAGCGCGCTGCTGATGGCGTCGCTGTTGATGTTCGTGCTCGGCGTGGTGCCGGGCCTGCCCTTCCTGCCCTTCGCCGCGCTCGGCGGCCTGATGACCTTCGTCGGCATCGCCATCCCCAACCGCCAGGCGAAGGAGCGCGCCGCGGCGGCGGTGGAGACGGCGGCGCGCGAGGAGAAGGCGCGCGCGGACGCGCGCGGGTCGATCAAGGAGCAATTGAAGTCGGCCGAGATCGAGCTGTGCTTCAGCAAGGAGCTGACCGCGACGCTGCTCACCGCGCACGACGAGATCGCCCAGCGCGTCGCCAAGATGCGGCGCAAGTTCGCGCGCCAGTATGGCTTCGTCGTTCCGGACATCAAGCTCAGCGACGACATGCACACGCCGGCGAAGTGCTACCAGATCCGCATCCACGGCACCATCGTCGCCACACAGGAGCTGAGGGTCAACGAGTTCCTGGTGATCGTCGGCGACGGCAAGCGGCCGAACGTCCCCGGCGACGACGTGCGCGAGCCGGCGTTCGGCATGAAGGCGTTGTCGATCTCGCAAGCCTATCTCAAGGACGTCAAGCGCGAGGGCTTCCGGCCAATCGACCCGATCTCGGTGCTGCTCACCCACCTGAGCGAGGTGATCCACAACAACCTCGCCCAACTGCTTTCCTATCGCGACATGCGCGGGCTGCTCGAACGGCTGGAGCCGGAGTACAAGAAGCTGATCGACGACATGTGCCCGTCGCAGATCTCGTTCTCGGGGCTGCAGGCGGTGCTCAAGCTGCTGCTCGCCGAGCGGGTGTCGATCCGCAATCTCAATCTCATTCTCGAAGCGATCGCCGAGATCGCGCCGCATGCGCGCCGGCCGGAGCAGATCACCGAGCACGTGCGCATCCGCATGGCGCAGCAGATCTGCGGCGACATCCAGGACCAAGGCGTGCTCAGGGTGTTGAGGCTGGGCAACCGCTGGGACCTGGTGTTCCACCAGAGCCTCAAGCGCGACGCCAAGGGCGAGGTCACCGAGTTCGACATCGATCCGCGACTGATGGAGCAATTCGCCACCGAGGCCTCGGTGGCGATCCGCAAACGCCTGGAGGAGCGCAACCAGTTCGCGCTGGTGACCACCGCCGAGACGCGGCCCTACGTGCGAATGATCATCGAACGGATGTTCCCGACGCTGCCGGTGCTGTCGCAGCTCGAGATCGCCCGCGGATTCGAGATCAAGTCGCTTGGCGCGATCTCCTGAGGCGGGCGGCGGCGCGATGTCAGCCGATCTCGGCGCGGTTCTCGATCCCAACACGACGCTGGCGGCTTTCGTGCTCTTTTGCCGCATCGGCGCCTGCCTGATGCTGATGCCGGGAACCTCCGCCTCGCAGATCC
>CAZKHF010000456.1:0-1647 GCA_964552445.1 uncultured Bradyrhizobium sp. | reverse complement strand
TGGTGGGCGATACAGGGATCGAACCTGTGACCCCTCCCGTGTGAAGGGAGTGCTCTACCGCTGAGCTAATCGCCCCGACCCAAGGCGCTCCGTTTAAGGCCGCGCGTTGGCCCAAGTCAACCCGCCCGCTCGCTGGCGAAGAACCGCTTCCGCCGCCTCGGGCAGGGCGTCGAAATGCGAGATCACCCTGTCGGCGCCGAGCTCGGCGGCCGGCTTGTCGGTGTAGCCGAAGTCGACCAGCACCACCGCCGCGCCGGCGGCGCGCGCGATGTCGACGTCGACATGCGAATCGCCGACCATCACCGCGCGCGCGATGTCGCCGCCGGCGCGGCGGATCGTCTCGATCAGCGGTTTGGGATTGGGCTTGCCGACGCCGAAAGTGTCCTGCCCACAGATGAAGGCGAAGCGGTCGTGGACGCCGAGCTTGTCGAGCAGCAGGTGGGTCGAGTGGTCGAGCTTGTTGGTGCACACCGCCAGCCGCCAGCCGGCCTTGGCCGAGCGCTCGAGACATTCGGCGACGCCGGGCATCAGCCGGCTCCCATCGGCGATGTGGTCGTTGTAGAAGGCGATGAACCTCGGGAACAACTTTTCGAGCCTCGCCGCGTCGAGCGTCCGGCCGTACTCAGCGTAGCCGCGCTGGATCAGGGCGCGGCCGCCGGCGCCGAGCAGCCGCCGGGCGGCGGCGAGCGGCAGCGGCGGGATTCCCTCTTCGGCCAGGATGTGGTTGAGCGCCCCCATCAGGTCGGGCGCAGTCTCGGCGAGCGTGCCGTCGACGTCGAAAACCAGGATCGGCGCGGCGCCGGGGGCGAGCGGGTCTTTCACAAAGCTACTCCTCAATCGTTCCAGAAGTCGGGTTCGGCCGGGGCGAGCGCGCCGCCGAGGCGCAAGGGGGCGATGCGGCGCGCGAGGCCGTCGGGGCCAGTCTCCACCGCCACGCCGCACAGCGTCGCCGCGCCGAGCGCCGGCTCGAAGCGGCCGGAAGGGATGTGGCGGGTGAAGCGGCGCAGCGGCTCCTCCTTCGCCATGCCGATCACCGACTCGTAGTCGCCGGTCATGCCGACGTCAGTGACGAAGGCGGCGCCGCCGGGAAGAATGCGCGCGTCGGCGGTGGGGACATGCGTATGGGTGCAGGCGACGAGGCTGACGCGGCCGTCGACGAAATAGCCGAAGGCCTGCTTCTCGCTGGTCGCCTCGGCGTGGAAATCGACGACGCAAGCGTCGCAGCCCACGCCGAGCGGGCACAGCGCGAGCTCCTCCTCGACGCGCTGGAAAGGGTCGTCGAGCGGGTCCATGAACACCCGCCCCATCAGGTTGATCACCAGCGCCTTGGCGCCGCCGGCGGTCTCGATCAGGCCGGCGCCGCGTCCCGGAGCGCCCTTGGGGTAGTTGGCCGGGCGCAGCAGGCGCGGCTGGCGGTCGATGAAGGCGAGCGCCTCGCGCTGGTCGAAGGCGTGGTTGCCGAGCGTAATCGCGTCGACGCCGGCGGCGAAGAACTCCGCGCAGATCGCCTCGGTGACGCCGAAACCGCCGGCCGCGTTCTCGCCGTTGGCGATCACCAGGTCGAGCCGCCAGCGGGCGCGCAACGCCGGCGTGTGGGCGAGAAGCGCCGCGCGGCCGGCGCGGCCGACGACGTCGCCGATGAACAGG
>CAZKHF010000455.1:0-1651 GCA_964552445.1 uncultured Bradyrhizobium sp. | reverse complement strand
CGGTGATCGCGCCGACCGGCACCATCGGCCTGGTGATGGACTGCGACACCACGGGCATCGAGCCCGACTTCGCCCTGGTCAAGTTCAAGAAGCTCGCCGGCGGCGGCTATTTCAAGATCATCAACCGCGCCGTGCCCGAGGCGTTGCGCGCGCTCGGCTACGCCGAAGCGAAGATCGGCGAGATCGTCGCCTACGCCGTCGGCCACGCTTCGCTCGGCCAGGCGCCCGCCGTCAACGCCGCGACGCTGCGCGCCAAGGGCTTCACCGACGCGATTCTGACCAAGGTCGAGGCGGCGCTCGCCGGCGCCTTCGACATCCGCTTCGTCTTCAACAAGTGGACGCTCGGCGCCGACTTCCTCACCGCAACGCTGAAGATCCCGGCCGAGAAGCTCGACGAGCCGGGCTTCGATCTGCTCTCCTGCGTCGGCTTCGCCAAGTCCGAGATCGAGGCCGCCAACGTCCACATCTGCGGCGCGATGACGCTCGAAGGCGCGCCGCGCCTGAAGCCCGAGCACCTCGCGGTGTTCGACTGCGCCAACCCCTGCGGGCGCACGGGCAAGCGCTATCTCTCGGTCGACAGCCACATCCGCATGATGGCGGCGGCGCAGCCGTTCATCTCCGGGGCGATCTCGAAAACCATCAACATGCCCAACGACGCCGCCGTCGAGGACTGCAAGGACGCCTACATGCTGTCCTGGCGGCTGGGACTGAAGGCCAACGCGCTCTACCGCGACGGCTCGAAGCTGTCGCAGCCGTTGAGCGCGCAACTGATCGAGAACGACGACGAGGACGACGAGGCGGTCGAGGCGCTGCTGGCGCAGAGCGCGCCGGCGCGCGCCGCCGCGGTGGCGGAGAAGATCGTCGAGCGGGTGGTCGAGCGGGTCGAGCGCATGCGCGAGCGCGAGAAGCTGCCCGACCGGCGCAAGGGCTACATCCAGAAGGCCACCGTCGGCGGCCATAAGGTCTACCTGCACACCGGCGAGTACGAGGACGGGCGCATCGGCGAGATCTTCATCGACATGCACAAGGAGGGCGCCGCCTTCCGCTCGCTGATGAACAACTTCGCCATCGCCATCTCGCTCGGCCTGCAATACGGCGTGCCGCTGGAGGAGTACGTCGACGCCTTCACCTTCACCCGCTTCGAGCCGGCGGGGCTGGTGCAGGGCAACGACGCGATCAAGAACGCCACCTCGATCCTCGACTACGTGTTCCGCGAGCTGGCGATCTCCTACCTTGGCCGCACCGACCTCGCCCATGTCGCGCCGGAGGACATCGGCCACACCGTGCTCGGCGGCGGCGTCGCCCAGGGCAAGTTGCCGCCCGGCGGTGGCCAGACGGCGAGCTCGCTTGTCTCCAAGGGGCTGCTGCGCTCGAAGACCGACAAGCTGATGCTGGTGCGCGGCGGAACCGGCGGCGAAGCGCCGGCCGTGTTCGCCGTCGGCGGCGCGGGGCCGCGCGGCGCGATCGCGCAGGGCGCGACGGCGCTGAAAGGCGACCCCGCCGCTTACCCGGAGACGTCGCTCGAGATCGGCAAGGCGGGCGAGCTCGAAGCGCGCCTGGAGTTGTCCGCCCCGGCCGCGAGCTCCGCGAGCAAGCGCGCCGAAGCGCGCATCAAAGGCTACGTCGGCGAAGCCTGCCCCGAATGCGGCAA
>CAZKHF010000454.1:0-1653 GCA_964552445.1 uncultured Bradyrhizobium sp. | reverse complement strand
TCAGCATATCGACCGGCGACTTGCCGAATTCCATGATCTGGACGATTGGACAGTTGGCGTTTTCCAATAAGGCGCGGCACGGCGCCGATTGATCGAGGCCAGTGACGATCAGTCCGGCCGGTCGCTGGCTCAAGAGCATTCTTAATATCTTCTCTTCTTGCATTGGCGAGTATCGTGTATTACCAATTTCAATACTGAAGTTCGTTTCGTGGGCCACCGTGTAAATCCCGCTCAGGACGTCAACGAAGACATTATTAGTCACCGACGGAATGACAACTCCGATGTTTTCAGATCTCGCGGAAGCCAACGATCTCGCGGCTGGATCCGGCACATAGCCGAGCTTGTCGACCGCGTGACGCACGCGCGACTGGAACTCAGCGGAAACGACTTCCGGGTTACGCAGGACTCTCGAAACGGTGCTGGCGCTGACCTTCGCCGCCTTGGCGACATCCGAGAGGGTGGCGTTCTTAGGTCGTCCGCGCATGGTCATGGGTAACCGTCATAACGTCAATTGGCTGGAATCGAACGAAGTTCTTTTCGCAGAAAAAGCGGCGCTTGCAAATGGCAGCGCTGTCACGAAATTTTGGCCCCAAAGAATGGGGAGAAACGCATCGGCGGGGGCGCCGTCGCCGGCGGCGGAAGCGTTGGCCGATGTTCGTTCTCGGCTTGAGGTCCGCGGCGCAGGCGAATCTGCCGTTAGGCGCCTAATTGCTGCGCTGTGGCAAGATAGCGCAGTCACGCCTTTTTGGACGACCAAGATTCCGCGTTCGACCGTTCACTGGGGGGGAAGTCCTCATTTTCTACAACGCGGTGCATCGAATGGCGGCGGCATTCAGCCAGCGCCCTCCTCGCCGCCGCGAGGCCATTGACAGAATGGCAGCGCTTTCATAGACCAAGGAGGCTTCCGCGGGAGACGGAACGCCAAGGGGAGGAAGCCTCATGAAGAGAATTCGTGGGGTGTTGTCCGCGGCTGCGACGGCTGCGGTTTCGGCGTCGCCTACCTCAGGATTCCCGCGATGATCGTCACGCTCGCGGCCAACGCGGTCGCGCGGGGGTTGATGATCCTCTGTGCCGGCGGACTCTCGCCTCGCGATTTCGCTTCGCCGGAGATGCGCCGCCTGGCGGCGGACTTCGCAATTCCCGGACTGCCGAACCCGGCCGCCTGCTGGGCTGTGATCGGCGCGGCGACGGTCTTCGCGCTTAAGCGCACGGCTTTCGGGCGTGCGATCTATGGCGTCGGCGGTCGCGAGCGGGTCGCCGATCTCTCGGGCTGCGCTTCGAAGGCCGCGCAGGCGATCGGCGACGCCTACCTCCTTCCCGCGATCGCCGCGGTCGCGCTTGGTGGAATTTCGATCCTTGGCGGACGCGGCGGCGATCTCGACGCCGTCGCCGGGGCGATGCCGATCACGCCGTCGCAGTCGATCCTTTGGGCGACACAAATCGCGAAAGTCGGTCGGCGGTTCGTCGACGGGGTCGTCATCGTCTGCATGTCGGCGCTCTAAGGGCGAGGGCCGCGAACCAGGGCTTAGAGGGACTTGAGAGAATCATGCGAGAAAAGTTTGAATTGCGCCGCCTGGACGGTTCCAAAGCGCGCGCGCTGCGGCCTGAAACCCTGTTCGATCTCACCGGCAAGGCGGCGGTCGTCACGGGGGC
>CAZKHF010000453.1:0-1661 GCA_964552445.1 uncultured Bradyrhizobium sp. | reverse complement strand
CACCGTCATCGGCGGCGCGCTGTTCTTTCGCGAGCGTTCGTCGTCGCGGATGTGGCTGGCGTTTGTGCTCGCGCTGTTCGGCGCCTGGACGATGGCCGGAATGGTCGCCCCGACGCAGATCGGCTTTGGCGACTCGCTCGCGCTCTGCTCGTCGATCACCTACTCGGGCTATCTGCTGTTGATCAAGCAGCTCCGCGTGCGGCTCGACGCCGTCGCGGCGACGCTTTGGACGGCGGCGGTCTCGGCCGTCGTCCTCGCCGCGGCCGCGTGGCTGCACGGCGAGAAGATGATTCCGTCGAGCGCCTTCGGCTGGATGATGGTCGCGCTGCTCGGCCTCGGCGTCCATGCGTTGGGACAGGGGCTGACTTCGGTGGCGATGGGGCGCGCGCCGGTCGGGATCATCGCCCTGGTGATCCTGGCGCAACCGCCGTTCTCGGCGCTGGCCGCCTGGAGCGTGCTCGGCGAACGGATGACGGGGCTGCAGACGATCGGCGGCGCGATCATCCTCGCCGCCGTCGTGTTGTCGCGCGCCGCCGCCGCTCCCCCGCCCCGGCCG
Source organism: uncultured Bradyrhizobium sp. (assembly GCA_964552445.1). Lineage (GTDB taxonomy): Bacteria > Pseudomonadota > Alphaproteobacteria > Rhizobiales > Beijerinckiaceae > Roseiarcus. Next base: position 1,105 of record CAZKHF010000453.1, on the reverse strand, counting down.
ACGCCGCGCCGATGAGGCGCGAGAGCGCGCCGCGCTGACGCGCGCGGCGGCCACAGCTTCAGGAATTCCTCGACGCCGGCCCCGCCGCGCTGGCCTTTGCCCCCGCAAATCGGCTAACGAACGCCATGTCTGTCAGCTCGCGCGTCGCAGCCGCCCTCCCCGCTCCCGGTTCGAAAATCGACCGCCTCGGCGTCGCCGCGCTGATCGCGGGAACCGCGATCACCGCCTGGTCGGGCGTGCAAGCGCGCTTCCTCGACGTCGGGCCGCTCGCCGGCGCCGCTTGGCGCATGGGGCTCGCGGTGCCGGCGCTGGCGGCGTGGATGAAATTCGCTGAGCGCGAAAAGCTTGGCGGCGCCGGCCTCAGAGGCTCGATCGGCCTGCTGATCCTCGCCGGCCTCGCCTTCGCCGTCGACATCGGAACCTTCCACATCTCTCTCACCGGAACCAACGTCGCCAACGCCAGCTTCATCGGCAACATCGCGCCGGTGTTCGCCGTCCTCGGCGGCGCGCTGATCTTTCGCGAGCAGCCGAGCTGGCGGGTGTGGCTGGCGCTCGGCTCTGCGCTCGTCGGCGCCTGGGTGATGGCGGGCATGCTCGCGCCGGCGGAGATCGGCTTTGGCGACGCCTATGCGCTCGCCTCGGCGGTGGCGTTCGCGGGCTATCTGCTCCTCGTCAAGCAGCTCCGGGGAAAGCTCGACGGCGCGACCGCGACGCTGTGGTCGGCCGCGGCGGCGGCGGTCGCGCTCGCCCTCGCCGCCTGGCTGCGCGGCGAGACGATGATCCCCTCGACCGCGCTCGGCTGGGCGATCGTCGTCACGCTCGGCGTCGTCACCCATGCGATCGGACAGGGGCTGACGTCGGTGGCGCTCGGCCGCGCGCCGGTGGCGCTGGTCGGGCTGGTGATCCTCGCCCAGCCGCCCTTCTCGGCGCTGATCGCCTGGGGCGTGCTCGGCGAGGCGATGACGGCGCTGCAGATCGCAGGCGGCGCGGTGATCCTCGCCGCCGTGCTGCTGTCGGGCCCGGCTACGGCCGCTCCCAGCCCCCGCTGCGCGCCGAGCGGAACGCCGCGTCGATGACGCGCATGTTGGCGATCGCGTCCTCGATC
>CAZKHF010000452.1:0-1665 GCA_964552445.1 uncultured Bradyrhizobium sp. | reverse complement strand
CGGCCGAATCGGTCAGATAGGCGATCAGCCTTTCGCGCAGATCGCTGTAGTCCTTGTAGAGCCGGTCGGTGATGTCTTTGTGCGCGGCGTCCGTCTCGCGCAGGAGCCGCTCGGTCGCCTCGCCGAGAAGATTTTCGGCGGCGAGAGCGACCCACAATCGGCGCAGCTCGTCGGCTTCGTCGAGGTGGGCGAGGTCGAAGACTTCGTAGGCTTCGCGCCCGCGGCCGTAGCCGTAGAGCCGCGCCTCGACGCAGTTCGACACCAGCACCCATTTCGCGCCGGGCGCGTCGTTGGCGTATTCCCACGCCTGCTGCACCGGCGTCTTGCCGCGCCCCGGCATGATGCGGTCGAGGTCCTTGGTGTCAGGGCCTTTCAGTTCGAAGGGCGCGACGACCTTTGTCTCCTCCCCAACTCGGAAATGTCCGAGCGCCGTATCGACGGCCCCGGCGCCCAAGGTCTGTTGGTCGGCGAGCGTATAGGGCTTGTCGGGATCAATCCGCGAATAGCCGAGAATCCTGATGAGGACGTCATCGATGAAGACGGGGCTGAACGTCTTCTCCTTCGCCGCCTTCAGCCCACGCACTTTGCGAGAATATTCGGAAGCCGCACTGACGATCGCCTCGTCAAATGGCGGACAGCGTCCAATCGCCTCCTCGACGACTTTGTGGGCGAACAGCGGCGCGTGCAGCGACCGCGGCGCGGACGACCGCCGCCCCGGCCCTCCCGAGCGCGGCAAGTCCATCCGAGCCGAAGCGAACAGGTCCATACGTCGAAAACTAGAGCGGCGACGGCGCCCCGTCGAGGCCGTCCGCGGCAAAATCCCCAGTCCGCTGTCCGCTGAACAACCGCCCAGGCGCACAAGCCTGCGACCGGCGGCGCGCGCGACGCGGCCGAACGCGCGCGCGACGCAAGCGGCCGTTTCGCGCGCGCTGGCGGGTCGCATATCTCTCTGACGTCATTGGCGCATTTCGGTCGGCGGCGCGGTCGAACGAGAACAAACCGCGAACTTTTGCTTGCGCGCTTACGCGGTTCGCGGCATAATCCTCGACGCTGGGGTTTTGGCGCCGAGAAGCCGGCGGCCCCGCTCCCTTCCCTTCCCTTCCCTTCCCTTCCCTTCCCTTCCCCCCTCTCCCCAACGCCCGCGCCGCCGCGCCCCACGCGGCGCCCGCGCGCGTCCCTTTGCACGGAGCTCGCGACCCATGCCGACGCTCGATCTCTTCCTCGCTCTTTCCAAGGTCGATCTCGACCGCCGCATCGTCCAGGGCGTCGCCACCGCGGAGGTTCCCGACCGCGTCGGCGAGATCTGCGACTACGCCACGACCAAGCCCTATTTCGAGGCGTGGTCGGCCGAGGCGCTGAAGGCGTCGGAAGGCAAGTCGCTCGGCGCGGTGCGCGCCATGCACGGCCGCGTCGCCGCCGGCAAGCTCACCGACATCGCCTTCGACGACGAAGGCAAGCGCATCCTGGTGACGGCGAAGATCGTCGACGACGAGGAATGGCGGAAAGTCCAGGAGGGCGTCTACACCGGCTTTTCCCAGGGCGGCCGCTACGTGAAGCGCTGGCCCGACCCCGACACCGGCCTCACCCGCTACACCGCCGAGCCCAACGAAATCTCGCTCGTCGACCTGCCCTGCCTGCCCGGCGCGACCTTCGAGGTCGTCAAGG
>CAZKHF010000451.1:0-1695 GCA_964552445.1 uncultured Bradyrhizobium sp. | reverse complement strand
CCACAGCTTGGGGCCGCCGATCAGCCGGCCGCCGAAATAGGCCATGATGTCGGTCATCCACACCACCGCGAACAGCCACAGGATCGCCGGCAGGCCGTACGTGGGATCGCCGCGCAAAAGCGACGGCGCGGCGGCGAGCGCGGCGGCGTAGAGCACGCCCGCGCCGGCCCACCGGCGCGCGCGCGATTCGCTCCCGGCCGCCAGCCCCGCGGCCAGCGCCCCGAGCGCGAGCGCGCCGAGGGCCGCCCAGGCGAAGCCGCCGAGCGCCAGCGCGGCGCCGACGAGGAGCGTCAGCGCGCCGAGACCGAGCCGGAGCGCGAGCCGCTCGCCGCCGATCAGCGTCTGCCATTCCCATAGCGCGGCGGCGGCGGCGACGATCCAGAAGGCGAGAAACAGAAGGCCGCCCGCCCAGGCCGCCGCCAGCGCGGCGGCGATCATGACGCCGCCGGCCGCGATGCGCGAGGGCAGGTCGGCGCCGACCTTGCGTCGTCCTCCGTCGGCGGCCGCCGCGGCGCCGCTCGTCGAATTAGGCGTCGGGTTCGCCATCGCGAGCCTTTACAAAGCCGATTTGACTGGCGCTGGCGCCGGCGCCAGCGCGCCGACCCCGCCGTAGCGGCGCTCGCGCGCGGCAAATTGCGCCAACGCCGCCTCGAAGGCCGCATGGTCGAAGTCAGGCCAGTGGATCGGCAGGAAAACCAGTTCGGCGTAGGCGGCCTGCCAGAGCAGGAAATTCGACAGCCGCTGCTCCGAGGTGCGGATGATCAGGTCGGGATCGGGAATGTCCGCCGCGCCGAGCCGAGCCGCGAATAGGTCGACGTCGATCGCCTCCGGGTCGAGCCGTCCTTCCGCCGCGGCGCGCGCAAGGCTGCGCGCCGCTTCGACGATCTCCTGCCGCGCCCCATAGTTGAACGCGATGGTCAAGGTCAGGCCGCTGTTGCGCGCCGTCACGGCCTCCGCCTCGTCGAACAGCGCGACGATGTCGGGAGAGAGCCCGGCGCGCTCGCCGATCACGCGCACCTTCACGTCGTTGCGGTGGAGGTCGGCGAGGTCGTTGCGGACGTAGCGCGTGAGCAGTCCCATCAGCAGGGCGACCTCGTCGGCTGGACGGCTCCAGTTCTCCGACGAGAAGGCGAACAGCGTGAGATAGCGCACGCCGAGCGCCGCCGCCGAACGCACGGCGCGGCGCGCCGCCTCGACGCCGCGCCGATGGCCCTCGAAACGCGGCAGGCCGCGCGCCTGCGCCCAGCGCCCGTTGCCGTCCATGATGATGGCGACGTGCTGAGGCTCGCGGCGATCCGCCGAGCGGCGCGGCGTTTCGATCGGAGACGACATGCGGGGCGACCCGAAGGCGGCGCGACTAGACCTGCATAATTTCTTTTTCTTTTGTCGCAAGCAAGGCGTCGATCTCGGCGATCGCCTGATCGGTGGCCTTCTGCACCTCGATTTCGTGATGTTTCTCGTCGTCCTCAGGGATCGCGTGCTCTTTCAACAGCCGCCTTAGGGCCTCGAACCCGTCGCGGCGCACATGACGCACCGCGATGCGCGCGTCCTCGCTGTATTTGTGGGCGACCTTCACCATCTCCTTGCGCCGCTGCTCGTTCAGCTCGGGGATGCGGATGCGCAACGTCGTCCCTTCGACGGTCGGGCTGAGGCCGAGATTGGCGTCGCGGATCGCCTTGTCGACCGCGTGCACCA
>CAZKHF010000450.1:0-1699 GCA_964552445.1 uncultured Bradyrhizobium sp. | reverse complement strand
GCCGAGAGCATGTACGACCATCCGTTCCAGTGGGGCTCGAAGCGCAACGGCCCGGACCTAGCGCGCGTCGGCCTGAAGTACACCGACACCTGGCACGTCGCCCACCTGAAGGACCCGCGCTCGGTCGTGCCGCAGTCGATCATGCCGACTTACGCCTTTCTCGCCTCGACCCCGCTCGATACGCGCGAGCTCGCGCAATACATGAAGGTCAACCAGATCGTCGGCGTTCCCTATACGGACGAGGACGTCGCCAAGGCCGAAGCCGACGTGAAGACGCAGGTCAATCCGGACAGCCCGGACGCCGCCGACTTCCTGAAGCGCTACCCCAAGGCGCAGATTCGCAAGTTCGACGGAGAGACTTCGGACATCACCGAAGCCGACGCCGTGGTCGCCTATCTGCAGATGCTCGGCACCTTGGTCGACTTCAACGTCTACGACGACAAGGCCAATCTGCGCTGAGGGGGAGCAGCCATGTCTTCGACATACGAAACGCTCGTGGAGTTCGCCCGCACCGGAGGGACGCTCTACTGCTTCGCGTTGTTCCTGGGGGTGCTGGTCTACGCGTTCTGGCCGGCCAATCGAGACTCTTTCAACAAGGCGGCCCGCGCGCCGCTGCGCGAGGACTGAGCGATGGCGACGACAGAATCACATCATGAAGTCGATCCGGTCACCGGCCAGACCCTCACCGGGCACCGCTGGGATGGCATCGGCGAGCTGAACACGCCGCTGCCGCGCTGGTGGCTGATGATCTTCTACGCCTGCATCGTCTTCGCCGTCGGCTACTGGATTCTCTATCCGGCTTGGCCGCTGATCGGCGGCTTCAGTCATGGCGTGCTCGGCCAGTCCTCGCGCGCCGACGTCGCCGCCGACCTGGACGCGATCAAGAAGGTCAGGGCGCAGACCGAGGCCGGCCTCAAGGACGCGACCGTGCAGCAGATCGTCGCCGACAAGAAGCTGCTGGCGCTGGCGCTGGCGCACGGCAAGGCGGCGTTCCTGGCGAACTGCGCGCCCTGCCACGGCGCCGGCGGCCAAGGCGGCAAGGGCTACCGCAACCTCACCAACGAAGACTGGCTGTGGGGCGGCGCGCTCGACGACATCCAGCAGACGATCGCCCACGGCATCCGCGATTACGCCGACACGGACACCCGCCAGAGCACGATGCCCGCCTTCGGCGCCATGGGCGTCCTCAAGCCGGAGGAGATCCGCCAAGTGGCGAGCTACGTGCGCACGCTGAGCAAGCTGGCGCCGGAGCCCGGCGTCGACGTCCAAGCGGGCAAGAAGATCTTCGCCGACAATTGCGCCGTCTGCCACGGCGACGACGGCAAGGGCATGCGCTCCGTCGGCTCGGCCAACCTCACCGACGGGCTGCAATTGTACGGCGGGGACTTTAAGGACCTGATCCAGACCATTACCTACGCGCGCAACAGCACGATGCCTGCATGGGGCGCGAAACTCGATCCGGTGACGATCAAGACGCTCGCGGTCTACGTGCACAGCCTGGGCGCGGGACAGTGAGCGAAGCCGCAATCAGAAAGAGTCAACTCCCTGCCGAAGAGGACCATCGCGAGGATTACGACGAGGGTCCCCTTTACGCTTCGGCGGCGAAAATCTACCCGCAGAAAGTGTGGGGGACTTTTCGCCGCCTGAAGTGGGGCCTGCTCATCGTCTGCTTGGCGGCCTACTACATCCTGCCGTTCGT
>CAZKHF010000449.1:0-1715 GCA_964552445.1 uncultured Bradyrhizobium sp. | reverse complement strand
TCGCGAGGTCCTGGCGGCGGCGCGGCAGGTTTTCCGCGCCTTTCGCCGTATGTCCTGCAAAGTAGGCAGAGGCGAACAAACGGCACCTGGGGACGCGATCCCGCCGTCGGCCCGAGCGAAACGCGCCGCCTCGGGTCCGCGGGACCTGCTTTCAAGACCTTAGGCGCCATTTTCTGTCCCTTCATGGCGGGACGACCGGCGCGCGCGAAGGGAGGGGGATCGGCGACGCCGAGCTTGAGGGGGCGCCGGGCTTGATGGCGTCTGACGTCGATGTCCGATGTCTGCGCATAAGGGACCGGCGCCGCGATCCCCTCGCGCTGGCGCGATCGTCAAAGAGACCGTGGCGCGGCGAAAAGATTATGAAATTAGGGATTTCGTATCCTGTCAACGATACCCGTCAAGCGAACCGAGCTCGCTTGCGCGCCCTTCACGCCCTTCTCCTCGACGAAGCGGACTTCTGAGCCGACGCTCAAGCGGTCGAAGGCGCCGCCGAGAACAGCGTTGCGGTGAAAGTAGATTTCGCGACCTTCCGCCGTTTCGATGAATCCGCAATCTTCCCCGGCCAAGAATTTCTTCACCCGGCCATGGCTCTCTGCCACGCGTTCCTCGACTTGACCGCTCGCATCGCGCACGGCGCCTTCGATTTGCCGCACCGCCGCGTCGAAAGCGTCTCTGATCGCGACCAGAGCGTGCGCGTGCTGGGGCGCGTCGCCGTGGGTCCTGCTGACGATGACGTCTTTACGCTCGGGCATTGCGATTCGAACATCGATCTTGAAGAGATCGCCTTCCCGATGTCGGGTCTGCGGCCCAGCGATCACGACATGACAGCTCGTCACCCGATGGCTGAATTTTTCAAGGCGCTTCACTTGCCTGGCGATCTCGGAGCGAATCTCCTCTGAAGGTTCGCAGTGTTGAAAGGCGATCTCGACTGGCGTTTGCATCGTCTAGCCCTTTCCTCTGGAACGGCTTCGCTGCGCCGCTGATCAGCCCCCTTGGCGGGTCCAGCGCGAATGTTAGGACGCGAGAGGCCTCGGCGCCAGCGCGGGCGCTCATCGACAATCTCATCTATCGGCGCTCGCCCCGTCGCGCGACGGATATTACCTATTAACGTCGTATTATCATGACGACGCCGGCAAGGCCGGCCATGCAGACAAGGGCGTGAACGATGGGCGCGCGTCAATTACCGCCACTGTCACCGTCACTACCCGCTCGGAGCGCCGTCCACCCACTCCATCACCGTAAGCCCCAGCCAACCGTGCCTTCGCGCAGACGCCGCCTCTGCCTGATTCGTGCTCGGCGTCAAGGCCAAGCCCGCTAACGCGGGCGCTCCGCTTCGCTTCGCGGCCTTGACTCCTCCGCGCGGATCAGGCGTCTCGCTACCGTGAGTTTTGCTGAGACCGCCGGCCCATCGGGCCGGGCGTCTCAGCAAAACTCACGGGCAGCCAAAAGCCGCGTCGGATCGGCGGGGTCACCGCAAAGCGGCCGGAGCGTTAGCGGAGGAGCCGCCCGCAGGTCGGCTTGACGCCGACGGGCCGACGCGGCTCCGGCGGCGGTCGGAGGTTCGGGAGCAAGGCGCGATCGCCGATCGCGCCTACAGGAGCGCCGCGCCCCTCCTCACTTCGTCCCAAACATCCGGTCGCCGGCGTCGCCGAGGCCGGGGACGATGTAGCCGTGGTCGTTGAGCCGCTCGTCGATCGCCGCCGTCCAGATCTGCA
>CAZKHF010000448.1:0-1715 GCA_964552445.1 uncultured Bradyrhizobium sp. | reverse complement strand
CGTGCCAGGTGTTCTCGCCGGGAATGAAGATCACCGCGCTGTCGAACTCGGCCGAGGAGCTGCCCACCAGCTTCTTGTTGGAGTCGTAGATGTCGGTGCCCCAGGTCGGCGCGTCCGGCCCGAGGCACAGGTAGATGACCATCGAGAACAGCTTTTCCGGAATGTCGTGGTGCGGCTCGAGCCAGGCGCCGTCGACGTCCTGGATGTACTCCATGCGCAGGAACGCGCCCTCGACGTTGATGTCGCAGGTCTCGCCGACGATCTTGGCGACGTCGGGACGTTGCAGCGCGTCGCACAGCGCCGCGCAGGCCTGGTAGGTCTCGCGCATCTTCGGGATGAAGAAGCAGCGCTCGCGGTTGTAGGTGCCGCGCGTGCCGTCCGTCTTGCCGAGCCGCGGCGGGTCGATCGGCAGCGCCAGGATGCCGGTGCACAGCGCCTCCGGATACACGTCCTTCAGCAGCCAGTGGCGATAGGGCCAGTCGTCCCGTTTCGCCTCTTTGAGGGACTTCTTGAAATGCTCGGCGACGGTGGCCGAGTCGATCGGCGGCGGATAGATCATGGCGGGTTTCCTTCGTGAACGCGGCCGCCCCTCGCCGCCTGCTCGGCGGCGCGGGGCGGGCGCGGATGAATCATCAAGCGGTCTCCATAGCGCGCCGCCGCGTCCGGCGGCGCCTCGGCCGGCCGGCGCTCATTTGGCCAAGAACCGGCGCGGCGCGAAGTCGATCGCCCGGCGCAGCAGCGGCACCGACTTGGCGTAGGCGCTGAGGCTATGGCGCCAATATTCCCTCTTCACGTACCAGTCGGAGTCGACGTAGCAGAGCTGCAGGCTCGCGCGCTTGCCCTTCTGCGGCAGGAAGCCGTGCCACGAGTGATCGCAGACGCGGAACATCAGCATCTTGCCGTATTCGGGGGCGTATTCGAAGGCGAAGTCGTCGCGGTTGTCGCTGCGCAGCACCCTCAGCTTGCCGCGCTCGTAAGGCCATTCCCAGCTGAAGCCGACCAGCACGGTGATGATCTTGTGCTTCGAGTCGGGATGCGAATAGCCTTCGTTGTAGTGGCCGCTGGTCTCGCCCATCATGACGATGCACGGCGGGCGATTGCTGAGGTCGAGGTCGAACTTCTTCTCGACCAGATGACGGAAACGCAGGCTGAGCAGGTCCTGAACGACCTTGCCGAACTCGGGCCCGTACTTGAGGCTGGGGAGGCCGTAGCTGCCGCGGTCGGGAATCGCCGGCGCGTCGTTCAGCACCGGCTCCTTCAGATTCTGCGGCATCGCGTTCTCAATGAAGCAATAGTCGTAGGGGTCGTGCCGCAGCTTGGCGGCGGCGATCGCCGCTTCGTCGAGCATCAGGAATGGGGCGTCTTCCTCTTGTTGCATCGCTTGCTCCTCGCCGGCTCGGCCCAGACCCTTTGTTTCCGCTGCGCGAGAGCCGGCGCAGCCTCCCTGAACTCCTACGCCGCCGTCGCCTCCCTTCGGCGCGGCGCCGGCGCGTCCGCGGCGGCGCTCAGAACGCCGCGAACCGCTTGGTCTCGCCGGCGACTGCGGCGATCCCCTCCACCTCGATCAGCCATTCCGGGCGGCAGACCGCGGCTTGCACGATGATGATCGGCAGGTCCGGCAGCCGCTCGGCGAGACGGCGCTTGACCGCATGATAATCGCTGCGGTCGCGCAAATACACGATCAAGTGCGTCATGTCGGCGAGGCTCGCCCCGCC
>CAZKHF010000447.1:0-1751 GCA_964552445.1 uncultured Bradyrhizobium sp. | reverse complement strand
GCGTCACCATCGCGCAGTAGCCGAGCACGACGCCGGCGAGATGGGGCAGCGTGCGACGGAAGCCAAAGTTCACGCCCGAAGTCATCAACATCAGGTTGTTGGGACCGGGGGTGATCGCGGTGACGAAGCAGAAGACCGCCAGGGCGGCGAAAACGTCGGTGCGCATCGGAATCGCGAAGGCTCGGCGAAAGGAAAAGTCGCGTTTACGCCGCCCCGATCGTTCGCGCCAGGGACGGTCGCGTCGAAATCGGGCGAAGCGTCCCGATCGTCTCGCCGTACGGCGTGGCGTCGTCGCCTGTGCGTTAGGTCGTCGTCCTGGCAGGTCCGGCGGAGCGCCGCGTCAGCGATCCGGCCGCCAGCCGGCGAACAGCTCGCCGACCGCGCCGACCGGCCGCGCGAGCTCCGGCCTTCCGAGCTTGCGCCGGGTGAGGAAGCGGGCGCGCCGCGCCGTCAGCGTCTTGCCGCGCCGCCGCGGCGCGGGGCCGTTGGCGACGACCTTGCCGACCATCGGCCGATCGGGCTCGTCGCGGCCGAGGTCGCGTTCGACCAGCGTCGGCAGACCGAGCGCGCGCGCCCACAAGCGCCATTCCGCCTGCGCGTCGAGAAGGTCGTCGGTCTCGGCGAGCGCGACGCTGAGGTCGGGATCGGCATGGACGAGGCGAATCTCGTAGGCGAAAGCCTCGTGGGCGACGCCGGCGAGGCGCAGCGCGACGCCGCGATAGGCGCGGGTGGGAACCGTGAGGTTCATCGCCACGCCGGCGACCGCGCGGGCGATAGCGACGGTTTCGGCGTCGAGCCGCACCAGGCGGCGCCGGCCGTCGGCGCGCGGGTCGGGCGCCGCGAAACGGCGCGGCGCGAAGGCGCGGTGCGTCGGAGCGGATTGCAACGCCAAATCTCCCCCTCTTTCGCGCGAGGTTCGCGCGGCGGGGAAGCGTTGCGCCGGAAGCGCTCGAAGCGGCCTAACGCAGGTGGTTAAGCCTCGCTGAATCAGGGGGTTAGCGGCATTTTTCGCGCGCCTTGGCTGTCGCGCGGTTGCGGCGAAAGATCAAATTCGACGCATCTCGGCGGCGCGCGTTTACGCGGCGGGCCTTCCGCCGGCCGTCGGCTCGCGCGCAAAAGACAGGAACGGCCGCGCCATTTCGTCCCACGCCTCGAGCGAGCGCTCGCGCATCAGCGCCTGGACGAACTCCCAGGCCGCCTCGAGGCGCGCGGCGCCGTCGGGCGATAGCCCCTCGCCGAGGCCGAAGCTTTCGCCGCGCACGCACAGCATGAACGCGGGCGGCGGCTCTTCGCCCTCCACCTCGGCGTAGACGGCGAGCACCGCTTCCGGCGGCAGCGCGTGCGTGGTGTGCGCGAGGCTGCGGCGCGGAATCACGCGATAGAACGAGAACGGCGCCGGCGTGTTCTTGCCGGCGTCGATGAACAGCGCGCAATCGGCGCCTTCGAGGTCGAGCGCATGCTCGATCTGCAGCTGGTAGTCCTCGATCGTCGTCGTTTCCGGCCAAGCAGCGGCGGCGAAGCGCGCCAGCAACGCCGGTCCGAGCCCGTCGTCGCCGCGCGATTCGTTGCCCCAGCCGAGGACGGCGAGCCGCATCGTCAGCCTTTGCGGCCGCGGCTCACCAGCGCGCCGTCGGCGTCGACCACGTCGACCTCCAGCGGCATCTGCCCGAGCGCGTGGGTGGCGCAGCTCAGGCAGGGATCGTAGGCGCGGATCGCCACCTCGATGTGGTTGAGCAGCCCCTCGGTCACCT
>CAZKHF010000446.1:0-1759 GCA_964552445.1 uncultured Bradyrhizobium sp. | reverse complement strand
GACGCTGCCGGCGGCGATCATGCTCTCCGCCACGCTGTACGTGCTGTTCCGCCATATCTTCTGACCGACGGCGAGCGGCCGCCGGCCTCGCCGGCGGCCATTTCGGTTGGAGGCGCGCCCCTCCCCTGATAGAAGCACGGAGGGACGCGCGGCCGGCCCCCCGCTCGGATCGCGCGGCGGCGGAGTTTTCATGGCCACGCTCGAAGACGTGCTCGCGACGATCGACGCCAACCAGGAGGACGCGCTCGCGCGCCTGTTCGCGCTGTTGGCGATTCCTTCGGTCTCGGCGGTCCCCGCCCATTTTCCCGACTGCGAGCGCGCCGCCGACTGGCTGACGCGCGAGCTCGCCGCGCTCGGCTTCGACGCCGCGCGGCGCGACACGCCCGGTCGCCCGATGGTGGTCGGGACGGCGAAGGCCAAGACGCGCGACGCGCCGCACGTGCTGTTCTACGGCCATTACGACGTGCAGCCGGTCGACCCGCTGGCGCTGTGGGCGACGCCGCCGTTCGAGCCGCGCCTCGCCGACGGGCCCAACGGCCAGCGGATCGTCGCGCGCGGCGCCTGCGACGACAAGGGCCAGTTGATGACCTTTCTCGAGGCTTGCCGCGCCTTCCGCAGCAACGGCGGCCTGCCCTGCGACGTCACCGTGCTGTTCGAGGGCGAGGAGGAGACCGGCTCGCCGTCGTTGGCGGCCTTCCTCACCGACAACGCCAAGACGCTGAAGGCCGACCTCGCGCTCGTCTGCGACACCGAGATGTGGAACGCGACCACGCCGGCGATCACCACCATGCTGCGCGGCCTCGTGCTCGAGGAGGCGATCCTCGCCGGCGCGAACCGCGACCTTCATTCCGGCGTCTACGGCGGCGCGGTGGTCAACCCGATCCGCGCGCTGGCGCGCGTCCTCGCCGACCTGCACGACGCCGACGGCGCGGTCACGCTGCCCGGTTTCTACGACGGCGTCGACGAGCCGCCGGAGGAGATCGCCCGGCAATGGCGCGACCTCGACTTCGACGAGGCGGCGTTCCTCGGCGCGGTCGGCGTTTCGGTTCCCGCCGGCGAGAAGGGGCGCTCGGTGCTGGAGATGATCTGGTCGCGGCCGACCTGCGAGTTCAACGGAATCGTCGGTGGCTACATCGGCGAGGGGACGAAGACGGTGCTGCCCGCCAAGGCGAGCGCCAAGATCTCGTTCCGGCTGGTCGGCAAGCAGAACCCGGAGCGGATCGTCCAGAGCTTCCGCGCCTTCGTCAAGGCGCGCCTGCCCGCCGACGTCGCCGTCGAGTTCGTCTCGCACGGCGCGAGCCCAGCGATCGCGCTGCCTTCGCGCGGCGAGGCGCTGCGCCGGGCGCGGCGGGCGCTGGAGGCGGAATGGGGCAAGCCGCCGGCTTTCGTCGGCTCCGGCGGCTCGATCCCGGTGGTCGCCGCCTTCAAGCGCGAGCTCGGCATGGACAGCCTGCTGGTCGGCTTCGCCCTCGACGACGACGCGGCCCATTCGCCCAACGAGAAGTACGAGCGCTCCTCCTTCCACAAGGGCGCGCGCTCCTGGGCGCGCATCCTCGCCGGCTTCGCGGCGTGAACGGGCGCGTCCCCCGGCTGCGACACGATCGACGCTTGACTCGCCCCTGTGTTTGGCGGCGCTAGTCGCGCGAGCCCCCAAGACGGGGCGCAGCGAGGCGAAGAATGTCCGGGATGTCGCAGACGCACACTTTTCTCGACGGCGAATGGTTCGAGGGCAACCGCCCGATCGTCGGGCCGCGCACCC
>CAZKHF010000445.1:0-1763 GCA_964552445.1 uncultured Bradyrhizobium sp. | reverse complement strand
ACGGTGCCGCGGCCGGAGATCGAGAACACGTCCTCGACCGGCATCAGGAACGGCTGATCCTTGGGACGGTTCGGCTGCGGAATGTAGTCGTCGACCGCCTGCATCAGCTTGAGAATCGAATCGTGGCCGAGCGCGGGTTCCCTGCCTTCCATGGCGAACAGCGCCGAACCGCGGATGATCGGGATCTCGTCGCCGGGGAACTCGTACTTCGACAGAAGCTCGCGCACCTCGAGCTCGACCAGCTCGAGCAGCTCGGGATCGTCGACCATGTCGACCTTGTTCAAGTAGACGATCAGCGCCGGCACGCCGACCTGGCGGGCGAGCAGGATGTGTTCGCGGGTCTGCGGCATCGGGCCGTCGGCCGCGGAGACGACGAGAATCGCGCCGTCCATCTGCGCGGCGCCGGTGATCATGTTCTTGACGTAGTCGGCGTGGCCGGGGCAATCGACGTGCGCGTAGTGGCGCTTCTTCGTCTCGTACTCGACGTGCGCCGTGGAGATGGTGATGCCGCGCGCCTTTTCCTCGGGCGCCTTGTCGATCTGGTCGTAGGCGACGAAAGTCGCGCCGCCGGTCTCAGCGAGAACCTTCGTGATCGCCGCCGTCAACGTCGTCTTGCCGTGGTCGACGTGCCCGATCGTGCCGATATTGCAGTGCGGCTTGGTACGCGCAAACTTTTCTTTGGCCATGGCCGGACTCCTTTTGGTATTTCCCTTTTCTCACTCTTGCGGCGGCCCGCCGCCTTACTTGAACTTCTCGATGATCTCCGAGGCGATATTGCCCGGAACCTGTTCGTAATGATCGAACTGCATGGTGAAGTTCGCGCGCCCCTGGGTGCCGGAGCGCAACTGGTTGACATAGCCGAACATGTTGGCGAGCGGCACCATCGCGTTGATCACCACCGCGTTGGCGCGCATGTCCTGGCCTTGCACCTGGCCGCGCCGAGACAACAGGTCGCCCATGACGAACCCGGTGTGCTCCTCCGGGGTCACCACTTCGACCTTCATGATCGGCTCGAGCAGCACCGAGCCGCCTTTCTGCAGGCCCTCGCGGAACGCGGCGCGCGCCGCGATCTCGAAGGCGAGCGCCGACGAGTCGACCTCGTGATAGGCGCCGTCGATGAGCGTCGCTTTGACGTCAACCACCGGGAAGCCGGCGAGCACGCCGGAGCCCATCACGCTGTTGACGCCCTTCTCGACACCGGGGATGTACTCTTTCGGCACCGAGCCGCCGACCACCTTCGATTCGAACGACGATCCCGCGCCCGGCGCGGCCGGCTCGAACACGATCGTCACCTTAGCGAACTGACCCGAGCCGCCGGTCTGCTTCTTGTGGGTGTGAGCAATCTCGACCCGCTTGGTGAGCTTTTCGCGGTAGGCGACCTGCGGCGCGCCGATGTTGGCGTCGACCTTATAGGTGCGCTTGAGGATGTCGACCTTGATGTCGAGGTGCAGCTCGCCCATCCCTTTGAGGATGGTCTGGCCCGACTCCTGGTCGGTCGAGACGCGAAACGACGGGTCCTCGGCGGCAAGCTTCGACAGCGCGATGGCGAGCTTCTCCTGGTCGGCCTTCGACTTCGGCTCGATGGCGATTTCGATCACCGGATCGGGGAACTCCATCTTCTCCAGGATCACCGGCTTGTGCGCATCGCACAGCGTGTCGCCGGTGCGGGTGTCCTTCAGGCCGGCGAGCGCGACGATGTCGCCGGCGCAGGCTTCCTTGATGTCCTCGCGGTTGTTGGCGTGCATCAGCAGCATGCGGCCGAC
>CAZKHF010000444.1:0-1775 GCA_964552445.1 uncultured Bradyrhizobium sp. | reverse complement strand
GCGTCGGACAGGCGGTTGAGGACTTCAACAAGGCTGGCGGCATTCTCGGCCAGAAGATCGAGCTCGAGCAGGGCGACGACGTTTCCGATCCCAAGCAGGGCGTCTCGGTCGCCAACAAGTTGGTCGGCGACGGCGTCCACTTTGTCGTCGGCCACTTCAACTCCGGCGTGACCATCCCCGCTTCCGAAGTCTACGCCGACAACGACATCCTCTTCATCACCCCCTCCTCGACCAACCCGAAGGTCACCGAGCGCGGCCTGTGGGACGCCTTCCGCGTCTGCGGCCGCGACGACCAGCAGGGCAAGTTGTGGGCCGACCTCGCGCTCTCGCAGCTCAAAGACAAGAAGATCGCCATCCTTCACGACAAGACCCCCTACGGCCAGGGCCTCGCCGACGCCGCGCGCGGCTTCATGAACGCCGGCGGCAAGAAGGAAGTCCTCTACGAAGGCGTCAACGTCGGCGAGAAGGACTATTCGGCGATCGTCTCCAAGATCAAGGCGGCGGGCGCCGACTACGTGATGTGGGGCGGCCTGCACACCGAGGCCGGCCTGATCGTGCGTCAGATGCGCGACCAGGGCATGACGACGATCTTGATCTCCGGCGACGGCATCACCGACAACGAGTTCGCCTCGATCGGCGGCCCCGGCGTGGTCGGCACGCTGATGACGTTTGGCCCCGATGCGCGCAGTCTTCCGCAGGGCAAGGACGTCGTCACGGAAATCCGCGCCAAGGGCTTCGAGCCGGAGGGTTACACCCTCTATTCCTACGCCGCGGTGCAGGTCTTCAAGCAGGCGGCGGAGAAGGTCGGCGCGCTCGACCCGCAGAAGATGGCCGAAGTCATGCACTCCGGCATGGCTTTCCACACCGTGCTGGGCGACATCTCCTACGACAAGAAGGGCGACCGCACCACCGCCGATTTCGTCTGGTACGTCTGGGTCAAGGACGCCGACGGCAAGATCACCTATCACCAGATGTGATCGTCGCCGAGGCCCGCGCTTCGGCGCGCCAAACCAAGAACGCCGGCGCCATTCGCAGTTTCGCCGGCGTCGCCCACTCAAGATCACGCTCTCATTCCCGCCTCCGCGGGATGTGCTCCGCCCGGGCGCGCTCCGCGCCCCGTAACCGAAGGAGTGTGGTATGAAAAAATACTGGTTGACGAGTCTTGCGCTCGCCGCCGGCCTGGCTTTCGCCGGCTCGGCGAACGCGCAAGTGAAGTTCGCCGTCGGCGCGCCGATCACCGGCCCGAACGCGTCGTTCGGCGCGCAGATCACCAACGGCGTCGCGCAGGCCGCCGAGGACTTCAACAAGAGCGGCGGCATCCTCGGTCAGAAGATCGAGATCGAGCAGGGCGACGACGTCTCCGACCCGAAGCAGGGCGTCTCGGTCGCCAACAAGTTCGTCGGCGACGGCGTCCATTTCGTCATCGGCCACTTCAACTCCGGCGTGACCATCCCGGCGTCGGAAGTCTACTCCGACAATGACATCCTCTTCATCACCCCCTCCTCAACCAATCCGAAGGTCACCGACCGCGGCCTGTGGGACGCATTCCGCACCTGCGGCCGCGACGACCAGCAAGGTAAGTTGTGGGCCGACCTCGCGCTCTCGCAGCTCAAAGACAAGAAGATCGCCATCCTTCACGACAAGACCCCCTACGGCCAGGGCCTCGCCGACGCCGCGCGCGGCTTCATGAACGCCGGCGGCAAGAAGGAAGTCCTCTACGAAGGCGTCAACGTCGGCGAGAAGGACTATTCGGCGATCGTCTCCAAGATCAAGGC
>CAZKHF010000443.1:0-1781 GCA_964552445.1 uncultured Bradyrhizobium sp. | reverse complement strand
TGCAGGCGGTCCAGCTCGCTCAGTTCACCCTCATGCCGTCGTTCATGCTGTCGGGGTTCATGTTCCCGTTCCGCGGAATGCCGCGCTGGGCGCAGGTCGTTGGCGACCTCATTCCGACCACCCACGCGATGCGCATCGTTCGCGGCATGCTGCTGAAGGGGAACGGCTGGAACGAGGTCGCGCCGGAGATGTGGCCGATGGCGGCGTTCACCGTCGCCGTGATCGTCTTCGCCGTGTGGCGCTATCGCGAGACGCTCGATTGAACGGCGGCGCCCAGGGCGGCGGCGGTCCTGTATAAGGCGGGGGCGGCGGCGAATCGCCGGCGCTCGCAAGGGAGCCTTCGTCCATGGGCCTGATGAGCATGACCGGCTTCGCCCGCGCCGCCGGCGCGCGCGCCCCCTGGCGGTGGACGGTCGAGCTTCGCTGCGTCAACGCCAAGGGGCTCGATCTCAGGTTGCGCCTGCCTTCCGGCTTCGAGAGCCTCGAGACCGAAGCGCGGGCGCGGCTCGCCAAGGCGCTGGCGCGCGGAACCTGCTTCGCCACGATCGCGGCGACGCGCGAGGGCGCGGCGACCGTGGCGCGCGTCGACGCCGCGGCCCTGATCGAAATCGCCGCCGCGGCGCGCGAGGCGGCGGCGCAGGCGGGCCTCGCGCCGCCGACCATGGACGGCGTGCTCGCGGTTCGCGGCGTGGTCGAGATGGTCGAGGCGGGGGAGGACGAGGCGAGCCTCGCCGCGGCCCGGGCCGGCGCGCTGGCGAGCCTCGACGCCGCCATCGCGGCGCTCGCCGAAGCGAAGCGCGCCGAGGGGGCGGCGCTGGAGGCGATCCTCGTCGAGCATCTCGACGCCATCGCCGCGCTGACCGAGGCCGCCGACGCCAATCCCGCCCGCAAGCCGGAGGCCGTGCGCGCGCGCCTCGCCGCTTCCGTCGCGGCGCTGATGGAATCCTCGCGCGGCTTCGACGAGAACCGGCTGCATCAGGAGGCGATCCTGCTCGCCGCCAAGGCCGACGTCCGCGAGGAGCTCGACCGGCTGAAGACCCACGTCGCCGCGGCGAAGGCGCTGATCGCCGAGGGCGGATCGGTCGGGCGCCGGCTCGACTTCCTCGCCCAGGAGCTCGGGCGCGAGGCCAACACCCTGTGCGCCAAGGCCAACGACGCCTCGCTCACCGCCCAGGGGCTTGAACTGCGCGCGCAGATCGAGCAATTGCGCGAGCAACTGCAGAACATCGAGTGAGGGCGGCTCTGATGCGTCGACGCGGCATGATCCTCATCCTCTCCTCGCCCTCCGGCGCGGGCAAGACCACGCTGACGCGAATGCTGTTGCAGGACAAGGCGCTCGACCTGACGCTGTCGATCTCGGTGACGACGCGCCCGCGCCGCTCCTCGGAGGTCGACGGCGTCCACTACCATTTCATCGGCCGGCGCCAGTTCGACCTGATGAAGAGCGCCGGCGACCTTTTGGAATCGGCGGAGGTGCACGGCGCCTGCTACGGCACGCCGCGCGAGCCGGTGATGAAGGTGCTCGCCGAAGGGCGCGACATGCTGTTCGACATCGACTGGCAGGGCGCCGAGCAGGTGCGCGAGGCGCTGGGCGAGGACGTGGTCAGCATCTTCATCCTGCCGCCGTCGATGACGGAATTGCGCGCGCGGCTGGAGCGGCGCGCCGAGGACTCGGCCGCCACCATCGACAAGCGGCTCGCCAACGCGCGTCGCGAGATCGAGCGCTGGCGCCAGTACGACTACGTGGTGGTCAACGACGATCTGCAGCGCGCCTACGCCGA
>CAZKHF010000442.1:0-1825 GCA_964552445.1 uncultured Bradyrhizobium sp. | reverse complement strand
AGCAGGCCGAGCCGGCCGAGACGGCGACGCCGGCGAGGTCGAGCGCGATGACCAGGGTCGCCGCCGCGACGCCGGGCGCGGCGAAACACAGCGTGTTGCATAGGCGCGGCGCCCCCTCGCCGAACACGACGGCGTCAGGCGCGACGCGGCGCGCCTCGGCGGCGAGCGCGTCGCGCAAGCGCGCGAGGCGCGCGCTCTCCGCCGCGCGCTCTGCTTCCGCGACGCGCGCCGCGGCCCCGAAGCCGGCGATGGCGGCGACGTTCTCGGTGCCGGCGCGCTGGCCGCGCTCCTGGCCGCCGCCGCGCAGAAGCGGCGCGCCGATGGCGAGGTCCGGGTCGGCCGCGACCAGCGCTCCCGCGCCCTTCGGCCCGCCGCACTTGTGCGCCGAGAGAAGAAGGAAGTCGGCGCCGAGCCCCGCCAGCGCGACGCCCGCGCGCCCGGCGAGCTGCACGCCGTCGCACACCGTCGCGCCGCCCGCCTCGCGAACCATCTCGGCCGCCTCGGCCACCGGCTGAATGACGCCGGTCTCGTTGTTGGCGCCCTGCAGCGCCAGCATCGGCGGGCGTCCCGGCTCGGCGGCGATCAGCGCTTCCAGCGCGTCGAGGTCGACGCGCCCATCGGCGGCGAGCGGCGCGACGACGACCGCCTCAGGCGGAAACCGGTGGCCGTTGAGCACGCAAGGATGCTCGCCGCCGGCGACGATCAGGCGCTCGGGGGCGCGGCGTCCCGGCGCGACGATCGCCGGCGTCAGCGCGAGATTGGCCGCCTCCGTCCCGCCGGAGGTGAAGACGACGCACCGCGGCGGGACGCCGACCAGCTCGGCGATCGCGCGCCGACTCTCTTCGACCAGCCCCCGCGCCGCGCGTCCCTCGGCGTGGATCGAGGAGGGGTTGCCCAGGCGGTCGAGCGCCGCCAGCGTCGCCGCCCGCGCCTCGGACCTGAGCGGCGCGGTGGCGTTGTAGTCGAGATAGGCGCGCCGATCGTCGTGAGCCGCCATGGGCCGTCAGCTTCCGGGAAGGGCGGCGGCCCCGCCGGCGGCCCTCGCCGGCGCGGACAGCGCCAGAATGCGTTTTGTCCTTGCATTCGCTAGGGCGAGGCGTGCTATGAGGCGTCGTCCGCGCCGTGCCCGAGCGCCTGAGAGATACGCGCGCCCCACGTCCGCCGCAAGTTTCGCCGATCCCCGCCCCGCTCGAGGCGCCCCAAGGGCTCGGCCGCGGGCGGGTCGCGCGGCCGGGCGAGGCGCGATCCAATCCGGCGCGCTTCTTGAAGAGAAGCGCGGCGTGCAGCTCCGGAGACGCGATGCCTGAGGTCTTTTTCAACGGCCCCGCCGGTCGGCTCGAAGGCCGATTTCATCCCGCCAAGCAGCGCGGCGCGCCGATCGCGGTGGTGCTCCACCCCCACCCGCAATTCGGCGGCACGATGAACAACCAGATTGTCTACAACACTTACTACTCGTTCGCCGACCGCGGCTTCTCGGTGCTGCGATTCAATTTTCGCGGCGTCGGCCGCTCGCAAGGCGTGTTCGACCATGGCCAGGGCGAATTGTCGGACGCCGCCTCGGCGCTCGACTGGGCGCAGTCGATCAGCCCCGAGGCGCGCGCCTGCTGGATCGCCGGCGTGTCGTTCGGCTCGTGGATCGGCATGCAGCTCTTGATGCGGCGGCCGGAAATCGAGGGCTTCATCTCGATCGCCCCGCCCGCCAACCGCTTCGACTTCAGCTTCCTCGCCCCCTGCCCTTCGTCGGGCCTGTTCGTTCACGGCGACAAGGATCGCGTCGCGCCGCTCAAGGAAGTGCAGGCGCTGATCGAGAAGCTGAAGACCCAGA
>CAZKHF010000441.1:0-1860 GCA_964552445.1 uncultured Bradyrhizobium sp. | reverse complement strand
GGAATCGCCATCCACCAGTTCAACGAGAGCGCCGGCGGTCAACAGGTTTTCCATCTGCACTTTCATGTGCTGCCGCGCTGGATCGGCGTCGCGCTGCGCCCGCCCGGCGGCGAGGTCGCGCCGACCGAGAAGCTCGAGGCCCAGGCGGCCAAGATCCGCGCCGCGCTCGACGCCGCCTGAGCGCCTGCCCCAAGCCGGAGCGGGCTCTCGCCTCGGCGTCGACTCGCAGTTGAAGTCGACGAGCCGCCATGCCCTCGAGCCACCTCTATTACCTGCCCGCGTCGGTCCTGCTCTACCTGCTGCTCGGCGGGCTGCTCATCGCCCTGCTGTTGCTGCTGCAGATCGGCCTGATCGATCGCGCCTATCGCAGCCTCGGCCTGGAGCCGCGCGTCGCGACGCTGGTCCTGCTCGCCTCGTTGATCGGCGGCTATCTCAACATCCCCATCGCCCGGCTGCCCGAGGCGCGTCGGATCGTCGCCGACGCCTACGTCGATTTGTTCGGCGTGCCTTACCTCGTCCCACAGGTCGTCGATTGGCCCGGCACGATCGTCGCGATCAACGTCGGCGGCGCGGCGATCCCGATCGCGCTGTCGATCTACCTCGTCAGCCGCTATCGCTTGCTCGCCCCCGCCGCGATCGCCGCGGCGATCGTGGCGGCGGTCGTCCACCATCTCGCCCAACCGATCCCGGGCGTCGGCATCTCGGTGCCGATCCTATGGCCGCCGATCCTTGCGGCGCTGGTCGCGCTGACCCTGTCGCGCCGCCGCGCGGCGCCGCTCGCCTATATCGGCGGCTCGCTCGGCGTGCTGATCGGCGCCGATCTGACGAACCTCGATCAGTTGCAGAGCCTCGGCGCGCCGGTCGCTTCGATCGGCGGCGCAGGGACCTTCGACAGCGTGTTCCTGACCGGCGTCGTCGCCGCGCTGCTGTCCGGCCTCGCCGGACGCCGCGCCTGAAGCCGGCTCAGCTCGGTTCGGTCGCGCTCGGCGAGGCCTCGTCCGGCGCCTTCTCTCCGCCCGGCGCGGCCTCGGGCGCTTCCGAACCGCCGTCTGGCGCTTCGCCGCGCTTGCGCGCGCGCGCTTTGCGCGCCTCGGGCTCGTCGACCGCGCGCTTGCGACCGGCGACGATCAGGTCGCGCTCCAGCCGCGGCTGCGCCGGCCCCTCCGGATACACGAAGCCGAGCTTCTTCGCGCCGCTGTCGTCGGCGGTGACGACGACGCGCACCACGCCGCCGTTCTTCAAGCGGCCAAACAGCACCTCGTCGGCGAGCGGCGTCTTGATCTGGGTCTGGATGACGCGCGCCATCGGCCGCGCCCCCATCGCCTCGTCGTAGCCGTTCCTGACCAGCCAGGCGCGCGCTTCGTCGGCGAGCTCGATGGTCACGTTGCGGTCGGCGAGCTGCGCCTCGAGCTGCAGAACGAACTTGTCGACCACCAGGGCGATCACCGACTCCGGCAGCCGCGCAAACGGCACGATGGCGTCGAGACGGTTGCGGAACTCCGGCGAGAACATACGGTTGATCGCCTCGGCGTCGTCGCCCTCGCGCTTGGCGCGGGTGAAGCCGAACGCCTCCTTGGCGAGGTCCTGCGCGCCGGCGTTGGTGGTCATGATCATGATCACGCTGCGGAAATCGATCTGCTTGCCCGCATGGTCGGTGAGCTTGCCGTGGTCCATCACCTGCAAGAGGATGTTGAAGAGATCGGGATGCGCCTTCTCGATCTCGTCGAGCAGCAGCACGCTGTGCGGGTGCTGGTCGATCGCGTCGGTGAGCAGCCCGCCCTGGTCGAAGCCGACATAGCCGGGCGGCGCGCCGATCAGCCGCGAGACGGTGTGGCGCTCCATGTATTCCGACATGTCGAA
>CAZKHF010000440.1:0-1863 GCA_964552445.1 uncultured Bradyrhizobium sp. | reverse complement strand
CCCAATCGCCCTCTTCGAGATAGGCGACGCGGTCGGTGAAGGGGGCGAGCGCGAGCGCGTCTGAGCCGAGATACATCGCGCCGTCGCCATAGCCGACGGCGAGCGGCGCGCCCTGACGGGCGCCGATCAGCAGGTCATGCTCGCCGGCGAACAGAAACACCAGGGCGAAGGCGCCGCGCATGCGTTTGAGCGCCGCCGCCACCGCCTCGGTCGGCGTCTTGCCCTGGCCAAGCTCGTCCTCGACCAGGAAGGCGGCGACCTCCGAGTCGGTCTCGGTGGCGAGGCGGTGGCCCTTGGCGATCAGCGCCTCGCGCAGCGCTCTGAAGTTCTCGATGATGCCGTTATGGACGACGGCGACGCGCGGGCTGGCGTGGGGATGGGCGTTGGCCTCGCTCGGCTTGCCATGGGTCGCCCAGCGGGTGTGGCCGATGCCGATCGTTCCGGCGAGCGGATGACGGTCGAGCTTGGCTTCGAGGTTCTTGAGCTTGCCCTCGGCCCGCAGCCGGGTCAGGCCGTCGCCTTCGAGCGTCGCCACGCCGGCCGAATCATAGCCGCGATATTCCAGCCGCTTCAGCGCCGCGACGATGTCGCCCGCCACCGGCGCGCGTCCGAGAATGCCGACGATTCCGCACATCGCCCCAAACGTCCCGTTTCTGAACGCCCCCGACTCGGCGCGAGCAAGCCTTAGGCCAAGGACCGCTTGTCGCCCAAATCACGTTGGGTGACGCAATATGAAGGGGCGAGGAATGGAGGCGCGGCCCGCCCTCGTTCTTCGAGACGCCGGCTTCGCCGGCTCCTCAGAATGAGGGCTACTCTCGCGCCATTCAATAGCCCTCTCCCCTCATGGTGAGGAGCCGCCGTAGGCGGCGTCTCGAGCCATGAGCGGCCGCGCCATCCCGAGGGGCGCCATCTTTCGGCGCGACGGCCTGTTTTCAGGGACTTGCGATGCAAAACTCGGTCGCGTGGCCGCTGGGCGGCCAACCGCCGCCGACCGCGGCGAAGCGCTGCGTCAGGCGATCGAGCGCCTCGTCGGCACTCTCGATGCCGGCGAACGACCGCTAAAAACCATCGAGTCGGTCGGTGAAAACGTGGCCGATCTCACCGCGCCACGTCACCGAGTAGCGCGGATAGAACAGCCAGTATTCGTGCTGGTCGCCACTGTCGCGGCGAAGCGCCAGGTCGAGAGTTCCGTTGGCGGTGGTGAGTCGCACGCGCAGCGTCTTCGCCGGATGCGAGTGATGCCCCCATGGGTGGCGCGGAGCGATGAGCAACGAGACCAAGTCTTCCGTTGGGGCAAACGGTTTGCCGTCCACCGTCAGGCTCTCGACACCGCCGGCGCAGAACGCCGCGATTTCGGTTCGCGCTTCGTAACCATACACAGACGTTAGCGCGACCTCGAAGGCGATGATGCTGGCGAAAATGGCGAGGGCGCCCAAGAGGACCGGGTCTGTGGCGTTCACGCGAGGCGGCCGCGCGCGCCAATTGATCAACATCCTGACGAGGCCGATCCCCCAGCAGCCGATCGCGACGGCGATAAGGCATGGCTGGAGGAGCGGCAAAGCGCGATCGAAGCTCAAAAGCAATTCGGCCACGCTGCCCCGCCCCTTACCTCTTCCTCATCCGCTCCCGAAACGCCTTCGCCCACCCCGCTTTCTCGATCTGCCTCCCGCGGCCGACCGCCAGGGCGTCGGCTTCGACGTCCTTGGTGATCACCGAGCCGGAGCCGATGTAGGCGCCGTCGCCGATCTTGACCGGGGCGACCAGGGCCGAGTTGGAGCCGATGAAGGCGCCGGCGCCGATGTCGGTCTTGTATTTGCCGAAGCCGTCGTAGTTGCAGGTGATCGTTCCGGCGCCGATGTTCGT
>CAZKHF010000439.1:0-1865 GCA_964552445.1 uncultured Bradyrhizobium sp. | reverse complement strand
TCGGCGCGCCGACCGGCAGGATCATGAACTCCTGGAAGTCGATCGGGTTGTCGGCGTGGACGCCGCCGTTGAGGATGTTCATCATCGGCGTCGGCAGGACGCGCGCGGCGACGCCGCCGACGTAGCGGTAGAGCGGCATGCCGGCCGCCTCGGCGCCGGCCTTCGCCACCGCCAGCGACACGCCGAGAATGGCGTTGGCGCCGAGACGCGCCTTGTTGGGCGTGCCGTCGAGCGCGATCATCGTCTCGTCGATCTTGAGCTGGTCCTCCGCCTCGTAGCCGGAGATGGCGTCGAAGATCTCGCGGTTGACCGACTGCGCCGCCCTCAACACGCCCTTGCCGCCGTAGCGCTCTTCGTCGCCGTCGCGCAACTCGACCGCTTCGTGGGCGCCGGTCGACGCGCCCGACGGCACGGCGGTGCGGCCGAGCGTGCCGTCGTCGAGCACGACGTCGACCTCGAGGGTCGGATTGCCGCGGCTGTCGAGAATCTCGCGGGCGACAATGTCGGCGATGGCGGTCATGCTAGTTTCCTCATTTCTCTCAGACGCAGCGCGCCCCAAACGCTTACGGGCGCCGCGCGTCTCCACCCGCCGCGGCGCCCGCGACCCCAACCGACTCGTCGGTCGGCTGCGCGTCGTCGGCGTCCATGCGGAGGCCGCTCATACGACGGCGTCATTACAGAAGGAAGTCGGCGCCGCGCGGCGCGGGAGGCGCGGGCGCCGTCGCCGCGAAGTGAATTGCGTCAAATCAATAGCAGGTAAAAATATTTCGCATGGCGGCGTCGCCAGCGGAGGTGACAATGCCCAAAATTTCGACTATCAAGGTCCCCTTAAATAAAAAGGAGGCCGCCGCCGCGGTAGTTGGCGACGGGTTGCCGAGTCTGTGGGAGGACCGGGAGCAAGGTTGGGAGAATCGCGCAGGCGAGCAGGATTCGCGGAATAAGAGACGCGCCCGACCGGAAACGCCATTCAGGATAGGCCAACGAATTGCAAGGCATGGGCGTCGCCCATGCCTTGTTTTTTGGCGCACGCGATTCAGGCGCCGCTTCTTTCGCCTTCGGCCCAACCCGCCTTCGCCTCAGCGACGAAATCCGCGAGCCGGCCGGCGGCGATCGCCTCGCGCGCGCCCGCCATCAGCTCCTGATAATAGGCGAGGTTGACCGCGGTCAGCGCCATCATCGCCAGGATCTCGCCCGACTTCACCAGATGGCGCCAATAGGCGCGCGAATAGTCGCGCCCGGCGGCGGCGCGCGAAGCCGGATCGATCGGCCGCGGATCGTCGGCGAAGCGGGCGTTGCGCAAATTGAGCCGCCCGCGCCGGGTGAAGACCATGCCATGGCGCCCGGCGCGGGTCGGCATCACGCAGTCGAACATGTCGACGCCGCGCGCGAGGCACTCAAGCAGATCGTCGGGCGCGCCGACGCCCATCAGATAGCGCGGCTTGTCGATCGGCAGACGCGGGACGACCGCCTCGATGGTCGCCAGCATCTCGGCCTGCGGCTCGCCGACTGCGAGGCCGCCGATGGCGTAGCCGTCGAAGCCGAGCGAGGCGAGCGAGCGAGCGCTCTCGACGCGCAGGTCCTTCTCGACCCCGCCCTGGACGATGCCGAACAGCGCCCTGCCCGGCTCGGCTGCGAAGGCCGCCTGCGAGCGCTCCGCCCAGCGCAGCGACAGGCGCATCGCGCGCTCGGCCTCGGCGCGCGCGCAAGGAAGGCGCACGCACTCGTCGAACTGCATCTGGATGTCGGCGCCGAGCAGGCCCTGGATCTCCATCGCCCGCTCCGGAGTCAGCTCGAAGCGCGCGCCGTCGATGTGCGACTGGAAGACGACGCCGCGCTCGTCGAGCTTGCGCAGCTTGGCGAGGCTC
>CAZKHF010000438.1:0-1867 GCA_964552445.1 uncultured Bradyrhizobium sp. | reverse complement strand
CTGCAGGCGACGCAGGAGGGCCTCGTTCCGCTGAAGGCGTGGATCAAGGGCGCGCTCGACGAGGTCATCCAGACCTACCTGAACCAGCCCGACCTCGAATTCGTGTGGGTCGGCGACGACGCGGTCGACCCGCTGCAACAGGCGCAAACGCTGAACATCCTGGTCGGCGCCGGGATCAAGACGATCGCCGAGGCGCGCGCGGATTTGGGGCTGGCGGCGGAGGCGACGGCCGCGCCGGCCTTCGGCAAATTCAACCCCTATCACGACGAGCGCGGGCGCTTTACGAAGGCGGACGGCGCGGTCGAGCCGGGCGCAGGACGCGACGAGAAGCCGAAGGGCGTGCAAGTCGCGGCCAACGAAAACCCGAAGACGAACAGCGACGCGAGCCCAACTACAACGCGAGCTGACAGCGACGACGCGCTTCCGGCGACGCACTTGTCGACTCCAAACCAAAGCCCCGCTGACCGAGCGCCGACCGCCTCCGACAAGCCGGCGCCGCCGAACGGCCTGAAGATTGTCCACGACGTGCCGGACGATGCAGTCTCGCTGACGGCGGGCGATGGAACGTCTTTCTACGCGCCGCCAGACGCGGATTTTTGTAAGGTGTACGCCGATGGACAAGCACACTGGCTGAACCTGATAGCCGTTGGTTCAGCGGTCGGGCAATTCGGGACTTACGATTTTCAAAGGAGGAACGGAACTTTCTATTCAGTGTATATAAGTGCTGCAAACTATGCTGTCGGTGTATACATGGCAGGAGCGGGTTTTACTTATGACCAAACCAAGGAGATAGGCATCATATACGCGAGCCGCCATTCTTCAAACGCTGGAGCCGCAAGCCAGACGACTTGGTGGACAAAGGGCTGGAACGATGCGACAAACGGCGTTGGCCCTTGCTCACGCGCGCCGCACGATTAATTCGAGGCCGTCCGTGGATCGCCGTCGCAAATCACCAACCTACGCCCTGTGGCTGCTGTTCTCCATGAATGTCGCGGGACTCGCTCTGTATCTCTATTTTGCGTCGTGGGCATGGGCGCCGCCTGGGCAAGAAGGTTTCGGTTTTGAGGCCGGCGGCGATATCGTAATTTGGGTACTGGCCGCGTTTCCATGTTTGGTGATCTGGACGCTGATCAACCTGATCGTGTCACGCTCGGCGATTACGCGATTGCTGCTCTACCGGGACTGGCGCTTATTTGCGCTTTGGCTGACGATCGTCATCGCTTGGTTTGGCGCGTTCGAGTACGACTCCGGCCGACACTACAACGGCAGTCAATTGTCGGCCCAGGATTCCGGCGTCCGATAGCCGAACGCCGCTCACGCGCGGATGCGGACAATTGCGGCGCAATCGCTCGATCGATCGGCGGCGTCGCAGCGCCCGGACGATCTCGACGCGCTGGCGGCGAACGATTTCTCTCGCCGACGCGTAGCCGAAATTCACGTTCATGCCCGCCGACTTCCGCCTCATCGAAGCGCGCCAGCCGCCGCTCAAAGACCTGTACGACGAATGGCTGGCGCGGCTGATCTGCTACGCCTTCTCGGTCCCCGCCTCGGCGTTCGTCTCCCAGGTCAACCGCAGCGCCAGCGAGACGCTGCGCTTGCAGGCGACGCAGGAAGGGCTGGTGCCGCTGAAGGCGTGGATCAAGGGCGCGCTCGACCAGGTCATCCAGACTTACCTCGCCGAGCCCGATCTCGAATTCGTGTGGGTGGGCGACGACGCGGTCGATCCGGGGCGACAGGCGTAGACGCTGAACATCCTGGTCGGCGCCGGCCGCAAGACCTGCGCCGCGGCGCCCGCCGCGCGTCTTCCTCCCCTCCGCAGGGCTCCGAATCCGGGTTAACGCGTTAGGGCGCCGAGGCGGTCGGCGAG
>CAZKHF010000437.1:0-1868 GCA_964552445.1 uncultured Bradyrhizobium sp. | reverse complement strand
CGAGACGACCAAGGACAAGGTCTACGATCCCGCGGTCGGCGCGGCCGCCTTCGCCTTGCCCGAAGGCGGGGTCAGCGAGGTGGTGAAGGGCCCGTTCGGCCCGGTCATCCTTCACGTCGTCGCGATCACGCCGACGAGCGTGAAGAGCTACGCCGAAGTCGCCGACGCGCTGAAGAAGGAGATCGCGCTCGGCCGCGCCAGCGACGCGGTGCTGGCCGCGCACGACAAGGTCGAGGACGCGCTAGTGAGCGGCAAGCCGCTCGCCGACGCCGCCAAGGCCGCCGCCCTCGAGCCGCAGACCATCACGGCGGTCGACGCCAAGGGATTCGACTCCAACGACTCGGCGGTCGAGCTGCCGGACAAGGACCTGCTGTTGCGTTCGGTGTTTTCTTCCGACGTCGGCGTCGACAACGCCGCGCTGCAGACCCCCGATCGCGGCTATCTCTGGTACGAGGTCGACAGGGTCGACCCTGCGCGCGACCGCCGCTTCGAGGAGGTGCGCGCCGGGGTGGAGAAGCAGTGGCGCGCCGAGGCGCTCGCCCGCGCCCTCGCCGCCAAGGCGGCCGACATGGTCAAACAGCTCGACGGCGGCGCCGAGCTGGCGACGTTGGCTGAGAGCGCCGGCCAGGAGGCGAAGTCGGCGAAGGACATCCGTCGCAGCGGCGGCGGCGGCCTCGCCGACAGCGTGGTCGCCGCCGTGTTCTCCTCGCCGCCGAACGGCGCCGGATCGGCGGCGACGCCGGACGGACGGGTGGTGTTCAAGATCACTTCCGACGCGACGCCGCCGATCAATCTCGACGACGATGCGGTCAAGGCCTCGGCGCGGCGACTCGCGAGCGGGCTGCAAAACGGCGTCGTCCAGCAATTCATCACGGCGCTCGAACGCGAGCTGGGGGTGCACGTCAACGAAAGCGTCCTTCAGACGGCGGTAGGCGGCTGAGGCTGAGGATGACGACGATGACGCTGAAGGACCCCGAGTACGCCGATTTCGCGCGCCGCTATGAGAGCGGGCGCGCCGCGTTGGCGCGTACCGTGCTGGTCGCCGACCTGGAGACGCCGGTGTCGGCCTATCTCAAGCTGGCGGCGGGCCGCGCCGGCAACATGTTCCTGCTCGAATCGGTGGAGGGCGGCGCTCAGCGCGGGCGCTACTCGATGATCGGGCTCGACCCCGACCTCATCTGGCGCTGCGACGGCGAAGGGGCGGCGATCAACCGCCGCGCCGCGACCGATCCTAACGCCTTCGTCCCCTGCCCCGGCAAGCCGCTCGACGCGCTGAGGGCGCTGCTCGCCGAGTCGCGCGTCGATCTGCCGCCCGGGCTGCCGCCGATGTCGGCGGGCATATTCGGCTATCTCGGCTACGACATGGTGCGCCAGATGGAGCGCCTGACGCCGGCGAAGCCCGACCCGATCGGCGTTCCCGACGCGGTGCTCATCCGCCCGACGGCGATGGTGGTGTTCGACTCCGCGCGCGACGAGATGATCGTGGTCACCCCGGCGCGGCCGGCGGCGGGGGTCAGCGCGCGCGCCGCCTACGAGAGCGCGCAAGCGCGGCTCGACGCCGTGGTGGCGGCGCTCGAGGGGCCGCTCGACCACGTCGCGCCGACGGTCGATCCGACGCTGGTCGCGAGCGCCGCCGTCTCCAACACCAGCGAAGCCGAATTCGTCGCCATGGTGGCGCGCGCGAAAGAGTACATCGTCGCCGGCGACGCTTTCCAGATCGTGCTGTCGCAGCGCTTCGCCAGCCGCTTCGAGCTGCCGGCGTTCTCGCTCTATCGCGCGCTGAGGCGCGTCAATCCCTCGCCCTATCTCTGCTTCCTCGATTTCGGCGGCTTCCAGATCGTCGTCTCCAGCCCGGAGATCCTGGTCAG
>CAZKHF010000436.1:0-1869 GCA_964552445.1 uncultured Bradyrhizobium sp. | reverse complement strand
ACGCCTACGTGATCGCCCACGAGATCGGCCATCACGTCCAGGACCTGCTCGGCATTCTCGCCAAGACCGACGCGGCCAAGGAGAACGCGAGCCGCACCCAGGCCAATGCGATCTCGGTCCGGGTCGAACTGATGGCCGACTGCCTGGCCGGCGTCTGGGCGGCCAACGCCAATCAGAAGTGGAAGCTCCTCGACCCCGGCGACGTCGAGAAAGCCGTGGCGACGGCCGGGGCGATCGGCGACGATCGCCTGCAGACAGCGGCGCGCGGCTACGCCGTGCCCGACAGCTTCACCCACGGCTCGTCGGCGATGCGGGTCAAATGGCTGACGACCGGGCTGAACAGCGGCCGGGTCGACGCTTGCGACACGTTCCGGCAGTAGGGCGCGCGCGGCCATCGGCAAAGAACGGCCGGCAAGGCCGAGCCGGGCGGCGCGCCTACGCCGAAAGCAGGGCGAGGCGCGTCGCCGCAGTTTCATGCGACGCGTCGTCTCCGGCGCCGTTTTCCCGGGATCAAGCGATTTCAGCCGTTTGCGAAACGGTTTTCTTCCCGTTGGCGGCGTGGGCGAGCGAGCGATTGGATGCGCGTATTATACATATCAAATATGATTATTCCGCGGCGTAGTACGCTGCGCGCCTTTGCGCCTTGCCGCTTCCGGTCCCCCGCAGGTCCGCATGAGGTCGACGGCGCGGTGAGTGGCGGAGAGGAGCAGGGCCGGTCCTGTCGAAGAAGCCTAGGGCCTGGTATCGAGCCGCGAAATTGTGCAATTCGTGTCCTGTCCGCGTATTCCCCGTATTCCCTTCCTGGCGGCGCGGGCTTGGCGCGGAGCGAAGCGATTCAGGCCGCGAGGGTTTGGCGACGAACCGGAAACCGCGAAATTACGCAGTTCGTCGCCCGCTCCGGATTACGTTGACGCCCAGCTAATTGCGCAATTCCGCCCTCCGGCCCTGTCGCGCCGCCGCCGTCAAGCGCCTTCGGCGCTCCTCCACTTCGTTCCGGCGCCTTCGTGGCGCCAGCGCCGGCGCGATAGGGCGTCGAAGCCATGGAGGAGGCTGAAGGCCCTGGCCGCGCTTGAGCGGTCAAGCCTCGCCGAAGGCGACGCGCGCAAACCGCGCTCGGGCTTGACGGCGAGCGCGGCTCGGGCAGGGGGCCGCGCTGTGGTCGGATCACGGCGACGCGGGATTACGGATTACAGGGCGCCGCCGCTCAATTAGCGTGTCTCACTTTCGGGTCGCCGTCCGTGCGTAGGTCCCTTAATCGGCGACCCGCCGGCGTCTTGCCGATCGACACGCCGCCAACCGGCCTGCTCCGCCGCATCGCTCGCCTCCTTGCGGCGGCCGGACGAGGGCGCGCGCCAAAACCCATGCCGCCGCACAAAGCCTCACGCCGCCAGCCCGCGGCGCCGCGCGTTCGGCGGCGGCTGCGGCGGAGCCCGCGGCGCTTTCCATTGCGTCGGGCAGGCCGGTTTGCGCCCAGGCGCCGGCGAGGAACAGGTTCGGCCAATGCGTCTCGCTCGACCGCCGCAGCGCGTCCGGCTCGGGCGTCGCGGCGAAGGTCGCGCGGCGCTGAGCGACGAAGCGGCAGGGCGGGTTACGGCGGCTCCACGCCAATGCGCGGTCGCCGTAATGCAGCCTCCGAGTTATATGTCGCTCTCCTTTGGCGAGCGACCTCGCGAAGCGCATGGAGAAACCAGGATGCCGAATCCGAACTACGCCGCCTACGAGGCCGCCGCCCCTTATTTCGATCTGGTTCGAAGGGCGCTGGGCGACCTCGTCGACGGCGAGCACTTCTTTGACATTGTCGCCGACGACGTCGTCTACGAGGTTCTCTACGACTTCCCCGGTTGGCCTTGCGTCATCCAGGGGCGGGCC
>CAZKHF010000435.1:0-1870 GCA_964552445.1 uncultured Bradyrhizobium sp. | reverse complement strand
GACGACCTGACCAAGGAGCTCGCCGAGGAGAGCGACGTCGTCTTCCTGCCGACCGGCACCTCCTACGACGACCTGCGCCCGACGCTGGCGCTCGCCCGCAAGCTCGCCAAGCGCGGCGCGGAAGGGCGCATCGTCGTCGTGCTGTCGAAGATCGGCCGCTCCGAACCGCAGGCCGCGCGGGCGGTCGAGGCGATCGCCGACGCCGGCTTCGAGCTGCTCTCCGAGCAATGGCCTCTGCGCGACGGCTTCCAGGCCGACCTCGACGCCGGCCGGGCGGGGCGCGAGTCGCGCAGCCCCCACCTGCGCGAGATCGCCGAGCGCATGGAGGAGGCGCTGATCAGGCGCGCCTCCGTCGCCGGCCCGCGCGAGCTGACGGAAGTCGAGTAGACGCCGCGCCCTTCATCCGGCGCTTCGCGCCGCCTTTCCTCGCAAAAGGAGAAGCGGCGCCGCGTCGCGGATCAGCCCACGATCTCGTTGCCGGAGAAGAACTGGGCGATCTCCACCGCGGCGGTCTGCGGGCCGTCGGAGCCGTGGACGGAGTTTTCGCTCATCGACAGCGCGAACTCCTTGCGGATCGTGCCCGGAGCGGCCTTCTCCGGGTTGGTCGCGCCCATCGCGTCGCGATAATGCTGGATGGCGTTATCGCCTTCGAGCACCTGCACCACCACCGGCGCGGCGGTCATCATCGCCACCAGATCGGCGAAGAACGGCCGCTCCTTGTGCACCGCGTAGAAGGTCTCGGCCTGCGCGCGGGTCATCTGGAAGCGCTTCTGGGCGACGATGCGCAAGCCCGCCGCCTCGATGCGCGCGTTGACCGCGCCGGTGAGATTGCGGCGGGTGACGTCGGGCTTGAGGATCGAGAAGGTGCGTTCGAGAGCCATGGGCGCTTCCGTTCTTTTTGCGGGGAAATTCGCGGCGCTTATAACGGCGCGGCGGCGGAGCGGCAAGGCGAGGAGGCGGCGCGGCGCGCGCGCTTTGACCGCGAACGGACCGCATCGGACCGACGCGGCATGAGCGCGCGGCGCCGGATCGGTTAGGATGCGCGGCGCGACCGCGCCCGAGGAGAACCGTTCATGATCACAGTCACGCGCCTGCCGGGCGACGACCCGCTCGCCTTCGAGGTCGAGGTCGCCGAGGGGCGCGGCGCGACCCGCCACCGGGTGACGCTCGCCGCCGCCGATTTCGCGCGCCTTTCCGCCGGCGCGCCGCCCGAGAAGCTGATCGAAGCGGCGTTCCGCTTCCTGCTCGACCGCGAGCCGAAGGAGTCGATCCTACGCGGCTTCGACGTCAGCGTGATCGGCCGCTATTTCCCCGAATTCGAGCGCGAGGTCGCGGGTTATCTCGCCCGATAAGCCGTCGTTGGCGGCCGGCCCCCCTCACGCCGCCGCCGCGGCGTCGTCGCGGGCGCCGACCATGTACTGCACCAGCTCTTCCGGGTTGGTGCGCGCGGTGACCTTCTCCGCCACTTTGCGGCCGCGGTGCATGACGATGACGCGATCGGTCACCGCGAAGGCGTCGGGCAGGATGTGGGTGATGAGAATCACCGGCACGCCGCGGTCGCGCAAGGTGCGGATGAGCTCGAGCACCTTGTGCTGCTCGGGGACGCCGAGATTATTGGTCGGCTCGTCCATGATCATCAGCTTGGCGTCCCAATAGACCGCGCGCGCGATCGCCACCGCCTGGCGTTGCCCGCCCGACAGCGTCTCGATCGGCTCGGTTAGCGAGGGAATGCGGATCTGCAGCGAGTCGAGCGTCTTGCGCGACTGGCCTTCCATCCCCTTGTCGTCGAGGGTGTGGACGAGCCCGCCGAGCCAGCGCCTCTTGACCTCGCGGCCGAGGAAGATGTTGGCGCCGACGTCGAGATTGTTGG
>CAZKHF010000434.1:0-1890 GCA_964552445.1 uncultured Bradyrhizobium sp. | reverse complement strand
TGTGGATCGCCGCCATCCTGACGTTCTACACCGGATGGGACTATATGAAGGCGAGTTACGACCATGTCGGGGGCGCGTGAGGCGCGATGAAAGCGGTGTATTTCGCCTGGGTGCGCGAGCGAATCGGCAAGAACGAGGAAGAGATCGCGCCGCCGGCCGAGGTGGCGACGGTCGACGATCTCGTCGCCTGGCTGGCTAGTCGCGGCGAGAACTACGCCCACGCCTTCGACAAGCCGCAAGTGATCCGCGTCGCGATCGACCGCGCTCACGCGGCGCGCGACGCGCGGATCGCCGGGGCGAAGGAAATCGCCTTCTTCCCGCCGATGACCGGCGGCTGAGCATGGGCGTCGTTCGCGTCCAGGCCGAGGATTTCGACGCCGCGGCGGAAGGCCGCGCGCTGACCGCCGGGCGACCCGAAATCGGCGCGTTGGCGAGCTTCATCGGCCTGTGTCGCGACGAAGGCGGTCGCCTGGCGGCGCTCGAGATCGAGCATTATCCCGGCATGGCGGAAGCCGAGATCGCGCGCGTCGTCGCCGAGGCGGAGGCGCGCTGGCCGCTCTACGGGATCACGGTCGTCCATCGCTTCGGCAAGCTGCGGCCGGGCGACCAGATCGTCTATGTCGGCGTCGCGGCGAGCCACCGCGGCGAAGCGTTCGCCGCCGCCGAAATGCTGATGGATTTCCTCAAGACCCGCGCCCCGTTCTGGAAGCGCGCCACCCGCCTCGACGGCGCCGTTGAGGGCTGGGTCGAAGCCAAAGCCGACGACGACGCGCAGGCGAAGAGGTGGGGCGGGGGGTAGAGCGGGTGGAGATGGGCAGGAGTCGCCGCAAGGGCTAGGTTTTTCTCGGCGACAGAAGTCGGGAATTATTCATGCGAGCGTCACCGTATTCTAATTACCGAGCGCTACCGAAAGATACGGGTCAACGTTCCACGAGCTTGCTCAAGCCTGCGACGTCCTGCCGCGTTGCCGACCATGCAACGCCAGCGGAGCGTCATCGCGCCGGCCGCGGCGCGATAGACAATCTGTTTGTGAGGATCCCCGCAATGAGAGTGTTTATGCTTTCTGCCGTTATTCTCGGACTTGCAGTTACATCCGCATCGGCGTCTTGCCGGGTCGATTATGGCAAATGGCAGTTTGGGGTGAACTCGACGACCGCGATTCATCTGAACGGCAGCTCGACTTGCTCGCTGAGGCTAAGTCCTGGAAGAACGACGGACGTGGAATCCGTTGCGATAACGCAGAAGCCGATGCATGGAGCGGCGACGTGGAGCGGTTCTCTCATTGATATTCTCATTCAATATCAACCGACTCCGGGGTATAAGGGCGCCGACGAGTTTTCTTACTCGATTACGGGCGTATTCGTTACGAGGCAAGGCGCAACGACGCCCGTGGGCGTCGCGAATGTGAGGGTCTCCGTCGACATTCAATGACACTGTGGTTGGGGATTACGGGCGCGCGCAAAATGGCGCCTAGCGCTTTGAAAACGCTCGTTCGCTGAACGGATGTGTCGCGCCTTCGGCGCGCCGCCCTCACTCGGCGGCGCTGCGGACGGCCGCCAGCTTGCCGAGCGCCTGGTCGAGGTCCTCGATCAGGTCGTCGGGATCCTCGAGTCCGACCGAAAGCCGCAGCAGGCCGGGGCCGATGCCGAGCGCGGCGCGCTGCTCGGGCTTCAGCCGCTGGTGGGTCGTCGTTTCGGGATGGGTGACGAGGCTCTTGGCGTCGCCGAGATTATTGGAAATGCCGATGATCGTCAGTGCGTCGGCGGCGGCGAAGGCCCCCGCCTTGCCGCCGGCGACTTCGAACGCGACCAGCGTGCCGCCGCCCGACATCTGCTTGGCCGCCACCGCGCGCTGCGGATGGTCGGCGCGGCCGGGATAGACGACGCGGGC
>CAZKHF010000433.1:0-1933 GCA_964552445.1 uncultured Bradyrhizobium sp. | reverse complement strand
CAGCCCCTGCGAAGGATCGTCGCCGTAGGCGATGCCGTCGATGGCGTTGAGATAGGCGTCGCGGTCGCCCTCGCCGACGCCCGGCGCGCCGAACGCGCGCGCCTCGACGTTGGCCTGGGCGACGCGCTCGGGCGTCGAAGGATGGGTCGCCATCATGTCCGGCTTGTCGGCGTCGCCCAAGCCGATCAGCGAGGCGCGCAACGCGCTCCACCGCCCGAGCGAGCCGAGGAAGCGCGCGGCGGCGTACGGGTCAAAGCCCGCCTTGGCGACGTCGCCGATGCCGATCTTGTCGGCCTCGAACTCCTGCTCGCGCGAAAACCGCGCGATCGACAGCTTCATGCGCGCCTCGACCTGTTCGCCTTCCTGCGGCCGGTCGAGCAGCTGCGAGGAGACGCGGGTGAACAGCGCCGCCGTCTTCTCCAGCTCGGCGCGCTGCGCGGCGTGATGGGCGGTGACGTGGGCGATTTCGTGGGCCATCACCGCGGCGACTTCCGAACCGTCGTTGGCGAGCGCGAGCAGCCCGCGGGTGACGAAGATGTCGCCGGAGGGCAGCGCGAAGGCGTTGACCACCGGCGAATCGAGGATGGTCACGCGATAGGCGTCCGACGGCGCCTGGCTCGCCGGCGCCAGGCGGGCGAGCACGCCGTTGAGATAGCCTTCGGCGGCGGGCGCGCTGTATTCGCCGCCGAAAGCGTCGATCAGGCGCTTGCGCTCGGGGCTCGACTGCGGGCCGCCGGTGGTCTGCGGCGCCGCGGCGGGCGCGAAGGCGCCGACGCTAGCGGAGGGCGGCGGCGCGTCGACGGCGGAGCAGCCGGCCGCAAGCAGCAGCAGCGCGGCGGCCGCGAGCCTGCCCGCGCCGGCGACGAAGGGGCGCGCGAAGCGCCGCCGCCAGATTTCCCCGCCAGTCCTCGTCATCCGCCCGGCCTGGTCCCCTTGTCCGCCTCGTCGCGACCGAGGCGCTCGATCAAAAGCGGCTCGGCGATCTCCAGCCGGGGGCCGAAACGATCGTCCAACACGCCCCGCGCCCGGATCCGCTCGCCCGCCAGCGCCCGCAATGGCGCGCCGGCGGCCGCGAACGCCGCCTCGAGCTTCCGCGCCGCGACGACGGTGAAGCCGCCGCGGCCGCCGAAGTCAAGATAAAGACGCGCGCGCCCGACGCCAACCCGACGCACCACGCCCTCGACGAGGACGAAGCGCCCGTCGCGCTCTCTCAGCTCCTCGACGTCGTCGGCGGCGAGCACGGAATAGTCGGGATCGTCCCAGAGGCCAAGCCCCGCATCGCGGGCCTTTGATTCTGCGGCCAAACGCGCCGCGACGCAGCCGCGCGCCTCATACTCCGGGCGCACCCGGGCGAAGCCGGCGGCGAGAAGCGCCTCGGCGAACGAGCGCGGCGCGCCCGACTCGTCGACGAACGCGACGTCGGCGATTAGCCGGCCCCAGCGGTCCGGTTCGACGGAAAACAGCGTGAGGTCGACCTCGCGGCCGACGAGCCGGCCGACGAACGCGCGCGCGGCGTTCGCGGTCGCGGGATCGCCGCGCGTCGGATCGGGCAGGTCGAGGCCGCCGAAGCGGAGAATCCGGCCGTCGTCGAGCTTGAGCTCCAGCCGTTCGGCGACCGCGGCGACGCGCGCCTCGCCCGCCGCGAAGCCGCACGCCGCCGACGCGGGCGCGGCGAGGAGCAGCGCGCAGGCGAGAGCGAGCGCCGAAGCCGGCGCGCGGCGCCAAATCACGGGGTGCGCAAACGAGGTTTTCATGCTAGAGGCGCTTCGCCGCGGCGGACGATAGGGTCTTTAGCGGCTTCGCCCGGCGCGGTCATGGCGAATGCGGCGCGGGGCGGCGAAATGGCGCGGCGCTTCGGCCCGCAAGACGTCGCGCATAAAGGGGTCCCGGTAGCTCAGCAGGATAGAGCACAGGTTTCCTAAACCTGGGGTCA
>CAZKHF010000432.1:0-1948 GCA_964552445.1 uncultured Bradyrhizobium sp. | reverse complement strand
GCCGCCCTTCGTCTTGTCCTCGCCCTCAATGCGGCGGATCACGACGCGGTCGTGCAGCGGACGAAATTTCATGGGGCCCGTTTCCGGTCAGCTTTCGAGGCCGGCTCGGGGCAAATGCCTCGGCTCTCGGCGCGAGTCTGACGCCCGATATAGATGGCTATCGTTGGCGCTCGTTACAAGAGAGTGCCAATCCGCTTTGCCGACGGACGCTGGCCGTCAGTGCGCGCGATCGGCGCCGGCTTCGGCACCGAAGGTCTTGGTCAGCTTGCTGACCACAGGCTGAACGGCGACGATTTCATATTCCTTGGCGCTGCGCTCGAAAGGCTCGGCCTTGCTCTTGATGCGATAGGCCTGCGTCCTGGCGTCTTCCGCCGGCAGCACGCGCGTCACTTCATAGGGCCCCGTGGGTCTGGGCATCGGTGCCAGTCTCGTGTCGAAGTCAACGATTTGCCCGATCGCGAATTTGTGCTGACTCATGACTTGGCCTCTCGCTGAGATGAAAAGCGAGAAAGGGCCAGGAGCGATCCTGACCCTTCCCATCACCGGACGAGCGACTTGGATCGATCGCCGCCAGCGCCGGTACATCCGCGGTCGCCGGTCGGCATGATCGCTCCCTTCGTTCAAACGGCTTGAAGATTGTCCGCGGACATTTTGCCCGAGCGCGTGTCGGTGATCAGCTCGAAACTGATCTTCTGACCTTCGCGGAGGTCGTCCATTCCGGCGCGCTCGACCGCGCTGACATGAACGAAGGCGTCCTTGCCGCCGTCATCCGGCTGAATGAAGCCGTAGCCTCTCTGAGAATTGTACCACTTTACTGTGCCTGTAGCCATGACGCCCCTCTTCGGTGCGAGTTTAAAAACGCGACTCCGCGACGCGAAATCATCGTTAATTTTCGATTTTTGGGGGGAAGAGCGTCACCGAGAGCGGGTTCAATCGCTCAGAGCAAAGATGGTCCATCCGAATCTCGAGCGCCCTATTTGGGAACGCGACCATCCGATTTCAAGGGGCGCCGTCATTCGCGAACGCGAGACCATCTCGCTCCGAGGTTTCAAATTGCGCCCGGCACGACGACGAGCGCTCGACTAACGCATTGGCGCGCCCCGATATTCCTTCCGACCGCCTGATCGACGTCGGACCTTCGTCCTGCGGCGATAAGGCTGCGGGCGGGCTTACGTTTTATGGCCCGGGTCGGCGAAATGCGATCGACGCCGCCTCGGCGATGGCGACGCCGCCTTGCTCGTCGGCGTCGCGGCCGCCAAGGTCGAGCGCGACGCGCCCTGTTCTCACCTTCGATGATGTGGCCGGAAGAGGAGAAGGCTATGGAACACTCAGAGTATGAACCGGCGGTCAAAGATTGGCATCCGTGCAACGTTCGATCTCGCGGTAGACAACAAACTGCGCGGGCGTGACGTCGTGAAGGTCAAGATCGACGAACTTCTTGTCAGTGGCGGTCGGGTTCGGTCACGCGCGAGCGTCATCCCGCAGAAGACTGGCCGGCCGGTTCAGTTCCAACGCCTTGAATTCACCCACGGCGGCATTCTGGCCTGGCTGGAGCGCCGAGGCGGCGCGCTCGACGCGTTTGTCTTTCCGAGCCGGGTCGATTACGCCGATCCTATCGGCGCTCGGCAATATGCTCGACTTGTCGATGAGTGGGTGGCCGGGATCGGATTACGCCCAGAGGAATACGGCGCCCGTCCCGGAGGTTCAACGCGGGGCAAACGGAAGCAGTCGGCGTCGGCAGTTCGATTCTGCGCGCGGGGCCATTCCGGCGGTCAACTTATCGAGAGCTTGATCCGCGGCGATGCATAGGACGCCGGCTTGCGCTAACCTCCATGTGCTTGTCCGAACAGCGGTTCTCCGCCGACAGGGCAGGGAGGCGGCGCATGGCGGGAGCGCGCGCGCATGCGGCGAGCGGATTGTCTCGCCGATCTTTTCTCACCGGCGCCGG
>CAZKHF010000431.1:0-1950 GCA_964552445.1 uncultured Bradyrhizobium sp. | reverse complement strand
GGCGCGCCAGCGATCCGTAACGCGGCGCGCCGGGCAGCGCGTCCATCGCCGCGGGGGAGAACAGCACATGATCCTCGGCGACATAGGCGACGCCGTGCGCCGCCAGGCGCTCGATCAGCGCCTTCATTTCGTCGATATGGGCGGTGGCGCGCGGCTCGGCGGTCGGCCTCAGGCAACCGAGCGCGTCGACGTCGTCATGAAACTGCCGCTCCGTCTCGGCGGTGACCCGCGCGATCGCCTGATTGAGCGGCAGGCGCGGGTAGTCGCGCGCGGCGCGGGCGTTGATCTTGTCGTCGACGTCGGTGATGTTGCGCGCGTAATAGACCTTGTCGTCGCCGAAGCGCCGGCGCAGCAGGCGAAACAATACATCGAAGACGATGGCGGGGCGGGCGTTGCCGATGTGGGCGAAGTCGTAGACGGTCGGGCCGCACACGTACATGCGCACCGCGTCGGGGTCGAGCGGCTGAAACTGCGCCTTGGCGCGGGTCAGCGTGTTGTACAGTCGCAGCGGAGGTTTCATCGGCGTTTCCAAGCGGGTGTCTCAAGGGCGGGCGCGCGCATAGCGCTAGACCGGCCGGTCGATCGCTTCTCGGAAACTCAGAGGGAAATGGAGACGCGAACCAGCCAGCCCAGGAGCTAGCGGCTAATGATGATAATCCGGCAAATGCTGGCGGTCGGCGTCATGGCGGGCATCCATCTCCCAGCCGCGCGCGGTTGTCAAGCCGCCGGCGCCGGCGGCGGCCGGGAGCGTTAATCCCGGATTCTTATCCGCCGTTAACCAAAAATTCACGGTTTCGCCGAACAACTGGGCTAGCGATTCGTTTGTCCGGTCCCTTCGTCCCCCAGCTTTCGAGCAGGCCATGCCGCTTTTTCCGCGTTCGTCCTTCGTCGCCGCTTCCCTCCTCGGTTTGATTCTCGGCGCGGCGGCGATCGGCGAAGGCCAGGCGGGTGAAGCGCGATCGTACGTGATCGCCGCCAACGACGGCTACGGGCTCGCCGACTGCCTGGGCGAGGGCGGCGAATGCGGCCGGGCGGTCGCCGACGCTTGGTGCGCGGCCAACGGCCGCGGCGCGGCGCTGGCCTTCGGCCCGGCGCGCGACGCCAGCCCCGCCGCGAAGGACGCGTTCGTCGTCACCTGCGGCGATTAGCCTCGCCCGAAGCGTCTCAGCGTAGGAAGTCGGCGCACCTCGGCGGATCTCCGGCCGCAGCGCCCCACGGCTCGATCGGCACCGTGGAGGTCGAGTTCTTCGGCGAGCCTTCGATCAGCTTGTCCGAATACGTCATATATACCAATATGTTGCGCTTAGCGTCGCACCCTCGCACGATCTGCATCTTCTTGAAGAACAGCGACCGGCGCTCGCTGAACACGGTCTCGCCCTGCTCGAACTTGTCCTTGAACTTGATCGGGCCGTACTGACGGCAGGCGAGCGAGATGTCCGAGGTCTGCTCGGCGAGGCCGAGCGCACCGGCGAGGCCGCCCTTTTCCGGCGCGGTGAAATGGCAGGCGACGCCTTCGACAAGGGGGTCGTCGACGCCGTAGACGGCGAGCTTGTCGTTGGGCGTCAACAGCTTGAAGGTGGTCGAGCGGCGGAAGATGAGATCCGGCCCGCTCGAGTCGGCTGCCGCCGGCGCCGCCGCGGCCGCCGCCAGCGCGATCCCCACGACGCCTGCAAGAACGGCTTTTCTCATCGCGTAAGCTCCCCGCCGCCCGGCGCGCCCGGGCGGGCTGAACATAGAGGCGCGGCGCGCCCGGGCAAGGGCCGCCGCCGCCGCGCCCGTTGGAGAAGATATTCGAATTCGTATATCTTGGGCAAAAAGAGGATGCGGGCGGCGTGGGAATGGCGGTGACCGAAGACGATTTGGGGAGGGAGCTCGACGACCTGTTGCGGCGCGCGGCGGCGACGCAGCGCTTAGGCGTCGAGCGCGCGCTCGCCGACCTCGGCGTCACGC
>CAZKHF010000430.1:0-1958 GCA_964552445.1 uncultured Bradyrhizobium sp. | reverse complement strand
AGAACACTGGGATCTGGATCACCATCGGCAGGCAGCCGGCGACCGGATTGACGCCCTCGCGCTTGAACAGCTCCATCTGCTCCTGCTGCTGCTTGACCTTGTCGTCGGGATAGAGGTCCTTCAGCGCGGCGATCTGCGGCTGGATCTTCTTCATCTTCGCCATCGAGCGGTAGCTCTGGTTGGCGAGCGGGAAGAAGGCGAGCTTGATCAGGAAGGTGACGATGAGGATGGCGATGCCGAAATTGCCGACGAAGGGGAGGTGGTAGATGAAGTCGATCAGGCGGAACAGCGGCTTGGTGATGAAATAGAACCAGCCCCAGTCGATCATCAGGTCGAATTTCTTGATGCCGAGGCTGGTTCCGTAGCCGTCGATGGCCGAGACCTCCTTCGCGCCGGCGAACAGCCGCGCGCTCGCCTCGGCGGAGGCGCCGGGCGCGATCGTCTGGTCGGGGCCGAGGAAGTCGCTCTGATAGTCCTCGCGCTGACTCGGGCCGCTGGCCGAGAAACGCGCGTCGATCGGCTCGCGCTGGTCGGGGATGATCGCCGAGGCCCAATACTTGTCGGTGAAGCCGAGCCAGCCGCCGTCGCCCGAATAGGTTTTCAGCCGGTCGGTCGCCTTATCGATGTTGGCGTAGGTGACCTCCTGCACCGAGCCGTCGCCGATCACGCCGACGAAGCCCTCGTGCAGCACCGCGTAGCCGGAGACCTTGGGCATGCCGCGGCGCAGGATCAGCGCGTAGGGCCGCAGCGACACCGGACCGGCGCCGCCGTTCTCGACCGAGTCGCGGATGGTGAACATGTATTTGTCGTCGACCGCGATCACCCGCTTGAATTTCAGTCCCGCGCCGTTGTCCCAGGTCAGGGTCAGCGGCTTGGCCGGCGTCAGGGTCGCAGCGTCGGCGCTCCACGCCGTCTGGCGGTTCGGCGTCTTCACGCCCAGCTCGCCGGTGACGAAGCCGCTCTCGGCCCAATAGGGATTGGGCGCGCCCGACGGGGAAAAGAGGGTGATGTTGGGGCTGGTCGGGTCGGTCGTCTCGCGATAGGCCTTGAGGACGATGTCGTCGATCAGGCCGCCGGTCAGGCTGATCGAGCCGCCGAGGCTCGGCGTGTCGATCCGGACGCGCGGGCTCGCGGCGAGCGCCTCGGCGCGCGAGGCGGCCGGGGCTTCCGCGGGCGCCGCGCCGGGCGGGGCGACGGCCGCCGCGCCGGGAGCGGGCGACGCCGAGGGGCTGGCCGGCGCCGTCGTCTGAACCTGCGTCTGCGCCTGCCGGTCCTTCAGCATCTGAGGCCCGGCGAAAAAATACTGCCAGCCGAGCAGCACCGCCACCGACAGGACGATCGCCATCAGGATGTTGCGGGAGTCCTCGGAATTCATGATCGCTTTTCTCTGTCGGTTGCGGCCGCGGCGCGGGCCGGCCGCTCCGGCCGGCTCAATTGGGCGAACGCGCGTTCGATGTCGGCGACGAGCGTGGCGAAAGGACGCGCGAGCGCCTCGCGGCGCGCGAGCAGCACGTAATCATGATCGGGCGCCGGCGCAACCGATTCGGCGCGGCGCAGCGCCTCCTTGAGGCGACGGCGGACCCGGTTGCGCTCGACCGCGTCGCCGACCTGCTTGCTGACGGTGAAGCCGACGCGCGGCCCCGCCGCCGCTGCGGTCTCGGCGCGTCGGTTGGACTGCAGGGTGAACGCTTCGGCCCGCGCGCGCCGCCCGCGCGAGACGCGCTGGAACTCGGCGCGACGCTTCAGACGCTCCCACTGCGGCGGCCGGCCGGAGGCCCGGCTTGCGTCGTCGCCGGAAGCGTCGGGCGCCGTCATCTTTGCTTTCTCTGGCGCTGGCGCGGTCCTGTCGAGCCGCCGGCGGATCAAGCGGAGAGGCGCTTGCGGCCGCGGGCGCGGCGCGCGTTGAGCACCTTGCGGCCGCCGACGGTCGACATGCGCGCGCGAAAGCCGTGGCGGCG
>CAZKHF010000429.1:0-1974 GCA_964552445.1 uncultured Bradyrhizobium sp. | reverse complement strand
GCGCCGAGCGTCGGGCTCTCCCAGTCGTCCTCGACGAAGCGCACGTCGTGCAGCGAGGCGTCGACGCCGATCGCGGCGAGGGACTCGAGATAGAGGTCCTGCAAGTCGTCGGGGGAGGGCTTCAGGATCACCTGGTACTGGTAATAGTGCTGCAAGCGGTTGGGGTTCTCGCCGTAGCGGCCGTCCTTGGGGCGGCGCGAGGGCTGCACATAGGCCGCCCGCCACGGCTTCGGCCCGAGCGAGCGCAGGGTGGTGGCGGGATGGAAGGTGCCCGCGCCGACCTCCATGTCGTAGGGCTGGAGGATGAGGCAGCCCTGGCGCGCCCAGAAGTCTTGGAGCGTCAGGATGAGGCCCTGGAAGGAACGCGCCGGGTCGAGCGCGGGATCGCGCGGCATAGGGGAATCCGGGTTCGAATTTCGCGGCGGACCCTAGTGACGCGGCCGGGCGCGGTCAACGCGGCTGTGCGGACGTGGGTGGCGACCGGCTCGCGCGGGCCGCATCGGCCCGGCGGCGTCAAGTCGCCCTTCGGGCCGCTCCTCCGCTTCGCTTCGGCCCTCCGGGTGGCCCCGCCGTTCCGCCGCGGCAAGCAGCTACCGCGAGTTTTGCTGAGACCGCCGGCCCGAAGGGCCGGCTCGGTTCGGCAAAACTCACGGCGGCGAAACGCTTGATCCGCGCGGAGGCGTCAAGGTTTGCGAGCGAAGCGAGCAACCGGCGAAGCCAGCTCGAGCAAAGGGCGTCCGAAAGGACGCCCGTCTTTTGACGGGCTATGGACGCCGAGCGCGGAGCAGGCAGGCGACGTCCGCGTCGCAGCGCCAAGCGCGCCCGCTGGCCGCGGCTAGAGAAACGCTTCGCCGCGGTGGATCGCCGCGGCGAGCGGGGTGAAGGCGCCGCTTGCTTCGTGCAGCGTCAGGCCGGGCAGGATCCGCAGCGGCGCTTTCGAGCCCTTGACGCCGGAGATGATGAGGCGGATCGCCGCTTCCTCGGCGCGCGGATGGACGGGGCGCAGCGCGATCTCGCCGAGCCGCCGCGCCAGCGCCGGAAGGATCGCCGGCAGCGCGTCGGGACGGTGGATCATGACGAAGCGCCCGCCCGGCGCGAGCAGCGCCAGGCTGGCGACGACCCAAGCTTCGAGCGGCGAGCAGCCGGGGGCGCTCGCGCGCGCGACATGGGCGCGAGCGCGAGCCGCATCGGGCGAGGCGCGCGCCGCGCCGGGAGCGAAGAACGGCGGATTGACGACGACGAGGTCCGCCGCGCCCTCGACGAGCCCCGCGGCGCGCCGGGCGGCGGGAGCGAGCGCGTCGGCGACGATCGTCCGCGCCCGATCGGCAAGGCCGTTGAGCGCGGCGTTTTCGCCGGCCAGCGCGGCGAGCGCGGGGTCGATCTCGACGAGGTCGGCCCGCGCCTCGGGCCAGCGCTGGAGCAGCGCGAGCCCGACCGCGCCGACTCCGGCGCCGACGTCGATAAGCCGGCTCGCCGGCGCGCCCGCGGCCGCGGCGAGCAGCACCGCGTCGGCGCCGACGCGGTGGCCGTAAAGCGGCTGGCGCAGCCGCAGCCGCCCGTCGAGGATCGCGTCGAGGCTCGTCGACGCCGCCTCGGCCGCTTCAGCCATCGCGCAATTCCTGCGCGAGCCCGGCATCGCGC
Source organism: uncultured Bradyrhizobium sp. (assembly GCA_964552445.1). GTDB lineage: Bacteria > Pseudomonadota > Alphaproteobacteria > Rhizobiales > Beijerinckiaceae > Roseiarcus. The sequence goes on along the minus strand of CAZKHF010000429.1, from coordinate 333 downwards.
ATCAGCCGGCGCGCCCGCTGCTCTTCGTGGTCGGCGACGAGGATGCGCCGCGGCAGGAAACCGAGCGAGCCTTCCGTAGCGCTCATGTGCTGGTCGGCGACAAAAAAGGCCACGCCCGCCTGGCGGAGTAGCATCTCGACCACCGAGATCGTCACGAGATCGTTGGTGCGCACGAGTTCAATCACGTCGCCGCCTCTCGCTCGAGCGCTCTTGCCCGCTCGCCTGGCGGTCTTTATGGTCGCGCGGTCGCCCTCTGGCAAGGGAAGGCCCCGTGGGAGTTGTCGTTCCGCTCGAGGAGAGGTCGCCGGAAAGGCTGATCGAGCGCCTGATCGC
>CAZKHF010000428.1:0-1978 GCA_964552445.1 uncultured Bradyrhizobium sp. | reverse complement strand
CCGTCCCTTGCCGTCGCAAGCGCGAATCCCTACGATCGGGCATGCCCCCGGACGAAATTATCGTCGAAATACAACGCATCGGCAACATTTTGCGTGTCGGCGCGATAGACGTCGCGACGGGAACAGAAGTCACGTTCCAGGCCCCCACGTGGGCCAGCCGCGCCTCGATCAATCGCCTTGCGGCCAGCAAACTACGGTACGTGATGAGCAAGGCGGCGACGGATAAGAACTAGAGCATGTTTCGTCTGCGCGTTACGCCATTGCGGCGACAGTCCAACGTGGTGTAAACGAAATATTAACTATATTGAGCTACCGAAGCGCGGCTACCCTTCGGAGGGCCTTAGCATGTCAATTTCGGCTCTAACATCCACTGGCGCTTCTAGCTCCGCGCTGGTCAAGCTGGCAAACGGAGAGTACACGGCCGCCTCAGTTAGCAAAGATCAGAAGGACGCACAAAAGCTAGGTTTAATCAAAGAGAATGATGGGAATTACGGCACGACGCCTCCCGCTCCTACCGGCGCCGCGGCTTCGGCGCAAAGCTCTTCAACTGTACTTGCGAGCTTGAGTTCCCTTAACCTCGGCGGCAAGTAAATATTACGGTCGGTGTTCCGAGATCCGTTGTATGGAAGGAGCGGCTTAGCGCGGCGATTCGCCCGCTCCTTCAACCATTTCTATTAAGGGCGCGAACTTCTGGACTGTCCCCGCAATGCAATCGCCGTAATCGGGCCATAATCCCGGGCTTGGCCAAAGGCGCGCGTCTTTCGACGGGCTATGGACGCCGAGCACGGATCAGGACGTGGGGCGCTGCTTCTTCAATTTCTTGACCCGGCGCTGCTGATAGTCGAGCGCCGCCGGCGCGAAGGGGAGCGAGCGTTTGAGGCGCAGGTGGGTGAGCGAGACGAGCAGCCTCCTTCCCAGGCCCTCGGGCTCGATGTGGCGGAGAGCGCCCCTTTCGTCGCCAGCGTATGAGACCTCGCGCACGATCTGACGCGCCGCGATGTCGGAGGCGAGGCGCTCGGCGCGAAGATGCGCGACGAGCTCCGGCGTCAAATCAGCTTCGAACGGGACGGCGGCCTTCAAGGCCGCCATGAGATCGACCGTCTCTTCCAGTTTGTCGAGCATCGCGCTCTCCGGGTCTCCCCGAGGCCACAACCGGCCGCCGACCGGCGAACGTCAGGGGATGGAATTACGCCTGACAGTTTGTTGAGTCTCCATTTGCTTCGCCTGATCCACTCCGCGCCGCGCCGCGGCTCTCGGAGCTGTATCGGCGTTGAAGCGTAGCCGCCAGCCGCTCCTGGTGGCGCGATCGCCGATCGCGCCTGCCTCCCGAACGTCCGACCGCCGCCAGGGCCGCCATGAGCTTTGCTGAGAGCGCCGGCCCAAAGGGCCGGTCGTCTCAGCAAAGCTCATGGGCGCCAACGGCCTGATCCGCGCGCAAGGCGTCAAGGCCGCGCCGCGGAAGCGGCGCGCCCGCGGCAGCGGGATTGGGATTACGGGGGATTACGGGGACGGATTACGGGGACAGGATACGAATTCCCCAATTCGGCCGCCCGCGCCCGCCTTGGTCGCGGGCGCCTTCTCCGCCTCCCTTTCGCCGCGCCTCCGCCCACGCAAGAGGGAAAGAATCCGCCGCGCAAGCCCCTGATTTCCCTCTCCCGCGCGCCAAGGATCGCCCGTCGCGCTCCCGACCGTCCCGCGCCTACCCCGCCGCGCCCCGCAGCCCCGCCAGCCTCTCCGCCAGCGCCTCCGGCTGCCCCGTCGCCGCCACCTGCTTCACCCGGCTCTTCGCCCCGGCGACCAGCCGCGTCCTCGACGCCGCGACGCCGAGGGTCTCGGCGATCAGCCGGCGCAGCGCCTCGTTGGCCTTGCCGTCCTCCGGCGCGGCGCGCACGCGGACGAGCAGCACGGGCGTTCCGTCGGCAAGCGTCGCGACGCCGTCGATCGCGTCGCGGCCGCCCTTCGGCGTCAGCCGGCAGGT
>CAZKHF010000427.1:0-1994 GCA_964552445.1 uncultured Bradyrhizobium sp. | reverse complement strand
CGTAGACATGGGCGCGCACCACGCCGGCGAGCGTGTTGCGGTCGGCGACGCCGATTCCGGAAAGCTCGAGCGCGCCGGCGCGCGCCACCAGCTCCTCCGGGTGCGAAGCGCCGCGCAGGAACGAAAAGTTCGTCGTCGTCGCCAGCTCGGCGTAGCGGGGGCTGAGGCGGATCATCGCCGCGCTCCCTCATCCGGCCGCGCTTCGCGCCACCTTCTCCCGCACGCGGGAGAAGGGGAGCGGCGGCGCCTCCGCCCCCTCTCCCGCTTGCGGGAGAGGGTTGGGGTGAGGGCAAGTCGCGTCACCATGGCAGGCCGCACGTCGCCGCAATGGTCGCCAGCACGCTCTCGCGCGCGGTCAAGACCTCGAGGTTCCAGAAGCGCAGAACGCGGTAGCCTTTGCGGATAAGCCACGCGTCGCGCGCGGCGTCGTGTCGGTTGTCCGCGTGCTGCGCGCCGTCGACTTCGACCACCAGTCGATGTTCGAGGCAGAGAAAGTCGGCGATGTAGCCGCCGATCGGCGCCTGCCGGCGGAACTTGAGCGCCTGCATGCGCCGGTCGCGCAACCCGCGCCAGAGCTTGCGCTCGGCGTCGGTCGGCGCGCGCCGCATCGCGCGGGCATGCGCCTTGGCAGCGATAGGAATGTCGTCGCGCATCGCATCCCTCCTTTCGACTCGCCCTCATCCGGCGCTTCGCGCCACCTTCTCCCGCAAGCGGGAGAAGGGGTTCTCACCCGAACGCCCCGTGGGCGAACCATTTCGCCTTAGCGGTCTCGCGGCCGTAGAGGCCTTCGCGGTAGAGCCAGAAGCGGCGGCCGGCGGCGTCCTCGGCGCGGAAATAGTCGCGCGTCGGCGCGTCGGCGCGCCGCCACCACGGCTGGGCGAGCCGCTCGGGCCCCTCGATCGCCGCCGCCTCGCGCAGCACGCGCCGCCAGCGGAAGCGCAGCGGCGGGCCGTCGGGAATCTCGGCGATCGCCTCGATCGGCTCGGGCCGCTCGAACAGGCGCAGCGGCCGGCGCGGCGCGGCCGCGAACGCATCGTCCCCCTCCTCGTCCCATTCGTCATGACGAACGAAGCGAAGCCCTTCAGGAGCCGCGGTCGCCGGCGCGGCGGCGACGGCGCATTCGGGGATATGCGCCCCGACCAGCGCCTGGCGCGTCACCCGGCGCGGCCCCAGCCGCGCGCTCAAGCGATCGAGCAGTTCGGCGAGGCCGGCGGCGCGCTGGGCCTCCTCGGCCTGCTCCCATTCGCTCTGCTTAGGCGCGAGCGGCTCGGCGAGGAGGCACGACAGGCGCATCAGGTCGACGCCGAAGCCGGCGTCGATTTCTTCCTCCTCGCCGCCGGCAAGGCGCTCGACGAACAGGCGCGCCATCGCTTTGCCCTCGCCGAGCGGCCGCCCCGCCCCGACGCGGACGCGGCGGACCGCGCCGTCGACGCGGAACAGCGAAAGCTCCAGCCGCCGCGCGCCCTTCTCACGCCGCGCAAGCAGCAGGGCGAGATCGTCGGCGAGCTTCGTGAGCGCGGCGAGCGCCGCCTCGCGCGCGAGGATCGGCTCGACGAAGCGCCGCTCGACGCAGAAATCGGGCGGGGAAAAACGCGGCGAGATCGCTTCGCGCGTCAAGCCGGCGAGCGCGTCGAGCCTCGCGATCGTCTCGGCGCCGAAGCGCGCGGCGATCGGCGCGCGCGGCCTCAGCGCGAGGTCGCCGACGCGCTTTAGCCCGGCGCGCGCCAGGCCGGCGCAAATCGCTTCGTCGAGCCCCAGCGCGGCGACCGGCAGGTCGTGAAAGAGCTTGGCGAAGCCCTTGCCGCAAAGGCCGGCGGGCGCGACGCGCTTATCCGAGAAGCGCGCCAAGGCCCAGGCCGAGCGCGGCGCGTCGGCGAGGCCGAGCGCGAGCGCGAAACCCAAGCGCGCGACGCGCGCCTCGACCTCGGCGACGAGCCCCTCCTCGCCGCCGAACAGATGGGCGACGCCGGAGACGTCGAGCATCAGCCCGTCGC
>CAZKHF010000426.1:0-1994 GCA_964552445.1 uncultured Bradyrhizobium sp. | reverse complement strand
CAGGCGCTCGTCGACCTTGTCGATGAAGCCCTCGGTCGTCAGCCACTTCTGCTCGAGGCCGATCAGCAGCGCGAGGTCCTTGGTCATGAAGCCGGATTCCACCGTCTCGACGCAGACGCGCTCGAGCGTCTGGGCGAAGCGCGCCAGCGCGGCGTTGTCGTCGAGCTTGGCGCGGTGGGCGAGGCCGCGCGTCCAGGCGAAGATCGAGGCGATCGAGTTGGTGGAGGTCTCGCGGCCCTTCTGGTGCTCGCGATAGTGGCGCGTCACCGTGCCGTGCGCGGCCTCGGCCTCGACCGTGCGCCCGTCGGGCGTCATCAGCACGCTGGTCATCAGGCCGAGCGAGCCGTAGCCTTGCGCCACCGTGTCGGACTGCACGTCGCCGTCGTAATTCTTGCACGCCCACACGTAGCCGCCCGACCACTTCAGCGCCGATGCCACCATGTCGTCGATCAGGCGGTGCTCGTAAGCGATGCCCGCGGCGACGAACTTCGCCTTGAACTCGTTGTCGTAGACCTCCTGGAAGAGGTCCTTGAAGCGCCCGTCGTAGGCCTTGAGGATGGTGTTCTTGGTCGACAGGTAGACCGGATACTTGCGGCTCAGGCCGTAGTTGAGGGAGGCGCGGGCGAAATCGCGGATCGATTCGTCGAGGTTGTACATGGCGAGCGCGACGCCTGCGCCCGGGAACTTGAACACTTCCTTCTCGATCACCTGGCCGTCGTCGCCCTCGAAGCGGATGGTCAGCCGGCCCTTGCCGGGGACCTTGAAATCGGTGGCGCGGTACTGGTCGCCGAAGGCGTGGCGGCCGACCACGATCGGCTTCGTCCAGCCGGGCACCAGCCGCGGCACGTTCCGGCAGAGGATCGGCTCGCGGAAGATCACGCCGCCGAGGATGTTGCGGATGGTGCCGTTCGGGCTCTTCCACATCTGCTTGAGATGGAACTCCTTCACCCGGGCCTCGTCGGGGGTGATGGTCGCGCATTTGACGCCGACGCCGCAGGCCTGGATGGCGTGCGCGGCGTCGACCGTCACTTGGTCGTTGGCGGCGTCGCGATGCTCGATCGAGAGGTCGAAGTACTGCAAGTCGACGTCGAGATAGGGCCGGATGAGCTTTTCGCGGATAAGCCGCCAGATGATGCGGGTCATCTCGTCGCCGTCGAGCTCGACGATCGGCTGGCTCACTTTGATCTTGGGCATCGGCGCCGTGTTCCATCCTTATGCGCGGGCGAAAGAGGGTGCCCGCTATAGCATCGCCCCTTGGGCGGCGAAAGCGCTGCTTTTGGCGGATTCGACGGGGCGTTTACCCTTCGCGAAGGAAGCGCTTGATCGTTCGTCGGCCAAGCGGGAAACCACTGCCTTCAAGCGAGCGTCCGCATCGCCGGCTTGCTCGCGGAGGCGGCCTTGTACGTTTACGACGACGATCCGTTTCTGAAGGAGCACAACCGACGCAAGGAGCGCCGCCGCGCGACGCGGCTGCGCGCCTGGGCCGATCCGGGCGGCGTCGCGCCGGTGGTCGACTGCGTGATCCACGACCTTTCCGAGAGCGGCGCCAACGTCGCCGGGGCGGACGGCCGCGAGGTGCCCGAGACGTTCCGCCTCGATCTCGACACCGCCCATCCGATCGGAGAGGCGCGCGTGGTCTGGCGCAACGGGGCGGCGGCGGGCGTCGCGCTCTCGCGCGCGAAGAAAGGCTGAGCGCGGCCCGCGCCTCGGTCGCGCCTACCCCTCGATCGGCGGCTCGCCGCGCTCGAGGAAGCCTTCCAGCCAATGGATGTCGTACTGGCCGTTCTGCACGTCGGCGTTGCGAACGAGGGCGCGGAACAGCGGCAGCGTGGTGTCGATCCCGTCGACGACGAACTCGTCGAGGGCGCGACGCAGCCGCATCAGCGCCTCGGTGCGGTTGCGTCCCTGCACGATCAGCTTGCCGACCAGCGAATCGTAGTAGGGCGGGATGACGTAGCCCTGGTAGGCGGCCGAGTCGACGCGCACGCCGAGCC
>CAZKHF010000425.1:0-1995 GCA_964552445.1 uncultured Bradyrhizobium sp. | reverse complement strand
GTCGTCGAACCCGCGCTTCCGAGGCGCCCGAAAATCCTTACCCTTGCTCATGTGACGCTATATCTCCGCCCGATTAAACCCATGTTGCCATTCCCGTCGCTCCTTGGGGAGCAGTTCCGCCGCGCCGCCGGTCAGCGGCGACGCCTCGCTTGGACGCGCCCGGCGCGTCGATGTTTTTGGATGAGGGAGACGGGCCTCAGGCCCCGCGCCACCTGCGACGCGCTCAAAGACCGCTTCCTTGGGCCGCGAAGCGCCGCCGGCGCGCCAATAGGCCGCTACGTGCAGAAGAAACCGCTGTCCCCCACCGCCCGACGGGGGAAAGGGCAAGAATACCCGACTGCATCGCCTGGACCTACGCCGCCGCATCGCACAGCTTCCGATCGGCCGTGCTTTTTTACTATACCCGAACTTTCCCAGTCTCACCAGTCCAATTCCTTCGCGGCGCGGGCGAATTTGGCGCCGCGGCGGGGCCTTCGGCTCAGCGCCCGGCGGGCGGCGCGCCGCAGGGCGAGACGGCCACGGCGCCGCTCTTGAGGGCGGCGGTGGTCGCGTAATCGACGGCGCCGAAAGTCGGCGTCGCGTGGGACGCCGGCGTCGTTCCGGCCTGCGCGGCGGCGAGGGGCGCGTTGGCCGCCGGCGAAAGGTTCGCGGCGAAGCGTTCGGCGCCCTGGCCGATGGCGAGACAGGCGAGCGCGGCGACGATCGCCGCGACGGTCGGGAACTCGAGATTCTTGATCCAGCGCACGCCGCCGACACCCCAACTAGACGCTTCGCGAACGCGCGGCGGCCGCGGCGCGAAGCAAGCCGCCCGCCCGTCGTCGCGAGGAAACTTATCGCCCGCGGGGTAAACAATTCCTTGCCGGGGAGGCTAGATGTCGAGAAGCTCGCCCGCCTGGGGCGCGCGCTCCTGGATGAAGGCGAAGCGCGCCTCGGGCTTCGCGCCCATCAGCCGTTCGACCGTGTCGGCGGTCAGCTCGCCGTCCGCATCGAGGAGGGCGACGCGCAGCAGCGTGCGCTTGGCCGGGTCCATCGTCGTCTCTCTCAGGTCGCGCGTCGACATTTCGCCCAGGCCCTTGAACCGGCTGACGTCAATCGCGCCGCGGCCGGAGAAGCCCGACTTCAACAGCGCCTCCTTGTGCGCGTCGTCGCGCGCGTAGAGCGACTTGCCGCCCTGGGTGAGCCGGTAGAGCGGCGGCTGGGCGAGGTAGAGGTGGCCTTCCGCGATCAACTGCGGCGTCTGGCGGTAGAAGAAGGTGATCAACAACGAGGCGATGTGGGCGCCGTCGACGTCGGCGTCGGTCATGATGATGATCTTGTCGTAGCGCAGATCGCTCGAGCGATATTGAGCGCCTGAGCCGACGCCGAGCGCCTGGACGAGATCGGCGAGCTGCTGGTTCTGCGCCAGCTTGTCGCGCGTCGCCGAGGCGACGTTGAGGATCTTGCCGCGCAGCGGCAGGATGGCTTGGCGCGCGCGGTCGCGCGCCTGCTTGGCCGAGCCGCCCGCGGAATCGCCCTCGACGATAAACAGCTCAGAGCCTTGCGCCGAAGTGTCAGTGCAATCCGCGAGCTTGCCGGGCAGCCGCAGCTTGCGGGTCGCGGCCTTGCGGGCGACGTCGCGCTCCATGCGACGTCGCGCCCGCTCCTCGGCGCGCTCGACCGCGAAATCGAGCAATTTGACCGCCTGGCTGGGGGCGGCGGCGAGCCAATGGTCGAACGCGTCGCGCAACGCCGTCTCGACCAGACGGGTCGCCTCGGCGGTTTGCAGCCGCCCCTTGTTCTGGCCCTGAAACTCCGGCTCCCGGATGAAGATGGAGATCAGCGCCGCGCAGCCGGCCATGACGTCGTCGGTGCTGAGCGCGGCGACCCGCTTCGCTTGGCCGATGCGCTCGGCGTGGTCGCGCAGGCCCTTGAGCAGCGCGGCGCGCAGGCCCGCCTCGTGCGTGCCGCCGTCGGGCGTGGGGATGGTGTTGCAGTAGGAATGAACGAAGCCGTCGT
>CAZKHF010000424.1:0-2003 GCA_964552445.1 uncultured Bradyrhizobium sp. | reverse complement strand
GCGCCCGCCGTCGTCGAGCCGCCGACGCCGAAGGTGATCTGGCGTCAGCCGGCGGCCGAGCCCGCCGCCGCGAATCCCCCCCCGCCGCCGCCCGTGGCGGAAGAGTCGCCGCTGGTCTCGACCAAGACCGACCACGCCGTCTCCGCCGCGTTCGAGGCGCTGTCGGCGAGCCTCGCGTTACGTGGCGACGAGCTCGCCGAGAACATGACGCGGGAGATCCTGCGGCCGATGCTGAAGGCCTGGCTCGACGAGAATCTGCCGAGCCTGGTCGAGCGGCTGGTGCGCGCCGAGATCCAGCGCGTCGCCCGCGGCGGGCGTTGAAGCGACGACGCCGGCGGCCCCGCCGCCTCGCGCGGCGCGGCGGGGCGTCTTGCTTATCTCGTTGACATTCGCGGGCGCGCTGGCATTTAAGCGGGCGCGGTCGCCGCCGTTGATTTGAGACGGGCCCTCCTTCGCGGTCGGCTCGGGGGCGGCCGCGTTCCCTCATTCGCCGAGGCGACGCCGCGCCGCGCTCGGTCAGAGTTTCGCCGGGCGCCGTTAAATGATGGAAAAGTCGTTCGAAGCCGCTGACGTCGAGAAGCGCGTCGCCGCGCGTTGGGAGGCCGAAGGGGCCTTTCGCGCCGGCCGACCCGAGCGCAAGGGCGCGAAACCCTATTGCGTCGTCATCCCGCCGCCCAACGTCACTGGCAACCTGCACATGGGCCACGCGCTCAACAACACGTTGCAGGACATTCTGTGCCGCTACCAGCGGATGAAGGGCAGGGACGTGCTGTGGCAGCCCGGCACCGATCACGCCGGCATCGCTACCCAGATGGTGGTCGAGCGCAAGCTGATGGAGCGCCAGGAGCATCGGCGCGAGATGGGGCGCGAGGCGTTCGTCGCCCGCGTGTGGGAGTGGAAGGCCGAATCGGGCGGCGCGATCGTCAGCCAGCTGCGTCGGCTCGGCGCCTCCTGCGACTGGAGCCGCGAGCGCTTCACTCTCGACGAGGGCCTGTCGAAGGCGGTCGCCAAGGTGTTCGTCCAGCTCCACCGCGAAGGGCTGATCTACAAGGCCAAGCGCCTGGTCAACTGGGACCCGAAGTTCCAGACCGCAATCTCCGACCTTGAGGTGGTCCAGATCGACTGCAAGGGGTCGTTCAAGTGGTCGCGCGCCGGCGGCCAACCGCTCGACGAGGCCGCGCTGGCGAAGGCGCTCGCGCGCAACCCCAACGGATTGCTCTATTATTTCGACTACCCGGTGGTCGACGGGAAGGGCGAGGAGACGGGCGAGGTCGTCACCGTCGCCACCACCCGGCCCGAGACGATGCTCGGCGACAGCGCGGTCGCGGTCCATCCCGACGACGAGCGCTTCGAGCGGCTGGTCGGCGCCAATGTGCGCCTGCCGCTGGTCGGCAGGCTGATGCGCGTCATCGCCGACGCTTATTCCGATCCGGAGAAGGGGACGGGCGCGGTGAAAATCACCCCCGCCCACGACTTCAACGACTTCGAGGTCGGCAAGCGTCACGAGGCGGAAGGCGCGCGCGCGATCAACGTGTTGGACGCGGAGGCGCGTGTCTGGCTGAAGGGCAACCTCGACTTCTTCCTCGGCCTCGACGCCAAGGACCACGAACTCGCGCGGCTGATCGCCGCGGTCGACGGGGTCGACCGGTTCGAGGCGCGCAAGCGCATCGTCGCGCTGATGGCCAACGAGGGCCGGCTGCAGAAGATCGAGCCGCACGCCCACACCGTGCCGCACGGCGACCGCTCGAACGCCGTGATCGAGCCGTGGCTCACCGACCAATGGTACGTCGACGCCAAGACGCTCGCCCAACCGGCGCTCGCCGCGGTGCGCGAGGGCAAGACCCAGTTCGTGCCGAAGAACTGGGAGAAGACCTATTACGACTGGCTGGAGAACATCCAGCCGTGGTGCGTGTCGCGCCAGCTGTGGTGGGGCCACCAGATTCCGGCCTGGTATGCGCCTTGGGGGGCGATCTATGTCGAGGAAGGCGAGGAGGCGGCGTTCG
>CAZKHF010000423.1:0-2015 GCA_964552445.1 uncultured Bradyrhizobium sp. | reverse complement strand
CGACGAGCTCGGCGCGATCCTCGATCCGCTCGGCAACGCCGTCCACACCGCGCTGGCGTTCGATCTGGTCGGCGAGGACGTGCTGATCGCCGGCGCAGGGCCGATCGGGATCATGGCCGGCGCGGTGGCGCGCCACGTCGGCGCGCGCCATGTGGCGATCACCGACGTCAATCCCGCGCGCCTCAAGCTCGCAGCCGAGGTTGCCGACGTCGTTCCGGTCGACGTGACGAAGGAGGACCTCGCCGAGGTGATGGCGCGGCTGGGAATGAAGGAAGGCTTCGACGTCGGCCTGGAGATGAGCGGCGCGCCCGCCGCCTTCGACCAGCTCGCCGACCACCTGGTGATGGGCGGCCGCATCGCCATGCTCGGCATCCCGGCGAGGCCGGCGCCGGTCGACTGGACCAAGATCGTCTTCAAATTGCTGACCATCAAGGGTATCTACGGCCGTCAGATGTTCGAGACGTGGCACAAGATGATCGCCATGCTGCAAAGCGGCCTCGACGTGCGCAAGATCGTCACCCATCGCTTGCCGACGCGCGACTTCGCCGCAGGCTTCGAGGCCATGCGCTCCGGCCGCGCCGGCAAGGTCGTGCTCGACTGGAGCGACGTCGGAGTGGCGGCGTGACGGGCGGCGATCTCGCCGAAGCTCGGACCGCGCTCGACGCGGGCGCGCCCTGGCGCGCTCGCGCGCTCACGCGCGACGACGCGGCCGCGGCGGCGGCGCTGATCCGCGAAGCTTTCGCCGCCCAGCCCGTCGCCACCGATCCGCCCTCGTCGGCCTTGCGCGAGACCGCCGAAAACGTGGCGGCGAGTCTCGACGAAGGCGGCGGCGCGGCGCTCGAGGCGGAGGGCGCCCTCATCGGCGCGCTGTTGTGGACGGAGCGCGAAGGAGGGCTCTTTCTCCGCCGCCTGGCGGTTCGTCCGCGCTGGCGCGGCCGCGGCGCGGCGCATGTTCTGCTCGCGGCGGCCGAGGCCGAGGCGCGCCGCCGCGGCCTGGCGCGCCTGCGCCTCAACGTGCGTCTCGTCCTTGAAGAAAACCGCCGCCTGTTCGCCGCATTGGGATTCGCCGCGACCAAAGAAGCCGCCCACCCCAGCTACGCGCGCCCGACCTTCGCGGTGATGGAGAAGCGGCTCGGCTGAGGGCGACGCCCCCTGTGGCGCCCCTCGCCCCTACGGCCTCGACGCCGCCGCGTCGGCGGCGACCTTCAGCGCTTCGGGCGCGCCGTTCGACGCCTGCGGTCCCGGCTTGAGGGCGGCGGAGCGGCGCGGCGGCAGCGGCGCGTCGGTGGGAATGGGTTGCTCGGGCTCGAACACCTTGATCGCCGGGCTCTCCGGGGCGCCGCCGCCAAAGCCGAACCAGCTCTTGACGGCGTTCCCGCTGCTGTCGGCGGCGGCGCCGACCAAGCCGAACGGCGAAGGCGTCGCGGTCGCGGTCGCCGAACTCGTCGCCGTCGCCGGGACCGAGGCGGCGGCGGGCGCGGCGGCGAGCGCCGGCGCCGGCGGCGGCGCCGGGGGCGGAATCGGCTTGCCGGAAGCGTCGAGGGCGACCTCGGTCGGCCCGGCGGCTAGCGCGTCGGGGTCGCTGACGTCGTCAAATTTGCCGGCGAAGGCGGGGTTCTGGCCGCCGTCGCGATAGACGATCCGCACCGGCTTGACGCCCTGAGCGATCAGCGTCGCCACCGCCGCGTCGTCGCTCGCCTCTTTCTCGGCGACCGCCGCTTCGACCTGGTCGTCGCGCTCGAGATTGGCCGGGCAGGGGGCGCTGGCGTCGACGTCGTAGTCGGTGTGGGCGCCGAAGACGTAATGCTTGCCGCACGCCAGCACTTGCGGCTCGGTCTTCGTCACCTCGAAATGGTCGGCGCCGTTCTTGATTTCCTTCCAGAAGGCGATGTTGGGGTCGAGGCGGTGCTTGGCGAGGTTCTCGGCGGTCATCCGGAACGGGAACGACTGCATCTGGATCGCGCTTTGACCGCCGTTGAACGCCTCGCGCGCGACCGCGTAGATCTCGGCGATCT
>CAZKHF010000422.1:0-2017 GCA_964552445.1 uncultured Bradyrhizobium sp. | reverse complement strand
ATGGGACCTCGGCCATCGCGGCGTAGCCGAGGTGCTCCTGCATCAGCGAGAAGCCAGGGCCGCTGGTGGCGGTCATCGCCTTGGCGCCGCCGAACGAGGCGCCGATCACCGCGGCGAGCGAACCCATCTCGTCTTCCATCTGGATGAAGACGCCGCCGACGCGCGGCAACTCGCGCGACATCGCCTCGGCGATTTCGGAGGATGGCGTGATCGGGTAGCCGGCGAAGAAACGGCAGCCGGCGGCGATGGCGGCGAGAGCGCAGGCGCGATTGCCCTGCAGGGAAGGAGGCGCAGCGGACATTCTCAAGCTGCCTGCGGCTCTGGCGCCGCGACACGCACGGAGATGGCGAAGTCCGGGCACAGCCATTCGCAGACGCGGCATCCGGTGCAGGCTTCCGGCCGCGTCACCATCGCCGCCTGTCGCTCGGAGAGCGCCAAGCAGCGCTCGGGACACAGCTTGACGCAGATGTCGCAGCCCTTGCACCAGGCTTCGTCGATCTCCACCGTCGCGGCGGCGCGGCGCGGCGCGGGCGGAGGGGGCGCGGGAGACGCCGGCTCGAAGCGCGGCGGATCGGCGCGCGCGGCTTCCGCCCAGGCCCGGCCGGCCTCGAACGCCTTGCGGTTGATCGCGCGCGTCTTCGCCGGCGCCAGCGCGTCGAGCGTGGCGAGCCAGTCCTCGACCGGATAGCGCATCGACATCGAGAAGACGCCGAGCAGCACGGTGTTGGCGGCGCGCGGCTCGCCGAGCTCGGTCGCGATGGCGGTGGCGTCGAGCGCGTAGCCCTCCGGCACCTTGCCGGCGATCTCCGCCGGCGTCTCGCGCGCGTATTGGGTCGGCGCGCCGACCCGGCGGTCGCGGCACGAGAACGGCGGCACGATGCGGCGCGTGTCGGCGATGAACAGGCCGGAATCCGGCCGCAGGTATTCGAGCCATCGCAGGCCCTCGGCCCATTCCAGCGCGATCAGCGCATCGGCTTCGCCTTTGGCGATGGTCGGCGACCACACCTCCACGCCGAAGCGCACGTGGCTGAACACCACGCCGCCGCGCTTGGCCATGCCGTGAACTTCGCTCTGCTTGACCTGGAAGCCCTCTTTCTGGCCGATCAGCGCCAGCGCCTTCGAGATCAGGAGCACGCCCTGGCCGCCGACGCCGACCACCATCACGTTCTGCGCGCGAGCGTTTGCGCGGTTCGAGAGGCTCGCGTCCTTCGCCGCGGCCGGTTCAACGAAAGCTTTGTTCACGACGCCACCGGTTGAATGCAGTCCGAGGGACAAACCTGGGCGCACAGCGCGCAGCCGATGCAGGCCCCGGGATCGATCTTCACCTTGCGACGGCCCTCGTGCGTCTCGTCGCTCCACAGGATCGCCGGGCAGCCGAGGTTCATGCAGGACTGGCAGGCGACGCACTTCTCCAGCGCGACCGCCATCGGCGAACCCTTGATCTTGACCGGATCGAGCACGCAGGGGCGTTCGGCGATCACCACCGCGACGCCTTCAAAGGCGATCGCCTCGCGCAACGTCTGATAGAGCCAGCCGATCTGGTAAGGGTCGACGCGGCGCACCCATTTGACCCCGACCGCGCGGCAGAGCGCTTCGTAATCGACCTTGTGGGTCTTCTCGCCGCGCAAGGTGCGGCCGGTGCCCGGATGCTGCTGACCGCCGGTCATGGCGGTGATGCCGTTGTCGAGGATCACGACGGCGATGTTGGCCTTGTTGTAGACGGCGTCGATCAGCGGCGGGATTCCCGCGTGCAGAAAGGTCGAGTCGCCGATGGCGGCGACAATCGGCTTCGTCTCGCCGGCCGCCGCCATGCCGATGGCGTTGCCGACGCTCGCCCCCATGCACACGGTGGTGTCGATCGAGCGCAGCGGCTCTCCGGCGGCGAGCGTGTAGCAGCCGATGTCGCCGGCGACGCGCGCTTCAAGGCCGCGTAGCGCGAGAAAGGTCGCGGTGTGCGGGCAGCCCGCGCACAACACCGGCGGGCGCGCCATCGGCTCGATGGCGAGCGCGGCCGGCG
>CAZKHF010000421.1:0-2027 GCA_964552445.1 uncultured Bradyrhizobium sp. | reverse complement strand
AGAAGATGAGCAGGAACGGCAGGCCGGAGGAGAAGCCGAGCGCCAGCATCAGCGCGAGGCGCGGGTCGCGCAGGATTTGGGAAAGCGGCGGCGATTTGCGGGGGGAGGCCATGGGCTTAAGCATGCCCCACAAATGGTTAACGCGCGATTCAGGCTTGCCGCCGCGTCGCGGGCTCGGGAAGGCGCGCCGAGCGCAGGACGCCGCATTCCACAGCCGGCCCCGGGCGGCCGGAAACGCCGGCGAGCCCTGCGCGGAACCGCGAATGTCCGGTCGCCCGCTGTTGACGCCGGGCGGGCGGCGGTTTATATGCGCCCTCTCTCGAATGCGTTCTTAGTCCCGGCGCCGTGGCGAGCGCGTGGGACTTTTTGCGTTTTTTCGAGACCTCGGCAAGGACCGGCCTCCACCGGACGTCGGGGGAGTTTCAACCGCCGCTTCGCCCGCCTTGGCGCGGGAGAGCGGCCGAAATGGAGATGGGCCGTGGCTCGTATCGCCGGCGTCAACATACCGACCAACAAGCGCGTCGTCATCGCGCTCCAGTATATCCATGGCATTGGGCCGAAGAAGGCCGAGGAGATTTGCGAGAAGGTGCACATCCCTGCCGAGCGTCGCGTCGCCCAGCTCAGCGACGCCGACGTGATGCAGATTCGCGAAACGATCGACCGCGACTATATGGTGGAAGGCGATCTGCGGCGCGAGGTCGCGATCAACATCAAGCGCCTGATCGACCTCGGCACCTATCGCGGCCTGCGCCACCGCAAGCAGCTGCCGGTGCGCGGCCAGCGCACCCATACCAACGCCCGCACCCGCAAGGGCAAGGCGAAGGCGATCGCCGGCAAGAAGAAGTGACGCCGGTCGGACGTGGCGGATTTTAGAGTTTTTCCGCGCCGACGGCGCGCTTGAAGGACGAACCAATGGCCAAGGAAGCAACCCGCGTTCGCCGTCGCGAGCGCAAGAACATCGCGTCGGGCGTCGCGCACGTGAACTCGACCTTCAACAACACCATGATCACCATCACCGACGCGCAGGGCAACACCATCTCGTGGTCCTCGGCTGGCACGATGGGGTTCAAGGGCTCGCGCAAGTCGACCCCCTTCGCCGCCCAGATGGCGGCCGAGGACGCGGTGAAGAAGGCCGGCGAGCACGGCATGCGCACGCTCGAGGTCGAAGTCTCGGGGCCGGGCTCGGGCCGCGAGTCGGCGCTTAGGGCGATCCAGGCCGCCGGCTTCAACGTCACCTCGATTCGCGACGTGACGCCGATCCCGCATAACGGTTGCCGGCCGCGCAAGCGCCGCCGGGTCTGAAGCCTCACAGCGCGGCGGGCGTCGCTTAACGCCCGCGCCCGCGCGCGGCCGCCGATGAGGCCGGCCGCGCGTGGCCTCGTCCAACGGAAGGCGGAAACAACGTGATCCAGAAGAACTGGCAGGAACTGATCAAGCCGAAGAAGCTCGAGGTCGCTCATGGCGAGGACCCGCGCCGCTTCGCCACCCTCGTCGCGGAGCCGCTGGAGCGCGGCTTCGGCCAGACGCTGGGCAATTCGCTGCGCCGCGTGCTGCTGTCCTCGCTGCAGGGCGCGGCGATCACCTCGATCCACATCGACGGCGTGCTGCACGAGTTCTCGTCGATCCCCGGCGTGCGCGAGGACGTGGTCGACATCGTGCTCAACGTCAAGGACATCGCCATCAAGATGCAGGGCGACGGCGTCAAACGCCTCATCCTCAAGCGTCGCGGCCCCGGCGTGGTCACCGCCGGCGACATCCAGACCACCGGCGATATCCAGATCCTCAATCCGCAGCTCGCCATCTGCACCCTCGATGAGGGCGCCGACATCCGCATCGAGTTCACGGTCACCGCCGGCAAGGGCTACGTCCCCGCCGACCGCAACCGCGCCGAGGATTCGCCGATCGGCCTTCTGCCGATCGACAGCCTGTTCTCGCCGGTGAAGAAGGTCTCCTTCCGGGTCGAGAACACCCGCGAGGGCCAGGACCTCGACAAGGACAAGCTGACGATGACGATCGAGACCAACGGC
>CAZKHF010000420.1:0-2036 GCA_964552445.1 uncultured Bradyrhizobium sp. | reverse complement strand
GGCGAACAGCTTGGCGAACAGATGGCGATTGAGGTCGGAGACGATCTCGGCGACGACCTCGACCCGCACGCCCTGGCGGCGCAGGAGGCGCGTCTGGCGCTCGATCATGCCCGCCGCGTCGCCGAGCTCGGCGACGGTCGCGGCGGCGTCGATGCGCTGCGCGACCAGCGGCGCATTGCCGGCGAGGAAGCTTAAGAGGTCGATGTCCTCGACGACGCCGACATAGGCGCCGTCGTCGAGGACCGCGACGCGGCGCTTGTTGCGCTTGGTCATCGTCAGCAGCGCCTGCGAGACGAAGTCGTGGGCGCCGACGGCGACCACGTCGTAATGGGCGAGAGGGCCGACCGGCGCGGAGATCGGCTGGCCGTCGAGGATCGCCGCCTTCGCCAGGTTCATGCCGGTGACGACGCCGACGCGCGCGCCGTCGCGGACGAAGGCGGCGTTGACCCTCGCCGCGCGGAGCGTGCGTCCGACGCTCTCGATCGAGTCGCAAGCGTCGACGAAGGCGGGGGGATGCACGGAGAGGTCGCGCACGCGCGCGCTCATCAGCGGACTGAAGCGCGCCGCCTCCTCGTGGCGCGCCGCCGCGTCGAGCTTACGCGAGATGTCGCGATAGAAGAAGGCGGCGAAGCGCGGGTTGCGGTTGATCAATCTCAGCGTGAGGGCGCGCGGCAGCAGGTTGCACAGCGTCTCCTCGCGGGCGATGAAGGCGTTGGCGCCGCGGCCTTCGACGACGGCGCGGCTGTCGAAGGCGTCGCCGGGGCCGCGCAGCGCGATCAGCTCGTCGCCGTCGCGCTCCTCGACGCAGCCTTTGATGACGATGAACAGGCTTTCGGGCGCGC
Source organism: uncultured Bradyrhizobium sp. (assembly GCA_964552445.1). Lineage (GTDB taxonomy): Bacteria > Pseudomonadota > Alphaproteobacteria > Rhizobiales > Beijerinckiaceae > Roseiarcus. Next base: position 1,194 of record CAZKHF010000420.1, on the reverse strand, counting down.
CGCCGCGCGCGATGATGGTCTCGCCCTGGCGGAAATAGGCGATGTCGAGCGCGGCGCGCGCCGCCTCGATCTCGCCCGGCGTCAGCCGGTCGAACGGCGCGTTGCTCGCGTCGAACGCGTCGGCCATGCTTCGACCCCCGACGGACCGCGCCGGGCGGTCGAACCGGGGTCTACCGCGTTCTTCGCGGCGCGGGTATTGGCCGTTGGGCGGGGGAAACGGGCGCGGCGGCTCTCCGCCGCGCCCGTGAGGGCGAAAAATCAGCCTTGGCGGGCGTTGACGCCGCAGAGGGCCGATCCGTTGCCGCGATAGAGGTCGGGCGTCGAGTCGGGGGCGGTGCAGCCCCGGTCGGTCGGCTCGCGGCCGCTGCCGCTGCCGTCGGCGACCTCGACGCGGCCGACGCCGTGATCGCCGGCGAAGGCGACGCCGACCGGCGCGGCGACGAAGAACGTCGCGGCGAGCGCCGCAGCGAGCACGCCGTCGCGCGAACGCAAAGAAATGGAACGAACGGTCATCGTAATCCCCATGTTTTTGCAAGCGTAACCGGGGTCTCCGGCTAAACGTAAAGTGAAGTTCGAATGAGAGTCTTTCGCGGCGACTTTCCGCTGGAAATTTGACGGAAGTTCAAGACATATTGAAGCGCAGGGATGTCACGAATTATTGTGTGTGGTTGTCAACACTCCTATTTTATCGTGCGCGCTGCTTGAAAACGGCGGCGGTCTACCTGCCGGCAAAGGCGGTCGCGCGCGTTGCGCCGCCGACTTCGCGCTTGTTCGTCCGCGGCGGAGCTGATAAGCACGCCGCTTGCGCTCGATCCCATGGGAGCGGGCGCGAGAACCGATAGGCTTTCGCCGCCGGCGCCTGCGCCGGCCCGCCTCTTGAACGAGGCGGCGTTGGGTTCGCGGCCTCGTCAGGCGCCGCCGACCCGAAGTTGGCGACGGAAGCTTCCCGTCAACGCCAACCTCGCCGGCGCCGCCCGCGACAACGGGCCCTTTAGGAGAAACAATGTCCGCAACCGACCCCTCCGCGCCGACGCGCGAGGATTTCGCCGCTTTGCTCAACGAAACCTATGGCGAGGACGAGGCCCTCGAAGGCTCGGTCGTCAAAGGCCGGGTCGTCGCCATCGAAAAAGACATGGCGCTGATCGACATCGGCCTGAAGACCGAAGGCCGCGTCGCGCTGAAGGAGTTCACCAA
>CAZKHF010000419.1:0-2050 GCA_964552445.1 uncultured Bradyrhizobium sp. | reverse complement strand
CCCGCGGAGAAATACTCCTCCGCCTCCAGCACCTCGGTGCGCTGCAGATGGCGGATCTCGACCGCCAGCCGCTCGACCGACGAGGCGACCACCGCCAGCGCGGCGAAGAAGGCGGCGTGGCGGTCGCGCGGGATCACCTGGGTCGAGATCGGCTCCGGCGTCAGGCCCATCATCTTCGCCACATGCGCTTCGACGCGCGGATCGATGTTGGCGAAGGTGCCGACCGCGCCGGAGATGGCGCAGGTGGCGATCTCCGCCCGCGCGTTGACCAGCCGCGCTCTTGCGCGCGCGAACTCCGCGTAGGCGACCGCGAGCTTGAGGCCGAAGGTGGTCGGCTCGGCGTGGACGCCGTGCGAGCGGCCGACCGTCGGCGTCAGCTTGTGTTCGTAGGCGCGCCGCTTCAGCGCGCCAAGCAGCGCGTCGACGTCGGCGATGAGGATGTCGCTCGCGCGGCTGAGCTGCACGGCGAGGCAGGTGTCGAGCAGGTCGGAGCTGGTCATGCCCTGGTGGACGAAGCGCGATTCCGAGCCGATGAACTCGGAGAGATGGGTGAGGAAGGCGATGACGTCGTGCTTCGTCACGCGCTCGATCTCCTCGATGCGCTGGGGGTCGAAGGCGACGCGCCCCGCCTTGTCGCGGATCGCCTTGGCGCTTTCCTTGGGGATGACGCCGAGCTCGGCGAGCGCGTCGCAGGCGTGCGCTTCGATCTCGAACCAGATCTTGAAGCGCGTCTCGGGCGCCCAGATCTTGAGCATTTCCGGGCGAGAATAGCGAGGGATCATGCCGACGGCCTTCCTTGGACAGCAGTCTGGAGCGGTCTATAGGAAGGCGGCGCGAATTTCGAGCCCTCCTCCATCGCTGCGACCGGGCGCCGCGCAGGCCTCAGCTTTAAGGAGACACGCCGCGTGTCGAACCGAACCGACATCGTCGTCTTGGGCGCAGGGATCGTCGGCGTTTCCGCCGCTCTGCACCTGCAGGCCAAGGGGCGCGCGGCGACGCTGATCGACCGCGTCGACTTCGTCGCGTCGGAGACCAGCGCCGGCAACACCGGCATCATCCAGAGCGAGGCGATCTTCCCCTACATGTTTCCGCGCGCGCTGGGCGAGATCGCCGCCGCCGCGCTTCAGCTCGATCCGCGCGTGCATATCCGTTACATGGCGCTGCCGTTCCTCGCGCCGTGGCTCATGCGCTATTTCCTCGCCTCTTCGCCGAAGGGGCGGCTGGCGACGGCGATGGCGATGCGCGGGCTGGTCGGACGCTGCATCGCCGAGCATCGCGCCTTCGCCGAGCCGGCCGAGGCTGAGGCGCTGCTGCGCGAAGGCGGCTGGATCAAGGCCTACCGCACCAGGCGCGGCGAAGACCTCGCGCTCGCCGACGTCGAGGAGACGAAGCCGTTCGGCCTGCCGAGCGTCCTGTTGAACCGCGAGCAACTGCTGGCGCTCGAGCCCCATCTCGGCGAGGTCGTCGTCGGGGGCGTCCATTACCCCGAGCCGCTGACCACCTCCGATCCGCAAGCGCTGACGCAGGCCTACGCGCGCTTGTTCGTCAAGCGCGGCGGCCGCTTCGTCGTCGGCGACGCGCTGAGCCTGAGGCAGTCGGGCGACGGCTGGGCGCTGACCACCGCCGACGGGCCGCTGCAGGCTTCCGCCGCCGTCGTGGCGCTGGGGGCGTGGACCTCCGACCTCGCGAGCGCGTTCGGCTACCGCTTTCCCATGGGCGCCAAGCGCGGCTACCACATGCACTACGCCGCCCAGGGCGGCGCGTTCCTCAGCCACCCGGTGCTCGATCTCGAGCGCGGCTATGTGCTGACGCCGATGAGGCGAGGGATCAGGCTGACGACCGGCGCCGAATTCGCGCGCCGCGACGATCCGCCGTCGTCGGCCCATCTCGACCGGCTCGAGCCGTTCGGGCGCGAGTTCATGCCGCAGCTCGGCCAGCGGCTCGATCCGGCGCCGTGGCTCGGCAAACGACCGTGCCTGCCCGACATGGCGCCGGTGATCGGCCCCGCGCCGCGCCACCAGGGCCTGTGGTTCGACTTCGGCCACCAGCA
>CAZKHF010000418.1:0-2053 GCA_964552445.1 uncultured Bradyrhizobium sp. | reverse complement strand
CAACGCGAAGATCTACCCGACGGTCAACAACGGCGTCTATCGCGCCGGCTTCGCCAGCGCGCAGGCCGCCTACGAGGAAGCGGTCGTGGCGCTGTTTGAGGCGCTCGACGCGCTCGACGCGAGGCTCGCCGAGCGGCGCTTTCTCTGCGGCGACCGCGTCACCGAAGCCGACTGGCGCCTGTTCACCACCCTGGTGCGCTTCGATCCGGTCTATGTCGGCCTGTTCAAGTGCAATATTCGCCGCATCGCCGACTACCGGAATCTATCGCGCTACTTCAACGAGCTGCGCGGCTGGCCGGGCGTCGCCGAGACGATCGATCTCTTCCACATCAAGCATCACTATTACGGCAGCCTGCGGTTCATCAATCCGAATGGCGTCGTGCCGCTCGGACCCGCCGGGACGAATTGAGGCCGGCGACGCATTTGCGCCGCGATCCACGTTTACGCGCTTGCTCCGTCGCGGCCGGCCCCTAGACTGGGGGGGCGCGCGACAAGCGACGGAACGGGTCGAATGAATCGGCGGCACGGGATTGGCGCGGCGCTGCTCGTTGGCGCTTTGGCGCTTGCGGCGGCGGCCTGCGCCGCTCCCCCTCCCGCCGCCGAGCCGCCGGCGCGGGTCGACGTCGTCTCCTTCGGCCTGTGGGGCGATCAGAGCGTCTTCGCCAGCGAGGCGGAAAGGGCGGCGCGCTCGGTGGCGCGGCGATACGGCAACGGCGGCAAGGTGATCGTGCGCGTCAACACCAAGCGACGCGGCGACGCCACCGAAGAGAGCCTGCGCGCGACGCTCGCCGCGCTCGGCGCGACGATGGACCCCGACCGCGACGTTCTGTTCCTCATCGTCACCTCGCACGGCGACCCGGAGGGCCTCGGCGTTGCCGCGCCCAACGAGCGATCGTTCATCACCCCGATCGAGTTGCGCGAGATGGTGCGCGAGAGCGGCGCGCGCTTCAGCGTGGTGGTGGTCTCGGCCTGCTATTCGGGCGTGTTCGCCGACGCGCTCGCCGCCCCCGACACGCTGGTGATCACCGCCGCCGACGCCGACCATTCCTCTTTCGGCTGCCGCGACGGCGCGCAATGGACCGATTTCGGCCAAGCGTTCTTCGACCAGGCGCTGGCCGAGACCGGCACGCTGCCGGACGCCTTCGCCGCGGCGCGGCGCGCCATCGCCGCGCGCGAGCAGGCCGAGGGCCTCGAGCCGTCGAACCCTCAAATGGCGGGCGGCCAGCGCGTGCTCGAACGGCTCGCCGGCGCGCGCTGAGCCTCGGCGCGATCGCGACAATTGCAGCGATTTCGCCAACCGCCCGTCAAGTTCGGCAAAGTTAGAATCGCTCTCGCTGGCGAGGCAAGCGCCTGCGCCGTCCGGCGTCGCTCGCGCCGGACGTCGACGGGCCTCGAACGGGACGAGGCGAAGCGATGTCGGGAGCGCCAAGGAAGAATTGGGGAATGAGAGCGGCCGTCTGCGCGGCGGTCGTCGTCTGGCAGATCTATGAGTCCGCGCGGGCGAGCCTGTTCTCGTCCGGCGAGGGCGCGATGTTGCGCTATGTCGTCATCGGCGCCGCGCTGTGCGGCCTGGTGGTTTCGCTGCTGAGGCTCGGCGTCGACTACTAGCGCGGCGCCGCCTTCACGCGGCGCCGCTGTCGTCGCGAGACGCGGCGCGAGCAAGCGATCGAGATTCCTGGATCGCTCCGCTCGCGCGCGCGGACGACGGCGGCATACGCCCTTCGTCGGCCCGCGGACTCAAGTTGACGCGCGGCGGAACTCGGCGTCCGTCGCGTCCTCGCCGGCGCGCATGTCGAGGGCGAAGCCCTTGCCCGGCGCAGCCGCGCCGTTCTTGGTCGGCGCGCCGGCCTTGGCCTGCGCCCGCGCAAGATGCGCGACCGCGACGTGAGGCGTCTTCGCCGGCGCCTTGGCGCGCATCGTCGCCGCCTTGCCCTTGAGCTGCGACACGGCGCCGTCGACCGTCGCGTCCGCGACCGGCCCGTCGATGCGGAAATAGGAGATCGTGCGCTGGAGCTGCTCGGCCTGCGCCGTCAGCTCCTCCGAGGTCGCCGAG
>CAZKHF010000417.1:0-2078 GCA_964552445.1 uncultured Bradyrhizobium sp. | reverse complement strand
CTGGGCGACCTGGTCGCGCATCAGCGCGATCAGCGGCGAGACGACCAGCGTCAGCGAGCCGCGCGCGAGCGCCGGCAACTGGTAGCACAGCGACTTGCCGCTGCCGGTGGGCATCACCGCCAGCACGTCCTCGCCGGCGAGCGTCGCGGCGACGATTTCCTCCTGGCCGGGGCGGAAGCCGGAGAAGCCATAGACCGCGGCCAGCGCGCGGCGCGCTTCGTCGATGAGGCGCGCCGCCTCGCTCACCGCGCCTGCTCCGCGGCGTCGGCGACCGGCGTCCACTGCACGTCCTCGACCCGCTCGGCGCCGCAGGCGAGCATGACCAGACGGTCGAAGCCGAGCGCGACGCCGCTCGTTTCCGGCATTTCGCCCAGCGCGGCGAGAAAATCTTCGTCGATCGGGTTGGTCTCGCCATAGACGCGCTGCTTGATCGCCGCCTCGGCCTCGAAGCGGCGGCGCTGCTCGGCGGGGTCGGTCAGCTCGCCGAAGGCGTTGGCGAGCTCGACGCCGCAGGCGTAAAGCTCGAAGCGCTCGGCGACGCGCGGATCGCTGGGCGAGACGCGCGCCAGCGCCGCCTCCGAGACCGGGTAGTCGCAGAGGAAGGTCGGCCGGCGGAGGCCGAGGCGCGGCTCGACGCGATCGGAGAGGACGCGGCTGAACACGTCCGACCAGGTGTCGTCCGCAGCGACGCGCAGGCCGATCTCGGTCGCCTGGCGGGCGAGCAGGTCGCGGTTCGGGGCCCCGCCCCCGTCGACCGAGAGCGAAGCGAACAGGTCGATCCCGGCATAGGCGAGGAACGCCTTGCGCAGGGAGAGCCGCTCCGGCGGCGCGAAGGGATCGGCCTCGCGGCCGCGGAACGTCAGGCGCTCCGCACCCGCCTCCCGCGCCGCTAGCGCGAGAAGCTCGGCGCAGTCGTGGACCAGCGCCTCCAGCGGCTCGCCGGCGCGATACCATTCCAGCATCGCGAACTCCGGCGCGTGCAGCGCGCCGCGCTCGCGGTTGCGGAAGACGTGGGTCAGGGCGAAGATTCGCCGCTCGCCGGCGGCGACGAGCTTCTTCATCGCGAATTCGGGCGAGGTGTGGAGGTAGAGCGGCCGCGCGCCGCCGTCGGGGGCGACGATCGAGGTGGCGAAGGCGTGCAGGTGCGCCTCGTTTCCCGGCGAGACCTGCAGCGCGGCGGGGTCGACCTCGAGGAAGCCCTCGCCGTCGAACCAGCGGCGCAACGCCGCGACGATGCGCGCGCGCGCGGCGAGGCGCGGCCGCCGGTCGACGTGGCGGGTTCGGCTCCAGAAAGGCGAGGCGGGGGTCAAGGCGAAGCTGTCCTAATGAGATTCGCGCCCCAGCGCCAGCGAGGGGGGCGGGTTTTCCGAAGCCTTTAGTCGAAAGCGACGCCGCTGCGCGCAGCGGACCCTGGACCTCGCCGGCGCGACCGCGGAGGCCGCGCCGCCCCGCCTCGGCCCGCCCCGGGCGGAATTTCGCCGCTCGCCCCCCTTCCCATCTGGCCTTTGGCGTTAAAATAGGTATGGTGCGCGCCTCATTCGCGCCGACCGGCGGCGACGGGCCGCCGACGCCGGCTTTTTGTCGCGCGCCAATTGTTCGGAGACTTACGACGTGAGAGTCATCGCAAGCTCGATTCGCAAAGGCAACATCATCGAGCGGGAGGACGGTCAGCTCTGCGTCGTCCTGTCGGCCGAGAGTTTTCATCCCGGCAAGGGCACGCCGACGACCCAGATCGACATGCGCCGCCTTTCCGACGGGGTGAAGGTCACCGATCGCTTCAAGACCACCGAGCAGGTCGAGCGGGCCTTCGTCGAGGACAAGTCCTACGACTTCCTCTATTCCGACGGCGACGGTCACCACTTCATGAACCCCGAGACCTACGACCAGGTGCAGGTCCCTAGCGAGGTGATCGGCGACCAGGCGCAATGGCTGCAGGAGGGGATGAAGGTCATCCTGTCGATCTTCAACGAGACGCCGGTGGCGATCCAGCTCGCGCCGCGGGTGACGCTGGAGATCGTCGAGACCGAGCCGGCGATGAAGGGCCAGACGGCGTCGTCGTCCTACAAGCCGGCGAAGCT
>CAZKHF010000416.1:0-2086 GCA_964552445.1 uncultured Bradyrhizobium sp. | reverse complement strand
GCGAGCTCGGGGGCGCCGAGCAGCCGATTGATCAGCGAGGTCTTGCCGGCGCCGAGGAAGCCGGTGACGACGTGCAGGGGGATCGCGCTCGGCGAAAGTTGCGCGGCCATTTCGGGCCGGAAACTAGAACGCAAAAGCGCGGCGGCGCAAGCCTCGCCCGCGGCGCCCGCGCTCGCTTGACGCTCGGCGAAGCGCCTGCTAAGCATTCACATGCGCCGAAGGGTATAAAATATGATTGAAATCAATCGATTGCGCAACGCGCCGGCCGCCGGGGCGCGCGCGCGATGACCATTCGCTTCCACAAGGGCGACCTGCCTGGCGGCCTCGATCTCGGCGCGGTCGTCGCCATCGACACCGAAACCCTCGGCCTCGAGGTCGGCCGCGACCGGCTCTGCCTGGTCCAGCTTTCGCGCGGCGATGGGACCGCCGACGTGGTCCAGATCGCCCCGGGCCAGAAGCGCGCGCCCAATCTCGAGAAGCTGCTCGCCGATCCGGGCGTCCTCAAGCTGTTCCACTTCGGCCGGTTCGACATCGCCATGCTCTGCCACGCCTTCGGCGTGATGGCGTCGCCGGTCTACTGCACCAAGATCGCCTCGAAGATCGCGCGCACCTATACCGACCGGCACGGCTTGAAGGACCTGGTCCGCGAGCTGCTCGGCGTCGAGATCTCCAAGCAGCAGCAGTCGTCGGACTGGGGCGCGGAGACGCTGACCGAGGCGCAGCTCGCCTATGCGGCCTCCGACGTGCTGCATCTGCACGCGCTGCGCGACAAGCTCGACGCGATGCTGGCGCGCGAGGGGCGCGACGGGTTGGCGCGCGCGGCCTTCGCCTATCTGCCGGAGCGGGCGCGGCTCGACCTCGCCGGCTTCGCGGCGATGGACATCTTCGCCCACGCCTCGCCTTAGGCCGCCGGCGGGACCGGGCGCGGCCGGCCGTTGTCGTCGAGGGCGACGAAGGTGAAGGCGGCGTCGCTGACCTTCTCGCGCACGTGGGCATGGAAGCGCCGCGCCCAGGCCTCGACGTGGATGCGCATCGAGCTGCGTCCGACGCGCTCGACCTCGGTGTAGACGCACAGCACGTCGCCGACCTTGACCGGGCGGATGAAGGTCATCGCGTCGATCGCGACCGTCGCCACCCGCCCCTGCGCGCGCTCGGCGCCGGCGATGCCGCCGGCCGCGTCCATCTGGCTCAGCACCCAGCCGCCGAAAATGTCGCCGTAGGCGTTGGTGTCGGCGGGCATGGCGGTGAGGCGAACGGTCAATTCTCCGTGAGGCTGGTCTGGGGAGGCGTCAATGGCTGGCATGAGGCGCGATTCGCGGTGGTTGGCGGAAGGCGGCGAATGTGCAGGGCGGGCGCGGGCGATGCAAGCGGCGCGGATGGGCGAGCCGCTTTTTGAGCGGCAAGTTCGCTTGCCTGATCCGTGCTTGCGGTCAAGGCCAAGCCCGCTGGCGCGGTCGCGCCGCTCTCGCGGCGCGGCCTTGACCGCTGCGCGCGGATCAGGCGTTTCGCCACCATGAGTTTTGCTGACGCTCGCCGCGTCGGACCGACGGGGTCACCCGAAGGGCCGGAGCGAAGCGGAGGAGCCGCCGAAGGCGGCTTTACCCCGACGGGCCGACCTGGCCCGCGGCGGCCGCGGATTTACATAGGTCGCCTACCGCTTCGCGCCCCGTCCCCCGACCACCCGCTCGATTCCCGCCAGATCGCGCCGCGTGACGATCTCCGCCAGCCCCGCCGCGCCGGCGATCGCGGCGACCGCCGCCGCTTGGCCGGCGCCGACCTCGAAGAAGAACCAGCCGATTGGCGCGATCAGCCGGGCGATCTCAGGCGCCAGCGCGCGGTAGGCGTCGAGCCCGTCGGCGCCGCCGTCGAGCGCGAGGCGCGGATCGTGGTCGCGCGTCTCGCGCGCCAGGAGGGCGATGTCGTCGCTGCGCACGTAGGGCGGATTGGCGACGATGAGGTCGAAGGGGCCGTCGATCCCCGTCGCCCAGTCGCCGACGCGGACCTCGGCGCGATCGCCGAAGCCGAGCGCCGCGACATTGGCGCGCGCCATCGCCGCCGCGCCTTCGGAGAGGTCGACGCCGAGCCC
>CAZKHF010000415.1:0-2101 GCA_964552445.1 uncultured Bradyrhizobium sp. | reverse complement strand
CGCAAGAAGTACGGCCACGCCAAGGCGCGCCGCAGCTTCCAGTTCTCCAAGCGCTAAAGCGCGGGCGGGATTTCGCGAGATCGGGGAAGGGCGGCTTCGGCCGCCCTTCTTGTTTTCGGGGAGAGATCGAACCGGGCGGCGCGTCTTGACGTCGCGCGTCGAAGGGGGCATGGGAACGCCCATGATCGCCGTTCGACTCCGTCGACGCTGACGCTTCTTCCCCGCGCGGCCCGAGCGCCGCGCGCTTTGCGCGTTCATTTCGGAGCGAGACGATCATGACAGCGAATATTTTCATCGACGGCGAAGCCGGCACCACCGGGCTGCAAATCCGCGACAAGCTCGCCGGCCTGCCCGGCGTGGCGCTCCGCAGCCTCGCCGGAGACGCGCGCAAGGACCCTGCCGCCAAGATGAAGCTGTTCGCCGAGGTCGACCTCGTCGTCCTCTGTCTGCCCGACGAGGCGGCGCGGGAGACCGCCAAGCTGATCGACGCGATGGGCGACAAGGCGCCGCGCGTGATCGACGCCTCGACCGCCCACCGCGTCGCGCCGGACTGGGTCTACGGCTTTCCCGAGCTCAACGCCGAGCAGCCGGCGGCGATCGCCGCCGCGCGCAAGGTGACCAACCCCGGCTGCCACGCCACCGGCGCGATCGCGCTGCTCAGGCCGCTGATCGACGCCGGCCTCGTTCCCAAGGATGCGCCGATCTCCGTTACGTCAGTCAGCGGCTATTCGGGCGGCGGCAAGGCGATGATCGAGGCTTACGAAAGCGGGCGCGCGCCCGCTTTCGAGCTCTACGCGCTGACGCTGGAGCACAAGCACGTGCCCGAGATCCAGCTCTATTCGGGGTTGGCGAATCGGCCGCTGTTCGTCCCCTCGGTGGGAAACTACCGCCAGGGGATGCTGGTCAACGTCCCACTCCACCTTGACGCGCTGCCGGGCAAGCCGACCGGCGCAGTCTTGCGCGAAGCGCTGGCCGCGCATTACCGCGGCCAGCGCTACGTCAAGGTGGCGAGCGCCGCCGAGACCGCCGCGCTGCCGCGCCTCGAGCCGGAGTCGCTCAACGGCGCCAACGACCTGCACATCCACGTGTATGAGAACGCCGCGCGCCGCCAGGCCGTGCTGGTGGCCAAGTTCGACAATCTCGGCAAGGGCGCCTCGGGCGCGGCGGTGCAGAACCTGCAGTTGATGCTGGGGCTGTGACCGGGCGATGGCGGCGCGTCAGCGCCGCCGGCCCGTCGCCAGCCGAAATAGAGCGCGCAGCAGCGCCTCGACGATCGCGCCGGCGAGATAGGCGAGGACGCAGCAGAACGCCGCGGCGGCGATCACCCGCGCCGTCTCGTCGCCGGAGAAATCATAAGAGCCGGCGAGCGCGCGCATCGTCATCGTGAAAGGCAGGGCGGCGAGAACCAGCCAGACGTCGGCGAACCATTGTCCCGCCTTGCGGAGATAGTCGACGTAGGCGGCGACGAAGGCGAGCGCGTAGAGCGCGGCCAGCGCCGCCCCGAAGGCCGATTTCAGGTTGCGCATGCGCTTCGCCTCCCTTCGCCGCTTAGACCGGCTTCGACCAGGCGACGACGCGCTGCGCCTGCCGGCCGAGCCCGTCGACGCCGAGCGACAGCGTGTCGCCCGCCTTCAAGAAGCGCGGCGGCTTCCTGCCCGCGCCGACGCCGGGCGGCGTGCCGGTGGTGATCACGTCTCCCGGCTCGAGGATCATGAACTGCGAGATGTGCGCGACGAGGGCGCGCACGCCAAAGATCATCGTCGCGGTCGAGCCGCTCTGCATGCGCTCGCCGTTGAGGTCGAGCCACAGCGACAGCTTCTGCGGGTCGGGGACCTCGTCGGCGGTCGCCAGCCACGGCCCCAGCGGCCCGAAGCTCGGGCAGCTCTTGCCCTTCGTCCATTGGCCGCCGCCGCGCTCGTGCTGGTAAGCGCGTTCGGAGACGTCGTTGACCACGCAGTAGCCGGCGACATGCGCGAGCGCGTCCTTCTCCGCGACGTAGCTCGCGCGCGAGCCGATGACGACGCCGAGCTCGACCTCCCAGTCGGTCTTCTCCGAGCCCCTGGGGATGACCACGTCGTCGTAGGGGCCGACGATGCAGGTG
>CAZKHF010000414.1:0-2102 GCA_964552445.1 uncultured Bradyrhizobium sp. | reverse complement strand
CCCCAACTACTACGCCTTCTTCTACGCCAAGACGCTGTTCCTGATGCTCGACGACATCGACTATCTCGGCGCCGACCAATCGAAGCCGCGCGGCGCGGGCAAGTACCAGGGCCGGCTCGACGACGCGCAGCTCGACTTCGCGCGCGCCGTGCTCGCGCGCACGCCCGCCGACAGCCTGATCGTCGTCGTCACGCACATCCCGTTTGCGACCTACCTCGACCCGACCGACCCGGCGCAGAACCTCGTCAACCGCGAGGCGCTGTTCGCGCTGTTCGAGGGGCGGCGCTTCACCGTCAGCTTCGCCGGCCACACCCACACCACCGAGCATCATTATTTCGACGCCGCCGACGGCTGGAAGGGCGTCGGCCCGCATCATCACCACGTGCTCACCGCCCTGTCGGGCTCGTGGTGGAGCGGGCCGTTCGACCACCGCGGCGTCGCCTACGCCGACAGCCACGACGGGACGCCGAACGGCTTCCACATCCTCTCAGTCGACGGCAATTCCTATAAGACCCGCTTCGTCCCCGCCAAGGAGCCGAACGGCCGGCAGATGCGGCTGTCGATCGACAGCCGCTTCCACGCCGACGAGCCGGCGGCGGAGCGTGAGTTCCGCCAAGGTCAGCTCCTCGGCTCGCCGATCGCGCGAGCGAGCCTCGGCGCGGCCTCGCTGGTCGCCGACGTGTTCGACGGCGGGCCGAAGACGCGCGTGACGATGCGGATCGGCGAGCGCCCGGCCATCGAGATGACGCGGCGCGCCGGCCCGGACCCGTTCGTCGCCGAGGTCTACGCGCGCAACCGCGCGACGAAGAAGGCCTGGGTCAAGGCGGAGCCGTGCTCGCACCTGTGGGCGGCCCGCCTGCCCGTCGACCTCGCCTCCGGCGCGCACCGCGTCGTCGTCGAGGCGACCACCGAATACGGCGACGTCGTCAGCGGCAGGCTCGCGCTGGAAGTGACGGGCTAGCCTGGGCGGGGCCGCCCGACGCCTCAGGCCCGAATCTCCGGCTCGATCAGGCGCCGGCAGACGAGCCGGATCGCGCGCTCGACCGCCTCCGCGCCCGCCATTTGGCGCGCGACGCCGTTCGCGGCGCCGACGACGACGCGCGCCAACATGGCCGGCTCGGCGGCGCCCGCCGCCGTCAACGCGGCGGCGACCTCGCTTTCAGTCTTTCGCTCAAGCGCCTCGAAACGCTGTGCGAAACGGTGATGCGCGTCGAACACTTCGTCGGCGTGCGGCGAGCCTTCGAGCGCGCGCGCGACGACCCCGTACTTGCCGGCGAGCGCCGCGCCGACGCGTTCGGCGGCGCTTCCCTCGCCGGCCATGCCGTCGGCGAACGCCGCCCCGAGCTCGACCAGCATTTCGTCGATGACGGCCCCGATCACCGCGTCCTTGTCGGCGAAGTGGGCGTAGAGCGTGCCCTTGGCGACGCCCGCCTCGCGCGCCAGCGCCTCCATCGTCGTTCCCCGCAGGCCGTGAAGCCGCGCCACTCGCCACGCCGCCTGCACGATGCGACGGCGCTTTTCGAAGGTCCTGCCGTCCGTGTCGGAATCGGTCACGCCGAGATTCCTATTGCACGATTTGAACGATAATCGTATAAATCGTTCAAGAAAGTCAACCAGGGGCGCATCATGTCAAACAAAGTTCTCCTCACCGGGGTCTCCGGCTTCCTCGGCGGCCATATCGCGCTCGCCTTGCTGGCGGCTGGCTACACCGTTCGCGGCAGCCTTCGCAATCCCGGCCGCGCCGATCACGTGCGCGCGACCCTCGCCAAGGCGGGCGGCGACGTCGCCCGTCTCGAATTCGTCACCCTGGACCTGTTGAAGGACGACGGCTGGGAAGCGGCGGCGCAGGGCTGCCGCTTCGTCGCGCACGCCGCCTCGCCGTTCGTGCTGACGTTGCCGCTGGACAGAACGACGCTGATCCGCCCCGCCGTCGAAGGAACCGCGCGCGCCCTCAACGCGGCTTTGACGGCCAAGGTCGAGCGCGTCGTCCTCACCTCGTCGATCGCCGCGATCGCCTACGGCCACCCGCGGACGCGCACGGCGCCTTACACGGCGCGCGACTGGAGCGACCTCGACGGCCCTGGCGGCACCGCCTACACCGA
>CAZKHF010000413.1:0-2106 GCA_964552445.1 uncultured Bradyrhizobium sp. | reverse complement strand
GCCGGAGACGTGCACCAGCGCGCTGCGGTCGGTGATCACCTCGACGCCGTTCGCCACCAGTGCGTTGACGATCTTGCCGACCGCCCTCTCGTTGCCGGGAATGGTGCGCGAGGACATGATCACCCGGTCGCCGTCGGCCAGCGTCGCGTTGGGGTGCTCGCCCTCGGCGATGCGCGCAAGCGCCGCGCGCGACTCGCCCTGGCTGCCGGTGGCGAGCGCGAGCGCCTTGTCGCGCGCCACGCGCCCGAACGGCTCGGCCCCGAGCAGCGGCGGCACGCCGTCGAAATAGCCGCATTCGCGCGCCACCGAGACGACGCGCTCGATCGCGCGGCCAAGCATCATCACCTGGCGGCCGGCGGCGAAGCCCGCCTCGGCGGCCGCGCGCAGCCGCGCGACGTTGGAGGCGAAGGTGGTGACGAGCACGCGGCCCTTCGCCTGCGCCACCAGCGCCGCCAGCGACTTGGCGACGTCGGCCTCCGACGGGCTCTCGCCCTCGCGCAGCACGTTGGTCGAATCGCAGATCAGCGCCAGCACCCCCTCGTCGCCGAGCTCGCGCAACCGGCGCTCGTCGGTCGGCGCGCCGATCGTCGGCGTCAAATCGATCTTCCAGTCGCCAGTGTGGACGATGAGCCCGGCCGGCGTGCGGATCGCCAGCGCGCAGCTTTCGGGAATCGAATGCGCCATGGCGATGAATTCGACGTCGAACGGCCCGACGTCGAGGCGCGCGCCCGGCGCGACGATCTTCATGGGGATCTTCGGCGCGCCGGCCTCGCCGAGCCGGCGCGTCTCGGCGAGGCCGGCGGCGAAGCGCGTGGCGTAGACCGGCGCGCCGAGCCGCGGCCACAGATCGGCGAGCGCGCCGATGTGGTCTTCGTGCGCGTGAGTGATGATCACGCCGACCAGATCCTTCTTCACCCGTTCGACGAAGCCGACGTCGGGCAGGATCAAATCGACGCCGGGCAGATCGTCGCCGGCGAAGGCGACGCCGAGATCGACCATCAGCCATTTGCGGCTACGCGGCGGCCCGAAGCCGTAAAGCGCGCAGTTCATGCCGACTTCGCCGAGCCCGCCCAGCGGCGCGAACACCAGCTCATTGTCATCGCTCATCGATTGAAACTTTCATCAGGAACATCGGCGTCCGGGCCGGCGGCGCGTGGCCGCGCTTCGGACGAAACGACAAACACGTCGGCGGCGGCGACCCTCTCGACGCCGTCCGCCGTCGCCAGCAGCAAGCAGCCGTCGGCGTCGAGGCCTTCGAAACGTCCGTCGCGGACGCCGCGCGGGCTGGCGACGCGCACGCGCTCGCCCAAGCCCGCGGCGGCGGAAAGCCAGCGCGCGCGGATTTCGGCGAACCCGGCGCCGCGGGACCACGCCGCGAGCGCTTCGTCGAAGCGGACCGCCAACCGGTTGAACACCGTTTCCGGCTCGACCGCGGCGTCAAGCGCGGCGGCGAGGTCGGCCGCCGGATAGGCGAGCCCCTCCGGCGCGCTGACGCAATTGACGCCGATTCCGACGACATAGGCGAGCCGCCGCGCAGGCGTCGTCACGCCTTCGACCATGAGGCCGGCGAGCTTCGCGCCCTTCCACAGCGCGTCGTTCGGCCATTTGAGGGCGACGCCCGCGGCGCCGAGATCGGCGAGCGCCTCGATCAGCGCGACGCCGGCGACGAAGCCGATCTGCGGCGCGACCGCGGCCTCGCATGGATCGAGCGTCAGCGCGCTGGCGTAGAGGTTGCCGGACGGCGAGCGCCAGGAACGCCCGCGGCGGCCGCGCCCGCGCGTCTGCTCGCCGGCGACCACCCAAAGCCGCCCCGGATCGCCCGCGAGCGCCCGGCGGCGCGCCTCGTCGTTGGTCGAGTCGAGGCGCGCATAGCGCGCGACGCGCCAGCCGGCGACCGATGACTGAGACTCGGCGATCGGGCGAGCGGCGGCGTTCAAAACAGCGACTTGGCGGCGGCCATGGCCGCGTTGGTCAGCGGCGCGGGCGCCACGGCGTAGAAGATCACCACCGCGGTCGACAGCGCGAGCACGATCCGCGCCGCCGCGCCGGGCCGGTCGAACGCCTTGGCCGGCTCGTCGAAATACATGATCTTGACGATGCGCAGAT
>CAZKHF010000412.1:0-2117 GCA_964552445.1 uncultured Bradyrhizobium sp. | reverse complement strand
CGGAATGGTGCGGATGTAGCCGCTGACGTAGAGCGCCGGCAGGCCGAGGCCGCGCGCGGCGGCGATCATCACATGGGCGAAGTCCTGGCAGACGCCGCGCCGCTTGGCGAACGCCTCCACGGGTGAGGTCGTCACCTCGGTCGCCTGCGCGTCGTAGACGAAGTCGGCTTGGATGCGGCGGGCGAGCTCGATCGCCGCCTCGTAGATCGGGCGGCGCGGCGCGAAGCTCGATCGCGCATAGTCGGTCGCCGTCGCGAACAGGGGAACGAGCCGGCTGGGATAAATCGCCAGCGCCGGCGAATCGGGGCCGAGCGCGCTGGTCGCGGCGGCGAGCGCGGCGACCTCCTCCCACGGCGGCGTCAGCGCCGCGAGCGGCGGCGCCGGCCGCTCGACGACAATGCGCGCGCGCGATTCGATCGAAAGCTCGCGATGCGGCGTCTCGATGCGCAGCCGCGCGACGCGGTTGGCGAAGCCATCGGCGCCTTCGGCGAAGCTTTCCGGGCGCGGCGTCGTCTCGACGCGCGCGGCGAGAACGCGCTGGCCGTCGTCCGAGCGCGGCAGCAGGCGCAGCGCGCAGGCGTTGACGGCGACCGGCGCGCCGTAGCGGTAGCGCGTGAGATGCCGCACTTCGTAGATCACGCGAGATCCGGGGTTGGCTCGACGCGGCTCCGGGCCGCGCCGGGGAGAAAATAGCGCGCCGCGATCGCGTCCGCCAAGTCGATGAAGCGCCGCTCGACCGCGAGGATGCGCGCGTCGTCGTTGCGGTCGGCGTATTCGGCGGCGAGCTCGGCGCGCAGAAGCGTCGCCAGCCGGCGCGGCGCTTCGGGCACGCCGTCCTCGACAAGCGTCGGCAGCGCGCCGATCTGCTCTTCGATCACGTTGGCCTGGAACGCCACCGAGCGCGGATTGAACGGGTCGAGCAGCGCCATGTCGCGGATCGGCGCGAGCGCGACGCCGATCAAGGTGCGCGAGCGATAGGTGATTTGCGAATCGATGAGGTCGAGCAGCACGTCGAGATCGTATTCGGCGGCGCGCTCGCCGCCGAACTGGCGCGCCAGCCGGCAGGTGTTGACGCCGCGCTCGATGCGCCGGCCGACCTCGTAGAAGATCCATCCCGCGCCGCGGTTGAAGTTCTCGTCGAACAGGCCGGAGAGCGCGGCGATGGCGGTCAGCGCCTCGTCGACGCAGTCGATGATCTCCGCCTCGACCAGCGGATGCGAAGGCGCTTCGAGGATGACGGTCTCCAGCCGGCCGATCAATTGCCAGGTCTGCTGGGTCAGGCGCTCGCGGATGACCGAGGCGGCGCGGCGCGCGGCGCGCGCGATCGCCAGCGCCGAGCCGTAGGCGGCGCCGTCGCGCAGCGCCGCCTCGCTCGCTTCGGCGGCGGATTCGTAAGCGATCGACGGGGAGGTCGCGCCCCAGGCGGCGAGCTGCGCCTTCAGCCGCTCGAGCGACGGGCGCGAGGGAACCGCCGGCGCGTCGGGATCGACGGCGCGTGCGCACAGGCAGCGCACCAGGCGTAGCGTCGCCTCCTCGCGCTCGAGATAGCGGCCGAACCAGAACAGGTTGTCGGCGGCCCGGCTCGGCAGGTTGCCGAGCCTGCGCACGATGCGCGCGTTTCCCGGCGTCGGCAGCAGCGTCGTCGTCTCGACCGGATTGTCGGCGAGCACCCAGACGTCGGCCGACTCGACGCCTTCGCCCATCGTCACCGCGCGCGCGTCGAGCCGATCGGAAATGCGGCAGAAGCCGCCGGGCATCACCCGCCAGCCGTGCGGCGTCTGGGCGGCGTAGACGCGCAGCACGAAGGGACGCGGCGCGAGGCGACCGTCCTCCCAGCGCGGCGTGGTGGAGAGGCGCACCACCTCCTGGCCGACGTAGTCGACGCCGCGCGTCTCGATCGCGGCGCGGAGCGCCGCGCGCCGCTCCGGGGAAAGCTCGCCCCCGAGCACGGCGCGGCCGCCGTCGAGGCCGGGCGCGGCGTCGGAGAAGGCGCCGGCGATTGACAGCGAGTCGAAGCATTCGAGCGCCCGCGCGCGCTCATTGGGCTGGCCGCACCACCAGGTGGCGATGCTCGGCATCAGCAGCTCCTCGCCGATCAGGCGGCGGGCGAGGGCGGG
>CAZKHF010000411.1:0-2127 GCA_964552445.1 uncultured Bradyrhizobium sp. | reverse complement strand
AGCATTCAGGCAAATAGACGATCTTTTCCGCGAACCATCGTCTGCTTTCCGGCGGAATGACGACCGGATCGGCGACCACATAATCACAGTTCGGGGCGGCCAAGGTTCCTGGCCAGCCTTGGCAATTGACTTGCACGGGTGCAGCGCGCTGCAAATAGACGTCGCTACGAATCTTTTCGTCGGCGACGTCGAGGTTGACCAGGATGTCGATCTCTTTCTCGTTGATCAAGTCAATGAGGCGGTTGTCGTCAAGCTCATAGACGTCGATGAAGGACTCGACGGCGTCGATTATGCGCTTCTGCAACGGCGTATGGTCTCGCATGTGATCGTTCAAGACCGTGAGTTCGAGCCGACTGCGGTCGATGTGCTCGAGCGGGCCGACCAAGTTGGTGCCCGTCGCGTGGGTCCGTAACTGTTTCGTCAGATAGGCAATTCGAATCCGCCCGTCATGCGACGGCGGTCGATTGGACGAAACGGATCGCCGCCGATCGCCCATCGCCTTCACGCGCGCCTGAGCTGTGGCCAATTGTTCTGCCGCCGAAAACGGGAGCATGAGGCTAAGCCTGGGCGCAATGGCGCGACCGGCGCGAACGTCGTCTCTTAGCGCGTCAAAGTCGCTGTGATAGCTCGACCAATCGCAAGTCCAATGCATCTTATCGACGAGTTCTTCTCGCCGATCCTTGTTCGACGGATCGAGCGACAAGGCTTTTCGACTGCATTCGACGGCCTCTTCGAGACGCCGCAATTCAAAGCAAATGTAGGAGCGTACCGCCCACCCTAAGGCAACATTGGGCGCGAGCGTGGTGGCCGTTTCGATGCTGGCGAGCGCCGGACCGAATTGGCGCAAGTTAAGGAGAGCTCGAGCCTTGCAAAGATGCGCAGCCGCGAGCGAGGGTTCGATCCGAAGGCACTCGTCGAGGTTGAGCAGCGCCTCGGGAGATCGACGCAATTCGAGTAGCGCCGCCGCCTTGTTGCTGAAGGCGAGCGCATGATTCCGGTCGATGGCGAGCGCGCGGTCGAAGCAGGCGATCGACTCTCTCGGTTTGCCGCTCTCCAGCAGCACGCTGCCGCGACCGAACCATGCGTCGGCGCTGCGGGGATTCTTCGCCAGCGCCTTGTCGAAGGCGGCGAGCGCGTCCTGCGGGCGGTTCACGTTCTGTAAGGTGAGGCCATAGTTGTAGAGGGTTGCGGCGGATACCGGAGGAATCTTCGCTGCGGCGCGCAGAACGGGCTCGGCTTCCTGGTGGCGCTCTTGCGACGCCAACAGGACGCCGAGAAGATTCAGCACGCCGGGGTGTCGCGGCTGGGCTTTCGCCGCCGCCTTCAATCGCCGCTCCGCATCGACGTGATCGCCGCGCTTGAACGATTCGAGGGCGAAGCGAAATTCGAGGTCAGCGGACGTCATGAGCAAACTTGCTTTGAGCGGGACGTCTGGCGGATGAAGCCGGGCAACCCTATATCGCGGCCAAACGGCGCAGGAAATCAAGCCCCGCGTGGAAGCCAGGATTCGCTCGGCGGCTGGCCAACGGGGGGCGAAGGAATCCGTGCCCTAAGCGAACTGCACAGCCTTTCCCTGCGCCGGGGTCGTCACCTCGCCGTCCCACATCACCTTGCGCCCGCGGACGAAGGTTCCGACAGGCCAGCCGGTCACCGTCTTGCCGTCGTAGGGCGTCCAGGCGCTGCGCGAAGCGATCCAGGGGTCGCGGATCGTCTCGCGCCGCTTGAGGTCGACGATGGTGAAATCGGCGTCGTAGCCGGCGGCGATGCGGCCCTTGCCGACGACGCCGAAAATGCGCGCCGGACCGGCGCTGGTCAGATCGACGAAGCGCTGCAGCGTCAGCCGCCCCGCCGCGACGTGGTCGAGCATGATCGGGACCAGCGTCTGCACGCCGGTCATGCCCGACGGGCTTTGTGGGTAAGGTCGCGCTTTCTCTTCCAGCGTGTGCGGCGCGTGATCCGAGCCGAGCACGTCGATGACGCCCTGGGCGAGGCCGCGCCACACGCCGTCGCGGTGTTCGGACCCGCGCACCGGCGGGTTCATCTGCAGCCTGGTCCCCAGCCGCGCGTAATCCTCGGCGCTCAAGGTCAGATGATGCGGCGTCGCCTCGCAACTGGCGACGTCCTTGG
>CAZKHF010000410.1:0-2152 GCA_964552445.1 uncultured Bradyrhizobium sp. | reverse complement strand
AGCGGCGGTCGCGGCCGAAGTTCTTCACGCCGACCTTCACCCCCGGCGCCGACTGCCGGCGCTTGTATTCGGCGAGATAGAGCAGCCGCTCGACCTTCCGCGCCGTCTCGGAGTCGAAGCCCTCGGCGACGATGTCGGCGAGCCGCATCTCCTTCTCCACCAGGCGGTACAGAATAGCGTCGAGCACCGGGTAGGGCGGCAGCGAATCCTCGTCCTTCTGGTTCTCGCTGAGCTCGGCCGAGGGCGGCCGGGCGATGACGTCGGGCGGGATGACGACGCCGTCGGGCCCGCGCGCGCCGATCGGCTTCCACCGGTTGCGCAGCGTCGCCAGGCGGAACACCTCCATCTTGTAGAGGTCCTTGATCGGGTTGAAGCCGCCGTTCATGTCGCCGTAGAGCGTCGCGTAGCCGACCGACAGCTCCGACTTGTTGCCGGTGGTGACCACCATCGCGCCGAACTTGTTGGAAATCGACATCAGCATGAGGCCGCGGGCGCGGCTCTGGATGTTCTCCTCGGTGACATCGCGCGGCTTGCCGGCGAACAGCGGCTTGAGCGCGCGCTCGGTCGCCTCGACGACCTCGGCGATCGGGACCACGTCGTAGCGGATCCCCAGCGCCTCGGCGCAGGCCGCCGCGTCGCGCAGCGATTGCGCCGAGGTGAAGCGATAGGGCAGCATCACCGCATGGACGCGCGCCGGCCCAAGCGCGTCGACCGCCATCGTCGCGCACAAGGCCGAGTCGACGCCGCCCGACAGGCCGAGGGTCACGCCGGGGAAGCGGTTGTTGTCGACATAGTCGCGCAAGCCCAGCACGCAGGCGGCGTAGTCGCCTTCGTCGCTCTGCTCCACCGCTTCGTCAGGCCCCTCGACGCAGCGCCACCCTTTCGGCCCACGCTCCCACACGGTGCGCACGACACAGGCGCGGAAGGTCGGCAGTTGGACAGCGACCTCGCCGTCGGGGTTGAGCGCGAACGAGCCGCCCTCGAACACCAGCTCGTCCTGGCCGCCGACCTCGTTCAAGTAGATCAGCGGCAGGCCGCTCTCGGCGACGCGCGCGGCCGCGACCTCGAGCCGGACGGCAAGCTTGTCGCGCTCGTAGGGCGAAGCGTTGGGCGCGAGCAGGATCTCGCCGCCAGTCTCGAGGATGCACTCGACCGGATCGGGCGTCCAGATGTCCTCGCAGATCGGCACGCCGATGCGCACGCCGCGGAAGGCGACCGGCCCCGGCGCCGGGCCGGGCTTGAACACGCGCTTCTCGTCGAACACGCCGTAGTTGGGCAGGTCGACCTTGAAGCGGACGGCGTCGATGCGGCCGCCGTCGAGCAGAGCCGCGGCGTTGTAGAGCTGGCCGTCCTCGACCCAGGGCAGGCCGATGAGCACGGCCGGCCCGCCGTCGGCGGTGTCGCGCGCCAACGCCTCGCAGGCGGCGCGGCACGCTTCCTGAAAGGCGGGCTTCAGCACCAAGTCCTCGGGCGGATAGCCGGCGAGATAGAGCTCCGGCGTCATCATCAGGTCGGCGCCGAAGACGGCGGCCTCGGCGCGCGCCTGGCGCAGCCGTTTCAGGTTGCCGTCGATGTCGCCGACGATGGAGGGGATCTGCGCGAGCGCGATGACGAGGCGGTCTACGGGAGCGGGCATGGGGCCATTTTGCGCGAGGCGGGCGCGCAGCGCAATCGGGGGCCTGGCGCGGAAACGCCGTTCGAGCCGGCGCCCAGTCACGAGCGGAGGCGAACCTCCGCCGTCGCCCTCTGTCGACGCCGGCCCTTTCGCCGACTGAATTGCGGCTTGTATGAACGACGCGAATCGGCGCGTTGCCTCCTTTCACGCTCCGGAGCTCGTATTGGCGAGCATACTCACAGACAAGGAGACGAATGCACCGCCCCAGCGCGCGCAAGGCGGCGAGCGAGCGGAGGCGCTCTCCGACGCCGGTGCCTACCTGCTTGCGCTCGAGGACATCAGCCGTCGGCGGCCGTTCAGAGGCGCGACCACCGACGAGATCATGGCGATGACGCGGGGCCGCCCTACTCCGCCGCCTCCACCGGCCTCGCCGGCTGGGCGAGGCGGTCGCGCTTGATCAGCTCGGCCACCAGGAAAGCGACCTCGATCGCCTGCTCGGCGTTGAGCCGCGGGTCGCAATAGGTGTGGTAGCGGTTG
>CAZKHF010000409.1:0-2152 GCA_964552445.1 uncultured Bradyrhizobium sp. | reverse complement strand
GCCGCGCTGAACCGCCGCCGGCGTGTTCGACATCACCCGCACGAACGCGCCGGCTTGTGGAAACCGCCCCTGCAAGTCGGCGATGCGCTTGCCGGCGACGATCGAGACGACCAGCGTTCCCGGGCCGGCGAGCGGCGCGATTCCCGGCGCCGCGGCTTCGAGCGATTGCGGCTTGATCGCCAGCATCAGCGCCTCGGGCGGGCGGCGCGCCTCGACCGGCGGGTTGAGCGCGATCGAGCGCTCGGCCGCAAGCGCCGCGACGCCCGACGACGGCGCAGGCTCGATGATGGCGACGCGCGCCGGCTCGAGGCCGGCGCCAAGCCAGCCGCGCAGCAGCGCCTCCCCCATCTTGCCCGCCCCGACCAGAATAAGCGACCGCGGCCATTCCGACATGGCGACCCCTTTCGTTTCGACTTTTCTGCGCGACCAACGCCACGCCGGCGCGCCGAAGCGCAAGACGGCGCGGCGATGAGGCGCGCTTCCGGCGGCGCTCCGCCCCCTACCGCAGCGACGCGGTGAAGCGCTGGATCTTGCGGCAGGCCTCCTCCAGCGTCGCGAGCGAGGTCGCGTACGAGACGCGGAAGTTCGGGCCCTGGCCGAAGGCCGAGCCTTGCACGGTGGCGACGCCCTCCGCCTCGAGCAGCTCGCTGACGAACGCCTCGTCGTCAGCGATGGTCTTGCCCGACGGCGACAGCTTGCCGATCGCCTCGGCGCAAGAGGGATAGACGTAGAAAGCGCCTTCCGGCTTCGGGCACTTCAAGTATTTCGCCTGCGACAGCATCGACACGACGAGGTCGCGCCGCTCCTCGAACGCCTTGCGGCACATCGGGATGAAGTCCTGCGGGCCGGTCAGCGCCTCGACCGCCGCCCATTGGGCGATGGTGCAGGCGCCCGAGGTCTGCTGGCCCTGCACCATGTCCATCGCCTTGATCAGCTTGGTCGGGCCGGCGGCGTAGCCGATGCGCCAGCCGGTCATGGCGTAGGCCTTCGACACGCCGTTGACCGTCAGCGTGCGCTCCTTCAGCGCCGGCTCGACCTGAGCCGGGGTGGTGAAGACGAAGTCGCCGTAGACGAGATGCTCGTACATGTCGTCGGTGAGCACCCAGACATGCGGGTGGCGCATCAGCACGTCGGTCAGCGCCTTCAGCTCGTCGCGCGTATAGGCGGCGCCGGAGGGGTTGGAGGGCGAGTTGATCACCACCCACTTGGTTCGCGGCGTGATCGCGCGATCGAGGTCCTCGGGCTGCAGCTTGAAGGCTTTGTCCAGCGTGGTCGGCACGAACACGGGCTCGCCGCCGTTGATCGCCACCATTTCCGGATAGCTGACCCAATAGGGCGCCGGGATGACCACCTCGTCGCCCTTGTTCAGCGTGCAAAGGAAGGCGTTGTAGAGCACCTGCTTGCCGCCGGTGCCGACGATGGTGTCGGACGGCTTATAGTCGAGGCCGTTCTCGCGCTTGAACTTGGCGGCGATCGCTTCGCGCAAGGGTGGAATGCCGAGCACCGGCGGGTACTTGGTCTCGCCGCGCTTCATCGCCGCGATCGCCGCCTGCTTGATGTGGTCGGGCGTGTCGAAATCGGGCTCGCCGATCGACAGCGAGATGACCGCCCGCCCCTGGGCTTTGAGGTCGCGCGCCTTCTGCGTCACCGCGATGGTCGCGGAGGGCTTAACGCGAGCGAGGGCGTCGGCGATGAAGGCCATGGGGGTCGTTTCCTTATGCTTCGTGGCGCCGCTTTCCAGGCGGCGGCGCAGAATAGTTTCGCGCGCCGCGCCCGGCAACCCGCCTCGCGCGCCTTTAGCGCGCGAGCCACAGCCCGAACAGGAACGACGCCGAATTGGCGACCAGCGAGACGACGCCCGCCCGGGAGAGCGCGAGCCGCGCCATCCAGGCGATCAGCACGGCCTCGGCCACGACCACCGCCGCCTCGATGGTCAGGATCGACGGCCAGTAGGGGAAGCGCGGATAGGCCCACAGCGCGGCCTCCCACATTTGCGGGTGAGTGATCGCGGTCGCCGCGGCCGAGGCGACGCCGACGTGCAGCGCGCCGCGGCTCGGCCATCGCGCGCCGCGGGCGAGGGCATAGGCGATCGGCCCCTCGATCGCGGCGGAGATGAGCATCGCCTCGGCTTCCGTCATGGACATTTTCCTTG
>CAZKHF010000408.1:0-2162 GCA_964552445.1 uncultured Bradyrhizobium sp. | reverse complement strand
TGCTGATCTTGTAGCCGTTGAGGTGCAGGATCGGCAGCACGGCGCCGTCGGTGATTGGATTGAGAAACTTGTTGGACTGCCATGAGGTCGCCAACGGACCCGTCTCCGCCTCGCCGTCGCCGATCACGCAAGCGACGATCAGGTCGGGATTGTCGAACGCCGCGCCGAAGGCGTGACTGAGCGAATATCCCAGCTCGCCGCCCTCGTGTATCGACCCCGGCGTCGTCGGCGCGACATGGCTCGAGATTCCGCCGGGAAACGAGAACTGTTTGAAAAGCTTCTTCAGACCGGCGGCGTCCTGAGTGACGTTCGGATAGACTTCGCTCCAGACGCCTTCGAGATAAACGTTGCTCACCAACGCCGGGCCGCCGTGACCGGGACCGGCGATGTAGATCATGTCGAGATCGTGCTTCTTGATGACCCGGTTCAGGTGGACATAGATGAAGTTCTGGCCCGGCGTCGTGCCCCAATGTCCGACCACCAGCGGCTTCACGTGCGCGAGCGTCAGCGGCTCGCGCAACAGGGGATTGTCGTAGAGATAAATCTGTCCGACCGACAGGTAATTGGCGGCCCGCCAATAGGCGTCCATCTTGCGCAACTCGTCCGAATTCAGCGTCGCCTGCTTGACAGGAATCGCGCCCGCGGCGGCGGCGTCTTTGGACCGTAGCTTCAAAGTCGGCACGTTCATTGTCGCGATCCTTTGCTCTAATCCGGTTCGGGTTTCGGGCGCCCGAATGATGGGCTGCGCGTAGGCCGCATCGTCGGCCTTCCGCGTCTTGGCCAAGCGCAAAATGAGGCCCTGAGCGGTCGCGCAGCCGCAGCGCTGACAACTCGGCGCCGAGCGGCGGACGACCGCTTCAAGGTCTCGCCGATTTCAGACATAGCCGCCGGCCATCGCTTGGGGCAGGCTCGGAATTTACCTATACGGCAGCGCTGGCTTGGCGGCGGACGGCGGAAACAGATGCGCCGCGAAGCAAGCCAAGACAGCCGAGCCGAGCGCGACGGAGACCCGCGCTCGAAGGCTTAACCCGTTCGCCTGGGATCGGTTCTCCGCGCTTAGACGCGAGCCGATCTGAACCTGAGTAGATTCCGAGTCTCCCGCTCTCGTTTCGTCGACCGGTATGGTTTGAACCAAGCGGTCGCTGCGGATCGCTTCTGAGCGCACGGGTCGCGCCCGTTCGCGGTTCAGGGGAGATTTTGGAGATGCACGCTCCCGCTTTTCTTGGCGCGCCTGCCGGCGCCCTCATCTTGGAGCCGCTCGACTTCAGGCGCGGCATGACCGCCCTACGAAATTACCCCACCAGTCTCGCGGTCGTATCGACGCCCGCGCGACCCGACAGACACAGGGAGACCTGACATGACAATTCCAGCGACTCTCGGCAAAGCGCCGGCCCAATCGCCGGAGCGGCCGCGAACGTTCGGCCAGACCATGACGCCATGGTTGTGGCTGGTGCTGGTGGTCGTCCTCTTCGCCGGCGGACTGTTCGGCTACGACCAAGGCGTGATCTCAGGGGCGCTGCGCGGAATCAAATCGACCTTCACGCTCAGCCCGCTGCTGATCGAGGTGGTGACGAGCTGGGTCACGCTGGGCGCGTTGTTCGGCTCGCTCGCCGGCGGCGAACTGGCGGACCAAGTCGGCCGTAAGCCTACGGTGCTGATCGCGGGCGTGATGTTCACGCTGGGCGCCGTGGTGCAAGCGTTTGCGCCGGACACGCTCATCCTGGTCGCCGGACGGTTGGTGGTCGGCGCGGGCGTCGGCGTCGCCGCCGTCGCGGCGCCGCTCTATGCCGCAGAACTGGCGCCGACGGCCGTTCGCGGCCGTTTCGTTTCCTGCTACCAGCTCGCCATCACCATCGGCATTTTCCTTGCCTATCTGGTCGACGGCTGGCTGTCGAAGAGCGGCGCTTGGCGCATGATGCTGGGAGCGTCGGCCGTGCCGGGACTTCTGCTGTTCGCCGTGGCGCTGGCGGCGCCGAGATCGCCGCGCTGGCTGATGATGATGGGCCGTCGTCCCGAAGCGGCCGCGGAGCTTCGCAAAGTAAGCCCCGGCGCCGACGTCGAGCCGCCTCTCGACGCCATCGCGAAGGTATTGCGCCAAGAAGGCGCGCGCGCCTCCTGGGGCGAAGTGTTTCACCGAGAATGGCGTCGCCCATTGGCGATCG
>CAZKHF010000407.1:0-2164 GCA_964552445.1 uncultured Bradyrhizobium sp. | reverse complement strand
CGAAATGCAGATCGCCTTCCGGGCTGGCGAGGTGGTGAATCTCCAGCCGTTCGATTTGTTCTTCCACCGCCTCCACGCTCGTCAGCAGGGTTGGCACGGCGACGAGCGTGCGCAGATGCGAAGGAACGCCTTCACGCAACTCCAGCGCCGGCAGGGGCGTCGCCGCGAAGCCGAGGTTGACCCCGCGATTGACCAGCGCGACGGCGGCGTCGATGGCGGGAATTGCGCCCAGGACGCCGAGCAGCCCGAGAACGGCCAGGCCGATTCCGGCCGCGGCGAGGACCGACAGCGGCGCCGCGAGAAGGATCGCGGCGACAAGCGCAATCGCCGCGACATAGCCGCCGAGACCGAGCGACCGGTTGACCTGGGCCAGCCAGTTTCGCATCGGCGGACGATAAGCAAGGGCGACTTCGAAGGCGCGGCGGCCGCCTGCAAGCAGGTGATAGCCTGGATCGCCGCGCCGCGCCTGCTCGGCCGTTGGGTCCTTACGCCGCTCGCGACTGGCCGCCAGCACCGCTGCGCCGGCGATATCCAGTTCGGTGCGCTTCGAGCCGCGCGCCAGTTCCTCGACGGCGCTGCGGTAGAGCGTGCGCGTTGGAGGATCCATCGCCTCGAACGGGCCGTCGGCGGCGAAAACAACGTCGACGAGACTGAGCCGTTCGAACAACTGTTGCCAGTCGACGTCGGAGATCAGACGCAAGCTGGTGATGATATTGCGCACGGTGACGTTCGAGGCCCCTTGTCGGCGATGCACGTCGCGCACGACGGTTTCCGCGGTCGTGTCCTGGATCGCCAGGCGCTGGTCGAGCCACGTCAGCGCCGGCGTGATCTTCGGGTCCTGGTCGCGCAGCCGATGCACGAGTTGCACCGCCAAAGCATCGGACAGCGGCGCGCGCTCATGGGCGAAGAGGACGACCGCGACGGACTCGGCCGGTTGTCCCCCGATTCCGAGCAAACGGTCGGCGAGGCCGTCGGCCACGGTGCGCGCCGCGCGGCTCTGCGTGATCTGCTGCGCAAGGCGCGCAAGATTCTCGACCAGCACGATCCGCAGCGTGATCGACACCGCCCAGAGTTCGCCGATGGTGAGCGGCTGCACCTCCTGATAGGCCCTGACGTAGCGGACCAGCATCTCAGGGTCGAAGCTGCTGTCGGTATGGGCGACGAAGGCCCAGGTGACGCCGAAGACGCGCGGATAGCCTGCGAAAGGACCCGAGGCGAGCTTGGGAAGCTGACGGTAGTAGCCGGGCGGCAGGTCCGAGCGAAGCTCTCGGATCTGCTTTTCGACGAGATGATAATTGTCGATCAGCCATTCCGCCGCCGGCGTCATGGCGCGACCTTCGTTGATCGCCTTGACGATTGCGCGATAGGCCTCGAGCAGAACGACGCCGTTATCGGCAAGCCGCCGCGCCAGCGGCAGACCCTTGGTCGACCTGGACGACACGATCTGCGCCAGCGCGAGGCTCCGCGCATGCTCCTCGAGGCGCTCGACGCTGAACAACTCTTCGCGAATGGGCTCCTGGTTGTCCCAGGGCGGCGACGGTCTCGCGCTTTCGAAGGCGCGGTTGGCGAGAAAGTCCAATTTGACCTTTCCGTCGCGCCACGGGAACGCGGCGCGCAATGCTTCAAAGGCTCGGCCAGGGTTGATCGCGAGGCGCCGCGACGGTCACATCGCCGCCGATGCGCGGACCGGCGCCTTCATTGGCGTCGGCGTCAGTTCTGGGTCGAGGGCGAAAGAATGAGCGAGGCGCGTCCGCAGCGCCTCGCCGTCGAAATGCGCGAAGGCGTCAGACCGCCTTCGGGGAAGCAATTTTGACCGGATTGACGGCGCGCCATGACGACTGTTTCAGCGTTCCGATCAGCAGCGGCAAGCCGGTGAACGCCACTGTACCCCCTATGACCAGCCAGACATAGAGCGACGGACTTCCCACCGGCAGTTGCGTCGGCGGAAAAAAGCCGACGAAGAACGAGAAGGCGACGCCGGCGAAGCCGACGCCGGCGACGATCCACATCCCGACCATCCCGCCTGGCACGCGATAGCTGCGCTTCAGATCCGGCTGCGAATAGCGCAAACGGATCGCGGCTGCGTACATCAGCATATACATGATCAGGTAGAGCGTGATCGTCACCGCGCTGAGCAGGAAGAACGCGACGCTGACGTCGGCCA
>CAZKHF010000406.1:0-2165 GCA_964552445.1 uncultured Bradyrhizobium sp. | reverse complement strand
GAACAGCGAGTCGATCGGCGCGCCGAACGCGGCTTCGAGCGCGGCGACGGCGGCGGCGCGGTCGGCCGGCGCCATGCGGTCCTGAAGCTTCTCCAACTCGATCGCCACCCTGGGGCCGACGATGTCGGGCCGCGTGGCGAGGAACTGACCGAGCTTGACGTAAGAGGGGCCGAGCCGGTCGATCGCCGTCGCCAAGCCGCTGAAGCCGTGCGCGCCGCTCCGCGCCAGGAGATTGGCGAGCAACAGCGGAAGGCGGGCGAGTGGCGGCAAGGTCGAGGGATCGACCTCGACGAAGGCGCCTCCGCGGGCGAGGACGAATCCGGCCCGCGTCAGTCTGAGTACGTGTCCGAGGTTGGTCAGGCGCGGCAAATTCAGATTTTCCAACCCGAATGGATCGCCACGACGCCGCCGGTCAGTCGGGTGAAATCGACGCGCGCGAAGCCCGCCGTGGCGATCATGTCGGCGAAGCGGTCGGGCGGCGGGAATTTGCGGATCGACTCGACGAGGTAGCGATAGGCGGGCCCATCATTGGCGACCACTTTGCCGATCGCCGGGATCGCGGCGTCGGAATAAGCGGCGTAGAGGCGATCGAACACCGGCACGTCGACGCGCGAGAATTCGAGGCACAGAAACCGTCCGCCGCGCTCGAGCGTGCGGTAGGCTTCGGCGAGCGCGCGCTCGATCCGCGGCACATTACGGATGCCGAAGGCGATCGTATAGGCGTCGAAGGAAGCGTCGGGCAGCGGCAGCGCCTCGGCGTTGCCTTCGATGAAGCGCACCCGCTCGCCCTCGCGCCGCTTGCCGGCCCGCTCGGCGCCGACGCGCAACATGTCGGGATTGACGTCGACGACCGTGACCTCGGTCGTCGCGCCGCCCGCCGCCGCGACGCGGAAGGCGATGTCGCCGGTGCCGCCGGCGACGTCGAGAAGGCGAAACCGGCGGCCCGGGGGCGGCCGCAGCTTGGCGACGAAGGCGTCCTTCCACAGTCGGTGCAGGCCGAACGACATGAGGTCGTTCATCAGGTCGTAGCGATCCGCGACGTTATGGAACACCTCGTCGACCAGCCCTTGCTTTTCGTCGAAACGAACCGTCCGTTCGCCGAAATGGGTATGTTCGGACGCACTTTCCATCGCTTCTCTCCACGAAATGCGCCGCACCATAAACCGCCGCGGTGCGGCGCGCCAAATCAGCGCCTGGGCTTAACCCGCAGTTAAGCGTCGCGTCGACTTGCAGGCGGCGTCGCCGATCGCATTAAGCAAAGACTCAAGCCCCTTCCGCATAGTCATCCCGCCGGCGCCGGGCCTCCTCGGCGATCGGCGAGGATATCGACGCTTGGGCCCGCGCGCGTTCTTCGGTTGGCTACGCCGTCCCGCCTTTACGCCAGCGGCGATCGCCGCGGCGGTGGCGATCTTCCTGGGCGTCGCCGCAGACGGCCAGCAGAAGCAGCTCGCGTTCGAGCGTGCGCGCGCCGAAGCGCTCGGCGAGCTCAATCTGATTCAGGATCGTCTCGAGGGCGATATCAAGGGCGAGGTTCAGCTCGTGCGCGGCCTCGTTGCCGACATCGCCAGCGACGGCGACGTCGATCCTTCCAAGTTCGAGACGCTGTGCGCCCATCTGTTGCGGTCCAATTCACTGTTGCGCAACATCTCCATCGCGCCCAACCTGGTCGTCGCCTACGAATGCCCACTCGAGGGAAACGAGAAGGCGCTCGGCCTCGACTACCGCCAAAACGACAACCAGCGCGCCGCCGCGCTGCGCGCTCGCGATAGCGGCGCTGTCGTGCTCGCTGGTCCGGTCGACCTCGTCCAAGGCGGCAGCGGCTTCATCGCCCGACTGCCGGTCTTCATCGACGGGGGAGACGAAACTCAGCGATTCTGGGGTATTGTGTCGGCGACCATCGACCTCGACGCGCTTTATCGCGACGCCGGCCTCTATAACCGCGACCTGAAGATCGACGTCGCCATCGCCGGCCGCGATGGGCAGGAGCAGGACGCGCGCAGCTTCTTCGGCGATGCGCGGGTGTTCGACGACCATCCGGTGACGCGCTTCGTTAATGTTCCCTCGGGTCTGTGGACGATCGCCGCCACGCCGAAGGGCGGTTGGGACGCCGCTTTGACGGGCCGCTGGTGGGCCCGGCTGATCATTCTGTTCGCCGGCGCGCTGGT
>CAZKHF010000405.1:0-2171 GCA_964552445.1 uncultured Bradyrhizobium sp. | reverse complement strand
CGATCGTCGTTTCCTTCGCGCGCTGGCGCGCCGAGAAGGCGACGCTCGCCGGCCGCGCCGATCCGGTTGGCGTGGCGATCGTCGCCGGCCCCGACGCGCCGCCGCAATTGCCCGAGGCGGCGAAGCGGCCGCTGGTCGCCCTCAAGTTCGACAAGTTCGCCGACGGCCGCGCCTTCTCCTACGCCGAGCTGCTGCGCGAGCGCTACGGCTTCAAGGGCGAGCTGCGCGCGACCGGCGACGTGCTGCTCGACCAGATGCCGATGATGCGCCGCTGCGGCTTTTCGAGCTTCGAGGTCACCGACGCGGCGACCCTGCGCGCGCTGCGGCAAGGCCGCCGCCCCGGCCGCGCGCTCCACTACCAGCCGAGTGTCGCCCAACGCGAGGCGCCGGCGGGGACGCGGCCGTGGCTGCGGCGGACGGTGAGCTGAGCGCGGCCGCGTCGACTCGCCGCCAAAACGCCGCCGCCGACACGAGCGCGCCGTCGACCTCTGCCGAAAGGCGGGGTCAACGCGAAGGCAGGGCAGCTGACGCGGTCCGCCGTCCAATCGCGGCGGCCGCCCCTACACGAGCGCGCCGTCGGCCCTTCCGGGCGCTCTGACCTTCGGGACCGCCTTGGTCGAGAAGCGCGCTCGCCGCGGATCGAGTTCGTGCCCTAACGGCTGGCCGAGAACGCGGTACAGCTCGGGTCGGCGGGCGCGTATCCAGCGCCGGCCCGTGCATGTCGGCAGAAGCTCGAGGTCGAGGTCGGCGACGACGAGGCGGTCCTCGGCCTTCCAGGTCTCGGCGAGAATCCGGCCATAAGGATCGAGGATCATCGCGTTGCCGGTGCGCACTTCGCCGTCGTCCTCGCCCACGCCGTTGCTAAAGATCACGAACATGCCGTTGTCGTGGGCGCGCGAGGGCAGCCAGCGCATCAGCCACTCACGTCCCTTCGGCCCGCGGAACTCGGCCTCGATCGCCGCCGGGTCCTCGAGTCGGCGCTGCCACAGATTCGGGTCGATCAGCCCCATCGCGTGCGGGCTGGCGGTGTCGCACCCTCCCGTCTGATGCGGCGCGAGCAAGATGTCGGCGCCGAACAGCGCCGTCGCCCGCGCGTTCTCGATCAGGTTGTTGTCGTAGCAGATCAGCACCCCGACCAGCGCCCCCCACGGCGTTGCGAACACGGTGTAGCGGTCGCCGCTGGCGATTTGCTTGTTCTCGAACGCGTGCAGCTTGCGGTGAGCGTGGACCGCTCCGTCCGGCAGGCAGACGAAATACGAATTGAACAGCCGGCCGTCGGCGCCGTGCTCCAGCAGCCCCGCCCCGATCGCCATGCCGTGCTCTCGCGCCAGGCCCATGACCGTTTGAATCGACTCGCCCTCGGGAATGGGCTCCGCCAGGGCCTCGAGCGCGCCGCGGTCGAGGTTGCGAACGTGCCAGTAGCCGGTGACGCACATTTCGGGAAAGGCGAGGATCTGCACGCCCTGCTCGGCCGCCTGGCGGACGAACTGTTCGATGACCGAGAGGTTATATTTCTTGTCGTTGGCGCGATGATGGAACTGCACGCTCGCGGCGCGAATGCTCGTCATAACCTCTCTCCTTGTTGACCCCTCTTCGAGGCGCCGCTCTCCCCTCTGCCCTTGCGGGAGGGGGGTCCGGGACGAGGGGTTCGACGCGTCAGCGCCTTATTCCACGAGCGCGCCTTGCGGCGCGGTCCCTCATCCGACCTCCTTCGCCTTTCGAACTTCAGAGGTCCCCTTCTCCTGCAAAGGGAGAAGGGGAGCAGCGAAGCCTCCGCCCCTCTACTCCCCGCCCTTCGCCAGCCTGAGATTCGGCCGCGCCTCGACCTCTTCGCCGCCCTTGTCGTCGAACTCAATCGCGTCGATGCGCGCGGCGCGGCGCGAGACCTTCTCGGCCGAGGTGGCGATATGGCCGACGTCCTCCTGCGCCTGATGGAAATGCGCCTCCAGCTTCGCCGCGCGCTCGGCGAGCAGCCGCACGTCGTTGAGAAGTTTGCCGACCTCGGCGTGGACGGCGTGCGCCTGGTCGCGCATGCGCTGGTCGCGCAGGATCGCCTGGGCGACCTGGATCGCCATCATCATCAGCGACGGCGAGACGATGACGACGCGCGCGCGGTGCGCCTTCTGCGCGACGTCGTCGAAATGCTCGATCAGATCGGAATAGATCGACTC
>CAZKHF010000404.1:0-2173 GCA_964552445.1 uncultured Bradyrhizobium sp. | reverse complement strand
ACTTCACCGATCTCGTCTTCATCGACCCGCCGGGGACCGGCTACAGCCGCATCGTCGCGACCGGCGACGAGGCGCGCCGACGCCTGTGGTCGGTCGAAGGCGACGTCGACGGCCTCGCAGCGACGATCCGCCGCTGGCTCGTCGCCGAGCAGCGGCTGGCCTCGCCGAAGTTCATCGTCGGCGAAAGCTACGGCGGCTTCCGCGGCCCGCGGCTCGCCGAGGCGCTGGCGACCGACCAGGGTGTCGGCGTCGCCGGCCTGGCGCTGATCTCGCCTGCCCTCGATCTCGCGGCGCTCGCCGGCGGACCGGACGATCCGTTCCCGCTGCTGACCCGCCTGCCCTCCTACGCGGCGGCGCGCCGCAGCCGCGCCGGTCCCGTCTCGCGCGCCGATCTCGCCGACGTCGAGCGCTATGCGACCGGCGACTATCTCGCCGATTGGCTGCGCGGTCCCGGCGACGCCGCGGCGGTCGAGCGGATGGCGCAACGGGTCGCCGAATTGACCGGCGTCGATCTCCAAACCGTGCGCCGACTCGCCGGTCGGGTCGACGAAGAGACCTTCCTGCGCGAATTCGAGCGGCCGCAGGGCAAGATCGTCGCTTACTACGACGCGACGATCGACGCTTACGACCCGTTCCCCGCCGCCGGCCGCAGCGGCTTCCACGATCCGGTGCTGCCCGGTTTCGAGCCGGCCTTCGCCAGCGCGATGGTCGATCTCTACGCGCGCAAGCTCGGCTGGAAGGTCGACGGCCGCTATGAGCTGCTGAATGACGCGGTCAATCACGATTGGCGCTGGGGCGACAGGCTCGCCCGGCCGGAAGCGCTGTCGGCGTTGCGGCGGATGCTGGCGCTCGACCCGAAATTCCGCGTGCTCGTCGTCGCCGGCCTGACCGACGTCCAGACCCCCTATTTCGCCACCGCCCTCGAACTCGCCCAGATTCCCGAGTTTGGCGCGTCCGGCCGGCTGTCGCTCAAGGTTTATCGCGGCGGCCATATGGTCTACGCCGACGACGATAGCCGCCGGGCTTTGCGCGACGACGCGCGGCGGCTGATCGCCGGGCCGTGAGGCGGCCCGCCACGCCGCCGCCGATCGCCGTTTTCGCGGCTTCGGCGCCGGCGCGACGGCTTCCGCCGGCCGCCCGCGTCAGCCGCCGAGACGATCGGAATCGCCGGCGGCTTCAGCCTCCGTGGCGCCTGCGGAGCAACCAGCCGCCGCCGCCCGCATGGGCGAAAGCGTGGTGGCCCCAGCCGGGGCCGCCGCCTTCCCAGCGCGGATGGCCTTGCCAATGGCGCCAGTGGCCATAGCCGCCCCAGCCGCCGTAATAGGGGCCTCCGCCATAATAGCCGTAGTCGCCGCACGCGCCCCAGTCGCAGTCGTCGTAGGCGGACGACGCGGCGATCGCCGCGATCATGCCGAACGCCGCCGCCGCGAAAGCCGCGCCCCCGCCGTAGCCGTAATAATGGTGGCGCCGGTAATAATAGGCGACGGGTTGCGCGGACGTGACGCTGGCGGAGAGCATGGCGGGCGCAGCGTAACTCGTCATGGCGCTCGCCGGCGTCGTCGCGGAGAACCCCAGCGCGCCGACGATCGGAGCGGCGATCACGGGGGCAAGCCAAGACCTGCTGACCATTTGAGCCTCCATTTGCCAAACGCCTGGGATCGGCGTTTGCGAACGCTCTTTTGCCCGCCTGAAATCCGGGGCGTCGCCAAGCCGGCGGTCCCCGCGGCGATCCATTCGGCGTTTGACGCAAAGGCTACGATACAATTGCGCCGCTTTTCGCCCGAACACGCTGTTTTGATGCGGGCGAGCCGCGCCCAGCCTTCCCCGCCTTCCTGGTCAACCAAATCGGCGAACTCCGGCCGGGCGTCGCAAAAGTTCGGGGCGGCGCTCTTGACGCCCCAAGTCCCTCCGCCTATCTCACCGCTGCCGTTAGCACTCGCCTTAGCTGAGTGCTAGCGGCGTTCAGAGCTCTTCAACCTACCGGCGCGCCCCGAACTTCGGCCCCGCTGGCGAAACAGGAAGCTGAAACTCATGAAATTCCGTCCATTGCATGACCGCGTCGTCGTCCGTCGCCTTGAGGGCGAGGAGAAGACGAAGGGCGGCATCATCATTCCGGACACCGCCAAGGAGAAGCCGCAGGAAGGCGAGATCGTCGCCGTCGGCCCCGGCGGCC
>CAZKHF010000403.1:0-2174 GCA_964552445.1 uncultured Bradyrhizobium sp. | reverse complement strand
GAGGTGGTGTAGATGCACGAGCCGTTGGCGAAGGGGTTGGCGTTCATGATCGCCAAGCCTTCCTCGAAGTCCTTGACGCGCTTGATCGACGTCACCGGTCCGAAGATTTCGTAGTCGCCCACGTACATGCCGGGCTTGACGTGGTCGAGGATGGTCGGGCCGACGAAGTAGCCGCCCTCGTAGCCGGGCGCCTTGACGCCGCGGCCGTCGAGAACCAGCTTCGCGCCCTCCGCGACGCCGCGCGCGATCGCCTTCTCGATCGACTCCTTCTGCCCCGCCGACGTCACCGGACCGAGCTGGCTGTCGGGCAGGTAGGCGGCGCCGACTTTCAGCTCCTGAGCGAACTTCTTGAGCAGCGCGACGAATTCATCGGCGATCGTCTCCTGCACGCAGACCACCGGCAGCGCCATGCAGCGTTGGCCGGCGCAGCCGTAAGTCGAGTTGACGACGCCGCGCACGGTGCGCTCCAGCACGCAATCTTCGAGAACCAGCGCGTGGTTCTTGGCTTCGGTGAGCGCCTGAACGCGTTTGCCGGCGCCGGCGGCGGTCTGATAGATGTGCTTGCCGACCGACGTCGAGCCGACGAAGCAAACGCCCTTGACGGTGGGGTTGACCAGCAGGCTGTCGGCTTCGACGCGCGAGCAGGTCACCAGGTTGACCACGCCCTTCGGCAAGCCGGCCTCGATCAACAGCTCCAGCATGCGCATGGCGGTCTGCGGCACCATCGAGGCCGCTTTCAGCACCACCGTGTTGCCGGTGGTGATGGCGAACGGGATCATCCACCCCATCGGGATCATCGCCGGGAAGTTGAAGGGCGCGATGCCGACGAAGACGCCGAGCGGTTCGCGGTAGGAGACCGTGTCGTAGCCGGTCGACACGTTCATGCAGGTGTCGCCCTGCATGAGATAGTGGGTCGAGCAGGCGCACTCGACCACTTCCAGCGCCTTCAGCACGTCGCCGCGCGCTTCGGCGAGCACCTTGCCGTTCTCAGTGGCGACCAGCTCGGTCAGCTCGTCAAGATGGGCGTCGATCAATTGCTTGAAGCGGAACATCAGCTGGATGCGGCTCGGGATCGGCGTGTCGCGCCACCCGGGGAAGGCGCGCGCCGCCGCTGCGACGGCGCCGTCGACCTCGTCCTGCGTGCAGCAAGGCGCTTCGGCGATCTGCCACCCGGTCGAGGGGTCCATCACCGGCATGTACTTGATCGTCTTCGAGACGCGCCATTCGTTGTCGACCAAGTACATCAGCCGCTCGGTGGAAACGGCGCCGTGCTTCAGCAGCTCGAGGTTCATCAGTTCTCTCCCTGGGTGTCGCTGTGCCCGATTTTTGGGACGGAATGGAACGTCCATTCCATACACCTTTCCATTTAGAATTCAAGGTATGTCGCCAATCGGCGTTGCCGAACGGCGACGACGGCCGACCGCGCCGCCGTTCGGCGCGCCTTGAAGCGCGCCCCTAGCCCGCCCCGCGGGGACGGCTGAAATCGCAGGCGAGCGCGGCGCCGTTCGCCTCATCGCGGCGGCGGCGCGCGAACCGCGCGCCGCCCGGCGCCCAGCGCCGGGCGGGTTGGCGCAAGGGGCGCTTTTCCGCGCAAAGCGCCGCCGACCGGCGGCAAGGCTCTCGCATTCCCCAGGCCTCGTCGATCGGCCGCCTTCCCGGCCGGCGGCGGCTCGTTCCGCCGGAACGATCTTTCGATCTGTCGGTTCGTCCCGTTCCACACCGGCGGCGCGGCCCTGAGGCTGCGCAGCCGGGCGCCGGCCAAGCGCGCGCGCCTCCCGTTTCGCCTTGGCCGCGATTGAACCGAATTTGGCGTTCCATCGGCGGCCGCAGGGCTTGACGTGAGGGGTTAAGTATGGAACTATCGTTCCAAACACAATTGATAATAGCCCCTTCATTCCTGAAATGCGGGGCGAGGAGGAGCCAAGAGCCGCCCGATGACGGCCGCGGCGCGACGGGTGGGAGCGCAAGCGTCGCCGCCTGAGCTTCGCGCCGACCATTCCCCCAAAAGAATAGAGGGGTAGGAAATGCTCGCCGATGGCGCCTTGTTGAGAGTCGAAGGTCTCACCAAACGCTTTCCCGGCGTCGTCGCGTTGGACGACGTGACCCGGGAGGCCCGCGCCGGCGAGAACGGCGCCGGCAAATCGACCCTGATCAAGGCGCCGACCGGCGCGCAT
>CAZKHF010000402.1:0-2180 GCA_964552445.1 uncultured Bradyrhizobium sp. | reverse complement strand
GCGAATTCGCGTTGCGGAATGTCGCCGACGCGCATGCGCTGAGCGAGTCCGGTCGCACCGTCGGCAAGATCGTCCTCTATGTCGGGAAGCCGTGAGCGACGGCTGGACGCCCCCTCAAACCGGCCTTGCCCCCGGATCGAACGCGGCATGCGTTCGTCAAGAGCGTGTCGACAGCCAGGCGAATGAAGGGAGCGCGAATTGGCGGACCCATGCACGACGCTTGGCGCGCCGCGCGCCGCGAGCCAGGACGCCATCCGGGACGCGTGCCGAGAATTGGCCAAGCAGCGCCGCCCCGACCTCAATCCCGGAAACGCGAAGGCCGAAGAATCGTTCAGGGCTGCGTCCGCCGCCAATTCGATTCTGCCGGATCCCGAGAAGCGGGGAAGGTTCGATCGCGGCGAGATCGACGCATCCGGGCAAGAGCTGCCCCCACGAGAGTCCTATCGCGACCACGCGGAAGGTGGTTCTGGCCGCCGCTGCCGCCGAACCGTGAAGTGGCCCCCGAAAATGGGACGACTGGCTTCGTTGGAAGAAGTTTGCTCCGGATGACGAGGAATGGAGCGAACCAAGAAGAAGACGAGACGCACGCTCGACGCGGCCTTCAAGGCCAAGATCGGCGTCGAGGCGATGCGGGAACAGGCGACGGCGCGCGAGGGCGCCGTCACGACCCGCCGAGCGGAATTTGATAGATCCTGGTGAGCGTGTCGACTTGCCCGCCGCGCAGGTGGGCCTGCGTGATCGAAATCGGGCTCGGCTCGCCAAAATTCCGGCGCGGCTTTGGCTTCGCCGCCGCCGCCTGCGCTTGGCCGGCCTGGGCCTGGCGCGGCGGTTGGCCCGCTTTGGGGCCGGCCGCCGCCGGGGCGGGGGGCTGCGGGGCTGGCAGCCCCACCTGGGCGCCCGCCGCCTGCGCGACCGCCGCGGGCGGAACGAGACGGCCGGGACGCAACTCGACCGACACGATCTTGCGCGCCACCGGGTCGAACGCGCATTCGTAAGCGTATCGCAGCCACTGGTTCTGCGTGAGGATGCGGATGGAGTCGCCGCGATAGCGGACGATGCCGTCGCCGCGCGGCTTCTCCGCCTGGGTGAACATGCCGCCGAAGGGGCGCGACAGCCAGTCGAAGTCGACCGCCGCCTTGGCCTCGATCAGCGGCACGCAGGACTGCGCGGCGAAATCCGCGGCTCTCCTGACGCATATGTCGTCGCAGGCTTCGGCGGCGGGGGCCGGCGCCGGCGGTTCGACGATCGGCGGTTGGCCTTGCGCGGTGCGCGCCGCCGCCGCGGGAGTTCCAGGCGCGGCCGGCGGAACGTTGGCGGGCGCCGCGGCGGCGGCGTCGGCCGCCGCAATCCGGGAGGCATTGCCGATTGCGGCGGTCTGGGCGCTGGCCGCTCCTAGGCCGAAGCCGATCAACGCCGCGCCCGCTACGGCGGCCATGAGCGGCGCCCCCGACGCGCGACATGGGTTGAGGCTTCGCATCATCGACGCCTGCGGTTGCGCTCCCATCAGCCCGCGTCTCATGGAAGTCTAATTGCGATTCTCCGTCAATGCGGCTGAGAATTCAAGAGGGGCGCCAACGTCCATAGGGGCGACCGGGTTCGCGCGGGCGGCGCGCTCGATCGCTTCTCCCCGCCGGGGGGAGCGGCCCGGCGGCGAGCGCCGCAATGCGCCTCGTCTTCCGGAGCGTCGACGCGCCGGGAGACGTAAGGGCCGCACGGCGCGGCCGCGACATTCTGCCGCATTGCGCGACGAATCGCAATAAAGCGCGAGGACTCGCCAAATCGGCGCAGGGCCTCGCCTAAACGCGCGCGCAATCAATCCTTTGGCGCCCGGCCGAAACATTCGTTCTATTTGATGCGCCAATGTTCAAGTCTGTCCGGCGGAAGGATTCCGGATGCACGAACTGGTTAATTTAGGGTTAACATAATCATCTTGGTTGTCGCTGGTCCACTGTTAGGTTAGCTTTTCCTTACCTGCCTGTGCGGGAGCTTGCGCGATTTTGTTGCCGACCTTCCCCGGGGGCGGGCTGAGAACGATGCGGCAATCGTCATCGCGCGTTGCACGCAAGCGGTGTGCGCCGTGTGGAACAGCCTACAGTCAGGAGGGAGTCATGCAAAAGGCACTGCTTACAACTGTCAGCGCGATCGCGCTGAGCATATCCGCTACGGCGGCGCTGGCGTCA
>CAZKHF010000401.1:0-2216 GCA_964552445.1 uncultured Bradyrhizobium sp. | reverse complement strand
GAAGCCGGCGAAGCGATCGAGATCGTCACGCCGACGGGCGGCGGATGGGGGAAGAAGGGGTGAGAGGCGCGCGCTTTCGGCGCCTGCGCGCGCCGCGCCGCTCGCGAGGAAAGACATACGAAGGTCCAAGGTCTTGGCCGCCGGCGTCGGGACATTTGCTCGCCCCCTGCCTAAACGCATGAAACTCGTCGCTCGGTCGGATGCTGGCGGCGTTCGCCGAGCTGTTCATAGGGCGACGACGGGCGCGGCGGATTACGCGAGGGGGAGGCCCAACGGCGTCTTCGCGTGTTTGCGCTGGCGCGAGAAAATCCACCAGTTCAACGCTTCGCCGGTCTTGGCCTGATGGATGGCGGCGGCGAACACATCATGGACGCAGGGATCGCAGCGACGACCCATGATTGCGCAAAGTCGCGCATAAAGCGCGTCGGCGTCCTGTTCGGCGAGATCGGCGACCGTCGCGACGCCGAGCAGATGGAAATCGGCGAGCGTCGCCTTGCCGACATTCCGCAACGTGGCGAGGTTCGCGCCGCCGCCGCCGCCTTTTGCGCTCGTTCTCAAGTCACCCTCCGATCGGAGTGCAAATCTCGACGAGGAACCCGTCGCGGTCGCGCACATAGGCGACGGTCTGCCCCCAAGGCTT
This sequence comes from uncultured Bradyrhizobium sp., assembly GCA_964552445.1. Classification (GTDB taxonomy): domain Bacteria; phylum Pseudomonadota; class Alphaproteobacteria; order Rhizobiales; family Beijerinckiaceae; genus Roseiarcus. The sequence continues at coordinate 1,576 of CAZKHF010000401.1, read as the reverse complement.
TTGCGTCGGACTTGCGACCTCGATTGCGCCGGACGCCGTCGCACGGGCGAAGGCCGCCGGCACGTCGCCGGCTACAAGCGCGATCTCCGCCCCGGCGGGCAGTGAGGCCAATCGATTGGGCTTGAAGTCCTGTCCCCGTTCGGCGACGAACGCCTCGTCCGCAAAGGCGAGCGCGGTCGCACCGGTCTCCATCTCCGCGTAGGTTCCGGATTCGTGGACAAAGCGCCGGACGAGGCCGAACGCGCGTTCGTAGAACGCGACGCTGGCGTTCACGTCGACAACATACAGGATCACGTAGCCAAGGCGCATAGTGTTCCCTCTTTGTTCCTCGCATAGCCGAAGCTGACGGCGTTGTCCAGCGGCCAATCGGCGCCTGATCGGCTCGTGAGCGATTGCCGCCCGTAGGAAGCAGCCGAAGCGATCGAGATCGTCACGCCGACGGGCGGGGGATGGGGAAGGCCTGATCGTCAGTAGCGGAACTGCTCGTGGGCGAGCGCCGCATGAAGGAAGCGGGCCAAGCCGAACAGCGCCGTAAGAATCAGCACGCCCTCGAGGGCGTGGGTGATGAGGTCGCCGAGCTGGAACAGGCCGCCGATCGCCCAGCCCGCCGCCGCCGCCGCGCCGACGAACTCGGTGCCGACCAGCACGCCGACGCTGAACAGCGTCGACACGTTGAGCCAATTGATCGAGCCTTTGGCGTGCGTAGCGCTCATTTTGCCGGTCTCACAACGGCGCCACGGCTATACCATCGGGCGACGACGCGCAAGCGCCGCCGATCCGTCCGCCCGCCCCTCGAGCGGAGGCGGCGCGGCGCGCTATTGACGGCCGGCGCGCGGCTTGCTTTTAAGCCGGCGCCAGACGCGCGCAGCCGAGCGCCGGCTGATGAGGAGACCGACGCCATGTCGCATTGGCCACGCCACGCGAGCATCGACGGCCCGATCGTGATGATCGGCTTCGGCTCGATCGGCAAGGGAACCCTGCCGTTGATCGAACGCCATTTCGATTACGACAAGGACCGCTTCGTGGTCGTCGACCCCGACGGGTCGGACCGCAAGCTGCTCGACGAGCGCGGAATCGAATTTCTCCATCTCGGCCTCAGCCGCGACAACTATCGCGAGGTCCTCAGCGAGCGCCTGACCGAGGGCGGCGGCCAGGGCTTCTGCGTCAACCTGTCGGTCGACACCTCCTCGCTCGACATCATGCGCTGCTGCCGCGAGATCGGCGCGCTCTATGTCGACACCGTGATCGAGCCGTGGCCCGGCTTCTATTTCGACCGCAGCCTCGGCCCGGCGGCGCGCTCGAACTACGCGCTACGTGAGACGGTGCTCGCCGAGCGGCGCTTGAGACCCGGCGGGACGACCGCGATCTCCTGCTGCGGCGCCAACCCGGGCATGGTGTCGTGGTTCGTCAAGCAGGCGCTGATCAACCTCGCCGCCGATCTCGGCGAGAAGGTCGCCGAGCCGAAAACGCGCGAGGACTGGGGCCGCCTCGCCCAGCGGCTCGGCGTCAAGGGGATCCACATCGCCGAGCGCGACACCCAGCGCGCCAAGCAGCCCAAGCCGCGCAACGTCTTCGT
>CAZKHF010000400.1:0-2230 GCA_964552445.1 uncultured Bradyrhizobium sp. | reverse complement strand
TTCGAGGCGGCGGTCGCGGGCGGCATTCCGGTGCTCAAGACCCTGCGCGAAGGCTTGGTCGGCAACGCGGTGCATCGGGTGTCCGGCATCCTCAACGGCACCTGCAACTACATCCTGACGCGGATGGAGAGCGACGGCCTGCCGTTCGACGTCTGCCTCGCCGAAGCGCAGAAGCTCGGTTACGCCGAGGCCGATCCGACCTTCGACATTGGCGGCTTCGACACCGCTCACAAGATTGCGATTCTCGCCTCGCTAGCGTTCGGGGCGAAGATCGACGCCGACGCGGTGTCGATCGAGGGCATCGCCAACATCACCCTCGCCGACATCGCCGCCGCCGACGAGCTTGGCTATCGCATCAAGCTGCTCGGCGTCGCCGAGCGCACCGCCAAGGGCGTCGAGCAGCGCGTCCACCCGACCATGGTCGCCAAGTCGGAGCCGTTGGCCCAAACCATGGGCGTGCTTAACGCGGTGACGATCGACGGCGACGCTATCGGCTCGCTGACGCTGGTGGGGCCAGGGGCGGGGGGCGACGCGACCGCCTCGGCGATAGCCGCCGACATCTGCGACATTGCGCGCGGCGACGTCGCGCTCGCCTTTGGTCGGCCGGTCGCCGCGCTCGATGACGTCGAGCGCGTGCCGGCGCAACGCCACGAGGGCGGCTACTACGCGCGGCTGGCGGTGGTCGACCGCCCCGGCGCGCTGGCGACGATCGCCAAGCGGATGGGCGAGCGCGACATCTCGCTCGAAGCGGTGATGCAGAAGCGGGGGTCGAAGAGCGCGCCGGGAGGCGCCATCGTCCCCGTGGTGATGATCACCCACGCCACCACCGAGACGTCGATCCGCGAGGCGCTGTCGCTCGCGGTCGCCGATGGCGTGGTCAAGGACACGCCTCAGGTCATCCGCATCGAACGGAATTAGTTCGGGTCGCAGAGGCCGAAGACGCTGACCAGCGCGACGACCGCGGCGCCGAGGACGATCTCGGCGACGGTCGTGGCCATCAGCGCGCGAAACGCCGCCGCGCCCGACCTCAGCCGCGGCGCGAGGACGTGGCGGTTGAGCAGCGCGAGCGCGACCATCGCCGCGACCAGCGCCAGCTTGGCGTCGAGCAGCGCGCGGTAAGGCGTGGTCGGCGGCAGCGGCGGCGCGCCGCTCACTATGGCGACGTTGGCCGCGCCGGTCGCGACGACCGCCGCGACGGCGAGCCGCCCCCAATCGGAGAATCGCCGCATCGCCGCGACCGCCTCGCGCCGCAGCGCCGCGTCGCGATAGGCGGCGAGCGACAGCGCGAAGGCGGGCAGGCCGCCGAGCCACGCGCCCGCGGCGAGAAGGTGGAGCGCGTGGTTCAGGCGGTGGAGCGCGCCGAGCGCTCCGCTTTGCATCGCCGCGTGCCCGACCAGGCCGAGGCTCGCCAGCAGCAGCGCGGAGGCGACGAGGAGGAAGGCGGACGGCCCATGCCGGCCGAACGCCCAGGCGACGAGCAGCGCCAGCGCGACGAGGAGCCGGCCTCGCCAGACCGCGCCGAAGGCGGTGTCGGCGAGAACGTCCCCGAGCGTCTCAAAATCGACGGACCCCGCCCACGACCCGCTCATCGCCGCCCCCTCCAGCGCGAGCCAGACCAGGGCGGACAGCGCGGCGACGAGGATCGCGGCGGCTGCGACGCGCCGCGCCGCGCGATCCAACCCCGCGCGCAGCGTCGGCGGCGCCTGCAGCCGAAAGTAAGCGCTCGCGCCGAACAGCGTCGTCGCGGCGAGGAAATGGGCGAAGCGGCAGACGGCGAGCGCGACCTCCACGCTGCGCCGGCCTCACATCTTCATGTCGCCCATGCCGTCCTTCGCGTCGCCGGGGCCCGCGGCGCCGACGCCCTGGACGGCGAAGTCGACCTCGACCGAGCCCGCATGCTCGAACGCCAGCGTCGCCTTGTCGACCTCGCCCTTGACCAGCGGGCGTTTCAGGCTGGTGAACATGATGTGATAGCCGCCCGGCGCGAGCTTGACCGAGCCGTGGGCGGGAATGACCAGCCCGTCCTTCAGCTCGCCCATCTTCATCACGCCGCCCTGCATGCTCATCTCGTGGATTTCCACATTACCGAAGTCGGCCGAGCCGCCGGTCAGCCGATCGGGCGCGGCGCCGGCGTTGCGGATCTCGAGATAGCCGGCGCCGACCTCGGCGCCCTTGGGCGTCGCGCGCGCCCACGGCTTCTCGATCGTCAGGTCGCCCGCCTTGATCTCCT
>CAZKHF010000399.1:0-2236 GCA_964552445.1 uncultured Bradyrhizobium sp. | reverse complement strand
CGACGAAAAGCTGTTCGAGCGGGCGAAGGCGCTGGAGCCGAAGTGGTGCGACGCGCTGATGACGCTCAAAGGGCTGCCCAACGTGCTCGACATCCGCTGCGTCGGCCTGACCGGCGCGATCGACCTCGCGGCGATCGCCGGCAGCCCGGGGTTGCGCGGCTACAAGGCGATGGAATACTCATTCCACGAGGCCGACATCCTGCTACGCCTGGCGGGCGACACGATTGAGCTGACGCCGCCGCTGATCGTCAGCGAGGATCAGATCGGCGAGATCGTCGACAAGGTCGCGCGCGCAATCAAGGCGGTGGCGTAGGGCGAGGCCAAGGGGCGAGGCCCGCGGAGCCCACCCCGGCGATCGCCTCAGCCGACGCCGAGCAACGCCGGCAGCTCGGCGAGGCTGCGGATCTCGAAATCGGGCGCGCCGGGCAGGCGCTCGCGACGCTGGCCGTAGCGGTTGCACCAGACGACGCGCATGCCGAAGTCCGAAGCCGCGTGGGCGTCCCAGGCGTTGGACGACTGGAACGAGACCTCCGCCGCGGCGACGCCGAGCCGGTCGAGCGCGTATTGGTAGACGCTTCGGTCGGTCTTGAAGACGCCGACCGCGTCGGCCGACAGCACGGCGTCGAAAAGCCCGTCGAGCCCCGCCGCCGCCACCGCGGCGGCGAGCATGTCGGGCGAGCCGTTGGAGAGGATGGCGGTGGCGTAGCCGGCGCCGCGCAGCGCGCGCAACGTCGCCGGGACTTCGGGAAACGCCGCCAGGCGGCGATAGAGGCCCATCAGCGTTTCGCGCAACGCCGCGTCGGCGAGGCCGAGGCTGTCGAGCGCGTAGTCAAGCGCATCGCCGGTCACCCGCCAAAAATCGACGTAGCGCCCTTGCAGCGAGCGCAGCCAGGAATATTGGAGCTGCTTGTCGCGCCACAGCGCCGTCAGCGCCGCGCGCCGGTCGGCGGGAACGCCTTCGCAAGCCGCCGCCGCCGAAGCGAAGTCGAACAGCGTGCCGTAGGCGTCGAACACGCAGGCGCGCACGCCCTTGAGACCGCTCATCCTTCCCCCCCTTGTCAGTTTCGCCGTCGCGGCGGCGCGTCGAGATATTTCTCCGCCTCCCGCCGCGCGAACGGCTTCATCGCCGCGCCATGCTCGGCGAGAAAGCGGCGGACGCGGTCGGAGTCGCGCTTCGACAATTCGCGCAGCCACCAGCCGATCGCCTTGTGGATAAACCATTCGCGGCCGCCCGTCAGCCGCGCCGCCCAGCCGAGCATGCGCTCGGGATCGCGCTCCCCCTTCGCCCACGGCAGGGTGAAGACCAGCGCGGCGCGGCGCGTCCATAAATGCGGGCTCGCGACCCACCGCTCGACTTCGTCGAGCCGCGCCGAGTCGGCGAGAAGGCAGCGCGAGCCGACGTTGGCGAGATTGTCGGCGACCGCCCAGCCGTCGAGGTCGGCGAGACGCGCCGTCACGAACGCCCAGACCGCGCCGTCGGGAACGACGCGCGGCCGCGCCAGGAGGCGCCCAGCGACGATCTTGAGGTCCCACACCGGCTCGCGCCACAGCCGCTCGGCGAGCGCGAGCGAAGCGGGGCCGTCGAGATCGGCGACCGCGTCGCGGATCGCCGCGTCCATCTTCGGCAGCGCGACGCCCCAGTGCTCCCAGGACGACTTCTGGTAGCTCTTTTCCTTTTCGGCGCGCGCCGGATCGGCGAGGGCGTGGAGCGCAGCGACGAGCCGCTCGTAGCCCACAGGCGCGTCGCCCGCCTTCGCCATCGCCGCCGCTCACGACAAAAGGCGGCGCGATATCCGCGCCGCCTTTGAAACTCCAGCAATTCCGCTCGGCTCAGGCCTCGGCCGCCGCCGCCTTCTCCGGCTTCGGCCCGGAATCCTTGCCCTTAGCCTCGACGTCGCGGTCGACGAACTCGATCACCGCCATGGCGGCGTTGTCGCCCTGGCGGAAGCCCGCCTTCATGATGCGCGTGTAGCCGCCGTTGCGCGTTTTGTAGCGCGGCCCCAGCACGTCGATCAGCTTCTTGACCAGCTCGACGTCGCGCAGGCGGGAGATGGCGAGGCGGCGCGCGTGCAGATCGCCGCGCTTGCCGAGCGTCACCAGCTTCTCCACCACCGGCCTGAGGTCCTTGGCCTTGGGCAGGGTGGTGGTGATCTGCTCGTGCTTGATCAGCGCCTGCGCCATATTGGCGAACATCGCCTTGCGGTGTTCGGAGGTGCGGTTGAAGCGGCGCTTCGCG
>CAZKHF010000398.1:0-2264 GCA_964552445.1 uncultured Bradyrhizobium sp. | reverse complement strand
AGGGCATCCTGATCAACATCTTCGGCGGCATCATGCGCTGCGACGTGATCGCCGAGGGCGTCATCGCCGCGGTCAAGGAGGTCGGTCTGAGGGCGCCCTTGGTGGTGCGGCTCGAGGGCACCAACGTCGACCTCGGCAAGAACATCCTGCGCGCCTCGGGGCTCAACGTCATTCCCGCCGACGACCTCGACGACGCGGCGCAGAAGATCGTGGCGGCGGTGAGAGGCGGCGAATGACGCCGGCGGGGCGCCCGATCAATCTGGCGCAGAAGCTCGCGTCCTTCTCCGACCGTTGGTCGCCGCGCGCCGTGGCCGCTTTCAACGGCCATGACGTGATGGTGGTGAAAGTGGAAGGCGAGTTCGTTTGGCACAGTCATGCCGATGCGGACGACTTCTTCTTCGTCCTCAAGGGCGAGTTGGACGTCGAGTTGCGCGACCGGGTCGAGCGCGCGCGCGCCGGGGAGATCTTCGTCGTTCCCCGCGGCGTCGAGCACCGGACGGCGGCGCGCCAGGGCGAAGTCGAGATGCTGCTGATCGAGCCGACCGGAACGCCCAACACCGGCGACGCAGCGACGGCGGCGCAACGAAAAGAGATTTAGTTTTCATTTGTTTGCAGACTACAGAGGGGTCAAAGTGTCCATCCTCGTCAACGCCGAGACGAAAGTCATCGCGCAAGGCTTCACCGGCAAGAACGGCACTTTTCATTCCGAGCAGGCGATCGCCTACGGCACCAAGATGGTCGGCGGCGTCTCGCCCGGGAAGGGCGGCTCGCTCCATCTCGGCCTGCCGGTGTTCGACACCGTGATCGAAGCGCGCGCGGCGACCGGCGCCGACGCTTCGGTGATCTACGTGCCGCCGCCGGGCGCGGCGGACGCGATCTGCGAGGCGATCGACGCCGAGATCCCGCTCGTCGTCTGCATCACCGAGGGCATCCCGGTTCTCGATATGGTGAAGGTCAAGAGAGCGTTGCAGGGCTCGAAAACCACCCTGATCGGCCCCAATTGTCCCGGCGTGGTCACCGCCGGCGAATGCAAGATCGGCATCATGCCGGGCAACATCTTCAAGCCCGGCGGCGTCGGAATCGTCTCGCGCTCGGGGACGCTGACCTACGAGGCGGTGTTCCAGACGACGCAGGCGGGCCTCGGGCAGACGACGGCGGTCGGCGTCGGCGGCGATCCGGTCAAGGGCATGGATTTCGTCGACGCGCTCGAACTGTTTCTCGCCGACCCGGCGACGACGTCGATCATCCTGATCGGCGAGATCGGCGGGCAGGCGGAGGAGGACGCGGCGCAGTTCCTCAAGGACGAGGCCAGACGCGGCCGCGTCAAGCCGGTGGTGGGCTTCGTCGCCGGCCGGACCGCGCCCTCCGGACGGCGCATGGGACACGCCGGCGCGATCATCTCCGGCGGCAAGGGCGGCGCCGAAGAGAAGATCGTGGCGATGGAGGCGGCGGGGATTCGCGTCTCGCCGTCGCCGGCGCGCCTCGGCAAGACGCTGAACGACGTTTTGAACGGCGGATGACGGGAGGCCGGAGATGACGCGGCAGGACATCAATCAGGGAATGCTGCAAACCTCGTTTCTCTACGGCGCCAACGCCGCGTATCTCGAGGCGCTGCAGGCCCGCTTCGAAAAGGACCCGGCGTCGGTCGAGCGCGACTGGCGCGAGTTCTTCTCCGAGCTCGGCGACGATCCGGCGAGCGTGCAGAAGACCGCGGCCGGCGCGTCGTGGCGGCGTCCCTTATGGCCGGCGACCCCCAAGAGCGAGCTGATCAACGCGCTCGACGGCGATTGGGGCGCGACCGAGAACGCGGTGGCGCAGAAGCTACGCGCCGGCGCGGCGGAAGCGGGCGCGGCGCCGAGCGACGAGGCGGTGCGCCGCGCCACCCGCGACAGCGTGCGCGCGCTGATGATGATCCGCGCCTACCGTATGCGCGGCCATCTCCACGCCAACCTCGATCCGCTCGGCCTCGAGCCGCCGAAGGATCACGAGGAGCTGCATCCGGCGACCTACGGCTTCTACGAGAACGACTACGACCGCATGATCTTCATCGATCATGTGCTCGGCCTCGAGTTCGCCACGCTGCGCCAGATGCTGGCGATCCTGCGCCGCACCTATTGCGACACGGTCGGCTTCGAGTTCGTCCACATTTCCGATCCGGCTGAGAAGGCGTGGATCCAGGAGCGCGTCGAAGGGCCGGGCAAGGAGATCCACTTCACCCGCGAAGGCAAGCGCGCCATCCTCGCCAAGCTGGTGGAGGCCGAAGG
>CAZKHF010000397.1:1306-2280 GCA_964552445.1 uncultured Bradyrhizobium sp. | reverse complement strand
CGCTCGTGCAGGATTTGCGACGCCTCGACGCCGGTCCAGCGCCGGTTGCGGAAATAGATCCAGGGATAGATCTTCGCCCCGATTTCGGGATCGACCATGTTGATGGTGATCGTCACATGGTCGACGTTCATCGCCGCCAGTTCGTCGACGCGGTCGGGCAGCGACAGACCATTGGTCGAGATGCAGAGCTTGATGTCGGGGATCTCTTTGGCGATCGCCCCGAAAGTCGCTTGGGCCTTCTTCCAGTCGTAACAGGCGTCGCCCGGCCCGGCGATTCCGAGCACCGAGAGTTGCGGCACCTCGTTGGCGACCGCGATGACCTTGCGGCGCGCCTCGTCGGGCGTCAGCTTTTCCGACACCACGCCAGGCCGGCTCTCGTTGGCGCAATCGTATTTGCGGTTGCAGTAATTGCACTGGATGTTGCAGGCGGGCGCGACTGCGACGTGCATGCGGGCGAAATAGTGGTGCGCCTCCTCGGAATAGCAGGGGTGGTCCTTGATCCGTTCCCAAACGTCCGCGTCCATCTCTTCGGGGCGCGCCGAGGAGCCGCAGGACGATGAAGAACAGCCGCCGGAGGCCGCCGTCTGCTTCATCGCGTCGAAATCGACGGGGGCAAGAAGACTGTCGAGCGAGATCGTGACGGGCTGACCCATGGGCGCGATTCCTGTTGTCCGCGGCCGATGGCGCAAGGGTCGTGCCAGATTTATTACGTCGTAATTTCAAATTGTTAGCGTGAGACAAGGCGCCGCTGAAGCCTCTCGGACACGATTTTGTCGCGTTGCCGACAAGGCGATGCGCGCCGAGCGCCTTTAGATGCGGGCGTCGACCGCTTCCGGCTGGCGAGCGCGTTGTTCTGACATCCCGACGGTTCGCGGATCAGCGGGCCAACAGCCTACCAGCGCCCGGAAATTTGTTTCGGCTAGCCGAGCCGGCTCAGAACCACCCGCCAGCCAGCGCTTTCGGCGCCCCTGCGG
>CAZKHF010000397.1:0-1296 GCA_964552445.1 uncultured Bradyrhizobium sp. | reverse complement strand
GGCGCGCTCAGAAGCGCTTCATCTCGATGCGGTACTTGCGCAGGGCATAGCCGATCTGGCGCGGCGTGATGCCGAGGACGCGCGCCGCCTTGGCCTGAACCCAACCGGAGCGCTCCATCGCCTCGAGCAGGCGATCCTTTTCGGTCAGCCGCGGCGCGATCGCCGGGCAGTCGCCATTTTCGGCGTGCACGCAGGCCTTGTCGGGGGCTGCGGCTTCGGCGAAGTCGGGGCTCGGCGCGCTGAACGCAGGCGGACTCTCCACAATGGGCGCGGCAATCGTCCGTCCCGTTGCGAGTGCGGCGATCGGATCGGCGAGGGCGCCGCGTCCGCTGCCGGTCCATAACAGCGCCGACAGGCAGTCGCCGGCAGCGCACGAGAGGTCGTCGCGCACAATGACTTCGCCGTGCGCGAGCGTCGCGGTGCGTCGCACGCAGTTCTCGAGCTCGCGCACGTTGCCGGGGAAGTAGCAGCGCTTGAGCGTTTCCATCGCGGCGGCGGCAATCGTCAGTTTGCGGCCGTTCTCGGCGTTGAAGCGATCAAGGAAGGCGCGCGCCAGCAGCGCGATGTCGCCGGGCCTTTCGCGCAGCGCCGGCAGGAACACCGGAATGACATTGATGCGGTAATAAAGGTCGGCGCGGAAGTCGCCCTTGGCGACGGCCGCTTCGAGATCCTTGTTGGTCGCGCAGATGAGCCGGAAGTCGACCTTGAGCGTACGCGCGCCGCCGACCCGTTCGAACTCGCCCTCCTGAAGCACGCGCAGCAGCTTGCTTTGGAAGCTTGGTGAAATTTCGCCGATTTCGTCGAGCAGCAACGTGCCGCCATGGGCGAGTTCGAAGCGTCCGGCGCGCTGACTGACGGCGCCCGTGAAGGCGCCCTTCTCGTGGCCGAACAATTCCGATTCGAGCACGCTCTCGGGCAATGCGGCGCAATTCAGCTTGATGAACGGCTTGTTCTTGCGCGCCGAGAGATCGTGCACGGCGCGCGCGAACAATTCCTTGCCGGTGCCGCTTTCTCCGCGCAGCAGCACCGTCGAATTCGATTTAGCGACGATCTCGATCGTCTTCAGCACTTTGCGGATTGCCACGCTTTCGCCGACGATGCCGTCGACCTTGGGCCCGGGGCCGCGGCGCGATTCGTCCAGGCGCTCGTCGAGCGCCTTTTCCAGGGTTCGTCTCTCGTCGAGGAACCGCTTGCGCTCGGCCGACATCATGCGATGCAGCCGCACGGTCTGTCCGACGAGGTTGGCGACCATGCGCAGAAAATGCAGATCGTTGTCGAAGCCGCTCGCCCGCTCGC
>CAZKHF010000396.1:0-2282 GCA_964552445.1 uncultured Bradyrhizobium sp. | reverse complement strand
CGGCAGGCGCAGCGCGACGTAGCCCGCTTCGCGCGCGCCGGCGGCGTAGGCGCGGGTGAGGATCGCTTCGATCTCGCCGTCGTTGACCGCGGGGATGATCGGCGCCGCCATCACGCCGACCGGCACGCCGGCTTCGGCGAGGCGCGCGATCGCTTCGAGGCGGCGCGCCGGGGTCGGCGCGCGCGGCTCCATCCGCCGCGCCAGGTCGCGCTCGATCGTCGTCACCGAGACGAGCACCTTCGCCAGGCCCTCGGCCGCCATCGGCGCGAGCAGGTCGAGGTCGCGCAACACCAGGTTCGACTTGGTGACGATGGCGACCGGGTGGCGGGCGCGCGCGAGAACTTCGAGGATCGCGCGCGTGACGCGGTAGCGCCGCTCGATCGGCTGATAGGCGTCGGTGTTGGCGCCGAGCGCGATCGGCCGCGGCCGGTAGCCGGGCTTGGCGAGCTCGCGCTCGAGAACCGCCGCCGCGCCGTCCTTGACGGACAGCTTGCTCTCGAAGTCGAGGCCGGCGGAAAGGCCGAGATGGGCGTGGCTCGGCCGGGCGAAGCAATAGAAGCAGCCGTGCTCGCAGCCGCGATAGGGGTTGATCGAGCGGTCGAAGGAAATGTCGGGCGACTGGTTGCGGGTGATGATCGACCGCGGCCGCTCGATCGCGACCTCCGTCTCGAACGGCGCCGGCGCCTCGTCGGCCGCCCAGCCGTCGTCGACCTCTTCCCGCAGCAGGGTCTCGAAGCGTCCGGCCGCGTTCGACGCCGCGCCGCGCCCGCGCCGCCGCTCGGCGTCGACCAGGCGGTCGGCGAACGGAACCCCTAGCCGGCGCGCGACGGCGGCGCGCTGGGACGGGTGGGCGATCTTCGCGGCTTGGGTCGGCATGGCCGGCTCCATCGCAAGGGTTCGTCAGAACATATCATGAACAAAGATTTAATGCGCCGGCCCGACGGCGTCAAGGGCTGCGGGCGGCGATAGCGCCCGCTTCCCACATTTCCGCGAGCGCCATTGTCGCCGCCTTGCGGGCGCCCCAAATCAAGCGGGCGCGCCGTTCGCCCGCCATTTCGGCCGAGGCCGCGCGCGAGGGGCGCGCCGCGGCGCGGGGAGAATCCAGAATGGCTCAGAACGTGACTGAATCGCCGGTGTGGCTCGTCACCGGCTGCTCGACCGGCTTCGGCCGCGAGTTCGTGCGGGCGGGGCTCGCCCACGGCTTTCGCGTCGCCGCGACCGCGCGCCATCGCGACGCGATCGCCGATTTGGTGAAAGGGCGCGAGGGCGAAGCGCTGGCGCTGAAGCTCGACGTAACCGACCCCGCCGACATCGCGCTTGCGGTCGCCGCGGTCGAGCGCGAGTTCGGCCGCATCGACGTGCTGGTGAACAACGCCGGCTACGGCTACGCCGCGGCGGTCGAGGAGGGCGAGGACGAAGCGATCCGCGCCCAGTTCGAGACCAATTTCTTCGGCCTGGCGGCGATGATTCGCGCCGTGCTGCCGGGCATGCGCGCGCGCCGCCGCGGCGCGATCGTCAACGTCTCCTCGGTCGGCGGCCTGCGCGGCGGGGCGGGCGCCGGCTACTACTGCGCCAGCAAGTTCGCGGTGAACGGCCTTTCCGAGTCGCTCGCGGCGGAGGTCGAGCCGCTCGGCGTTCACGTGATGATCGTCGAGCCCGGCCCGTTCCGCACCGACTGGGCCGGCCGCTCGCTGAAGACCCCGGCGCAAGGAATCGCCGACTACGACGCCACCGCGGGCCTGCGGCGGCGCGAGATCGCCGGCTACAGCGGCGCCCAGCCGGGCGACCCTGCGCGCGCGGCGGAGGCCGTGATCAAGGCGCTGCAGTCGCCGCGCCCGCCGCGCAATCTCGTCCTCGGCCGCTTCGGCCTCGATGTCGCCCGCGACAAGTTCAAGGCTGCGCTAGCCGAGTTCGATCGCTGGGAGGCGACCAGCCTCTCCGCCGACTATCCGCGATAGGCCGGCTTAGGCCGGCGCGTCACGCCGCCTCGGCGGTCGTCCTACCCTGAATCCTGCCGACGATCGCCGCAAGGTCGTCGCGCGGCGCGGCGGGGCTGAACAGGAAGCCCTGCGCCTCGGTGCACCCCTGCGAACGCAGGAACCTCAGCTGTTCGCGCGTCTCCACGCCTTCGGCGGTGGTGGCCATGCCGAGGCTGCGGGCGAGGTTGGAGATCGCCACGACGATCGCCGTGCAGTCGGGGCGCTCGGCGAGATCCTGGACGAACGAGCGGTCGATCTTGATCTTGTCGAAGGGAAAGCTGCGCAGGTAGCTCAGGCTCGAAT
>CAZKHF010000395.1:0-2287 GCA_964552445.1 uncultured Bradyrhizobium sp. | reverse complement strand
AACAGGGCCATGCCAGCGCGGTGCTCGCCGCCTTGATTTTCCATTTCGGCGAATTCACCATCCGCGAGGCCAAGAAGCGCATGGCCGCGGCGGGCGTCGCGGTGCGGATGGACTAGGCGGGCCCCGCCACCCCTCAGAAATAGGCCGCGAGCTCTTTCGCCACCTCGTCGCGCGGCCGCTCGAGGTTGAGCGTTTCGACAAAGGCGCCGTTCTTGTCCATCAGATAGACCACCGACGAATGGTCCATCGAATAGTCGCCGTCGGCCCGCGGAGGGCCCTTGCGCGCGTAGACCCGGTAGCCTTTCTCGATCGCGGCGATCTCCTCTGGACTGCCGGAGAGGCCGATGATGCGCGGATCGAAGCTGCTGACGTAGTCCCCCATCGCCGCCGGCGTGTCGCGTTCGGGGTCGACGGTGACGAACAGCGCGCGGATCGGCTTGTCCGGCATCCGCCGCAGCGCGTCGGAAATCTCGGCGAGCGTCGTCGGGCAGACGTCGGGGCAATGCGTGTAGCCGAAATAGACCAGGAACGGCCGGCCCTTCAGGTCGGCGTCGGTCAGCGTCTTGCCGTCGGCGGCGGTGAGGGTGAACGGCCCGCCGATCAGGTCGGGCGGGCTGCGCCCCGGCGTGGCGACGATGGCGACCCCGGCGCCAAACAACGCCACCACCGCGACGATCACGGCGAGCGAGCGAGCCGACGGCCTCGGCCGCGCCTTGTTCGCGTTCGATCGGGTTAGCCGCACGAAACGCTCCTTTCGCCCTCGCCGCCCGAAGGCGCGCAAGTCGTCAACCTGCGCGAGAATTTCAGCGGCGACAAGTCGCCGCCGACGCGAAACGTCGCCTCAGCGACGCCGGCGCATTTCGATCGTGGCGAAGGCGAATCCGCCGCCTTGGCCGCGCAGCGAGATCGATTGCCGCGCGCCATGGGTGACGACGACCGTCTCGGCGGAGAACGCCTGGCCGCGCGCCGTGAGCGTCAGGACGCCCGCCGCGGCGCGGCCGGAAAGGCCGCCCTCGACCCGGCGCGTCGTCTCGCGCCAGACCCCGAGCAACGCGCCGTCGCTTGCGTCGAGCGCGTTCGCGAACGCGAACTGCCCTTGGTCGCCAGCGCAGACGAGCGTCTGGTCGAGATGGCCGCCGCCGCCGCTCACCGCGTAGCTCGCCGAGCAGCTCAGGCGCTCAACGCCGCCGTTGGCCATCCGCGCCTCGCCTTCGCCCGCCCAAGTCCCTTCCAGGCCAGCGAACGGCGCTGCGGCCGAAGCGGCGGCGGCCGGGCCGACGACGAGCGCCAGGGCGAAAAAGGCGAGCAAGGCGACGAAGCGCATCGTAGAAACTCCGCGGTTGGTCCGAGCGGCCACGTCCAAGCCCGCCGGCGCGTCGTCTTGCGCGCTTTCCGGTTGCATTCGCCGCGCGCTTCTCCTATATAGACGGCTGTAGGCGTTCTCATAGCTCCTTGTTCCGATAAGGAGAGCTTTTGAGAGTGGGCCCCGCCCGGGACCCGCTCTTTTTTATTATCGCAAGGGTCGATGGACGAAACCACTGCGTTGAACGCGCCCGCGCCCGAGGAAGGGCTCGACGAGCCGCGGCTGATCGCCGACAGCGGCGTGGCGATGCGCGTCGGCCGCGTCGTCGCGCCGGCGTTGCGCGACCTCGGCCTGCGGCTGGTGCGGGTGCGCGTCTCCGCCGCGCAAGGGGCGACGCTGCAGATCATGGCCGAGCGCCCCGACGGCGTCATGACCATCGACGATTGCGAGCGCGCGAGCGAGGCGCTGTCGCCGCTGCTCGATTTCGAGGAGCCGATGAACGGGCCTTACCGGCTGGAGATGTCGTCGCCGGGCATCGACCGCCCGCTGGTGCGCGTCTCCGACTTCCGCCGCGCGCTCGGGCACGAGGCGCGCATCGAGATGGCGGTTCCCCTTGACGGGCGCAAGCGCTTCCGCGGCCGGATCGAGGCGGTGGAGGCGGGGGACGGCGGCGCGGTGGCGCGGCTGGTTCTGCCGCCCGGCGAGGACGGCGAGGCGAAGAGCGTCGCGCTGCCGATCGCCGACATGGGCGAGGCGAGGCTCGCGCTCACCGAGGATCTCATCCGCGCCGCCCTGCGACGCGAGAAGGCGGCGATCCGACAACGGAAGACCGAGAACAAGCGACAGAGAAAGGCGGGAGGGGAAAAGAGCGAAGGCGCCCCCGCCCGCCGTCCGAGCTAAGGAGAGAACAATGGCCGTCAGCGCCAACCGACTCGAACTCTTGCAGATCGTCGACGCCGTCGCGCGCGAGAAATCGATCGATCG
>CAZKHF010000394.1:0-2290 GCA_964552445.1 uncultured Bradyrhizobium sp. | reverse complement strand
GCGCGGCGGGCCGGGTCGAAGCGGCCGACGTGCGGACGATGCTCGGGCTCTCCGACCGCGCCGAGGTGATCGAGCTGTTCGTCGACGCCATGGCGGGCGAGATCGCGCCGGCGCTCGAGCGGATGGACAAGCTCCATCTCGCCGGCGCCGATCCCGCCGAGCTGTTGATCGAGCTCGCCGAGTTCTGCCACCTGGTGACGCGCGCCAAGCTGGTCGCCAACGGCGTCGCCGACGCGGCGGTGAGCGAGAACGAGCGGCGGCGCAGCGCCGAGCTGGCCGAGAAGCTCGCGCTCGCGCCGCTGACCCGCGCTTGGCAGATCCTGATCAAGGGCGTCGCCGACGTGAAGGATTCGCCGCGCCCGCTCGCCTCGGCCGAGATGGCGCTTGTTCGCCTCGCCTTCGCCGCCGATCTGCCGACGCCCGAGGAGGCGCTGCGCCGGCTCGGCGAAGGGGGCGAGCCTTCGCGTCTCGCGCCCGTCGCGCCGTCCCGGCCGGCGCCGAGGGGCGGCGGGGGCGCCGCGCTCAGCCTCGTCGCGCCGGCGGCGGCGGCGCCCGCGCCCGCCGCGCCGCGTCTCGCGCGCTTCGAGGACGTCGTCGAGCTCGCCCGCGCCAAGCGCGACATTCGCCTGTCGCAGGCGCTGGAGAGCGAGGTCCGGCTCGCCCGCTTCGAGCCGGGGCGGATCGAGTTTTCGCTGGTCGAGGGCGCTTCGCCCGAGATCGCCCAGGCGCTTTCGCGCCGTCTCGCCGAGTGGACGGGCGAACGCTGGATGGCGGCGATCGCCGCCGGCGCCACTGCCCCGACGCTGCGCGAGCGCGCGGAGGCGCGGCGCTCCGAGCGCTTCAACGGCGCCGCCGCGCACCCCACGGTGCGCAAGATTCTCGAACAGTTCCCGGGCGCGGAGATCGTCAACGTGACCCCGCCCGAAACCGGCGCCGCCGCGCCCGACGCCGCCCCGTCGTCGCCGGCCGGCGACGACGACGTCGCCTACGCCGATTCGCTTTCCGACGACGACCTCTAGATTCGCGGGAGCCCGCCATGGTCGATATTCTCGCAATGATGAAGCAGGCGCAGGCCATGCAGGCGAAGCTGCAGGAGGCGCAGGACGCGCTGGCGCGGCTCGACGTCGAAGGCCAGTCGGGCGGGGGCCTGGTGCGCGTGGTGCTGTCGGGCAAAGGCGAGATGAAGTCGATCCATCTCGACCCGTCGCTGATGACGCCGGACGACCGCGAGATGGTCGAGGACCTGATCGTCGCCGCCTGCGCCGACGCCAAGGGCAAGGCCGACCGCGCCGCGGCGGAGAGCATGCAGAGCCTGACGGCCGGCCTGCCGCTGCCGCCGGGCTTGAAGCTGCCGTTCTGAGGCGCTTAGAGCGATGTCGGCGAACGTCGCCGGGCCGGAGATCGAGCGGCTCATCCAGTTGCTGGCGCGCCTTCCCGGCCTCGGCCCGCGCTCGGCGCGCCGCGCCGCGCTGCATCTGATCCGCAAGCGCGAGACGCTGCTCGGGCCGCTCGCCGACGCGATGCGCCTCGCCTGCGAGCGCATCGTCGTCTGCTCGGCGTGCGGTTCGGTCGACACCCAAGACCCTTGCGCCATCTGCGCCGATCCGCGGCGCGACGGCGCGACGCTGGTGGTGGTCGAATCGGTCGGCGATCTGTGGGCGCTCGAGCGCGCCGACGCGACCCGCGGGCGCTATCACGTGCTCGGCGGCGCCCTGTCGCCGCTCGACGGAGTCGGCCCCGACGATCTCAATCTCGCCAGCCTGGTCTCGCGCGTCGCGGCGGGCGGAATCAAGGAAGTGATTCTCGCCGTCAACGCGACCGTCGACGGCCAGACCACCGCCCATTACGTGACCGAGCTGTTGAGCGCCTATCCGGTGAAAGTGACGCGCCTCGCCCACGGCGTGCCGGTCGGCGGGGAGCTCGACTATCTCGACGACGGCACGCTCGCTGCGGCGATGCGCCAGCGCACCGCGTTCTGAGGGCTTTCGCGCGCGTGGAAAGGCCTTGCGCGCAAGGGTGCGCGCACGCGACGCAACCGTTCTTTGCAAAAAGCGTTTGACACGTCGCGGCGGCTTCCCTATATGCCCCGACGCCGACGGCGACGCCCCGTCTTGGGCGGGAGCGAGCCTTCGGTTCTCGGGCTGACCTTTCGCTTCACTCCTCCCTGTCGAGAGGCAGGGGCGGAGCGGTTCGCACGTTTCGCGGGGCCGGCGTCGGGACTGGGTTTCGGTTACGCGTTTTGCTATTTGACAATTGCATCGGGAGAAAGAGAGACGTGGGCGGCGGGGTC
>CAZKHF010000393.1:0-2313 GCA_964552445.1 uncultured Bradyrhizobium sp. | reverse complement strand
CGGGGGCTGCCCTCGTCGGGCACCGAGGCCGGGCCGCCGGAGAGGATCACCGCCTTCGGCTTCATCGCCGCGAAGGCGGCTTCAGCGCTCTGGAACGGCGCGATCTCGCAATAGACGCCCGCCTCGCGCACCCGCCGGGCGATGAGCTGCGTCACCTGGCTGCCGAAATCGACGATCAGCAGCTTGTCGTGGGCGAAGGCGGGAGGGTTTAAGGACTTCGCGGTTTCGGCCATGGGTCGGGCGACTCGCGCAAAAGGGAGAAGTCTTCGCTTAGGCGAGAGCCGCCCGAATCGCAATCGCGGCGAGATTCGAAGGCCGCGTCAAGCGCCTCGGCGCCCGCGCGGCGCCGTCGCCTCAGCGGGGCATCATCTCTTTATTTCCAGCAGGATGGCGCCTGACGTGAAAGCGCCGTGGGCGCGCGCGGCGGTTAAAAAGGCGCGCGCGGCGCTTGACGACGCGGGCCATCAAAGCGCTTCATTCGCATGACAGTTCCCGCGCGGCGCGGCCAAGCGCCGAGAGTGGAGCGACGAGGGGAAAATTGCCCATGGCGGACGCGCGCCGCGTCGCGGAAGTGGATATCTCGGAAAGTCCGACGAGCGAGTGGGACCCGTCGGTCTATTTCAAATACGAGGCCGAGCGCGCCCAGCCGGCGCACGATCTGCTGGCGCGGGTCGATTTCGAGCCGCGGCGGATCGTCGATTTCGGTTGCGGCCCCGGCTCGACCACGGCGATGCTCGCCCAGCGCTTCCCGAAGGCGGAGATCATCGCGGTCGGCAATTCCGAGCCGATGCTCGCCGAGGCGCGCCGCCGCCTGCCCAACACCCGCTTCGCGCAGGCCGACGTCAGCGAATGGCGGCCGCGGCGCCGGCCCGACCTCATCTTCGCCAACGCGTCGCTGCAATGGCTGCCCAACCACGAGAGCCTGTTTCCCCGCCTGATGGCCTATCTCGCCGAGGACGGCGCGCTGGCGGTGCAGATGCCCGACAATCGCCACGAGCCGAGCCACGTGCTGATGCGCCTGATCGCCGCCGACGGGCCGTGGGTCGACCGGCTGGCGCCGATCGCCAAGACCCGCGCGGTCATCGGCACCCACGTCGACTACTACAACTGGCTGAAGCCGCTGGCGACCCGCGTCGACATCTGGCAGACCACCTATGTCCACCCCTTGGCCGGCGTCGACGCGGTGGTCGACTGGTTCCGCGGCGGCGCGCTGAGGCCGTTTCTCGATCCGCTCGACGAACGCGAGCGCGAGCAGTTCCTCGAGCGCTACATGAGCGAGCTCGCCGAAGCCTACCCGATCGAGCGCGACGGCGCCCTGTTGTTCCTCTACCCGCGCCTGTTCATTCTCGCCCGCAAGCGTTACGCCCAGCTCTGATCCACGCCCCTTTGGGGACGCCCGCATGCGCAAGCGCGCCGACGCGCTCCTGGTCGAACGCGGATTCTTCGCCAGCCGCGCGCGCGCGCAGGCGGCGATCTCCGCCGGCCTGGTGAGCGCCGACGGAATCGCGGTGCGCAAAGCTTCCGCGGCGCTCGCGCCCGACGCCGAGATCGCCGCCGCCGAGCCGCATCCCTGGGTGTCGCGCGGCGGCGTCAAGCTCGCGGCGGCGCTCGACGCTTTCGCCCTCGACCCGCTCGGGCTCGCCTGCCTCGACATCGGCGCCTCGACCGGCGGCTTCACCGACGTCCTGCTCGCCCGCGGCGCGCGCTCGGTCGTCAGCGTCGACGTCGGCCACGGCCAGCTCCACCCGCGCCTCGCCGCCGATCCGCGCGTCGCGCATTACGAGGGGCTCGACGCGCGCCGTCTGACGCGCGAAATCGCCGGTCAGCCGCAGGCGATCGTTTGCGACGTCAGCTTCATCTCGCAGCGGCTGGTCCTGCCGGCCGCGCTTCGCCTCGCCGACCGGCCGGCCTGGCTGGTCAGCCTGGTCAAGCCGCAGTTCGAATTGGACCGCGCCAGCCTGGTCAAAGGACGCGTCAAGGACCCGGCAGCGCACGCCGCGGCGTGCGAGGCGGCGCGCCGTTGCGTCGAGAATCTCGGCTGGACCACCCTCGGCCTCATCCCCTCGCCCATTCCGGGCGGCGACGGCGCGCGCGAATTCCTATATGCCGCGCGCAATGGATGAGACCACGCGCGAGCTGACGATCGTCGGACTGAACAGGCGCGGCGAGGGCGTCGCCGACGACGGCCTCGCCGTTCCCGGCGCCCTGCCCGGCGAGCGCGTCGTCGTCGCGATCGAGGACGCGCGCGCCCGCCTGGTCGAGGTCCGCGCCGCCAGCCCCGATCGCGCCGAGCCCTTCTGCCCCTATTTCGGC
>CAZKHF010000392.1:0-2313 GCA_964552445.1 uncultured Bradyrhizobium sp. | reverse complement strand
GCCACGCCCTGAACGAGCGCGCCGACGCGCTCGCCCGCGAAGGCATGGCGCCGTTCCTGGGCGGGAAGAGGGGGGCGGAGGGGTAGGGGAGCTAGGCGTAATACCAACGCCTGTAGTCACCGACCGTCGTCATGGCCGGGCTTGTCCCGGTCATCCACGTCGTGACGCAACAACTGTGTCTCAGTAAGAGGCGGAAAACGCGGAGCTTTCTTGCGCTGGCCAACAGCAGCGGGTCGGCGTGGATGGCCGGGACAAGCCCGGCCATGACGAGTCATTGTCTCTGGTTCTTGGTATAAGTCAGGTCAGAAATCATTAGGCGCTTCCGCCGCTTCGATTTCTTTCAGCGCCAGCTTTCCTTCATGGAAAGTGACGATCGAGTCGGGCAGTCCGATCAGAACCAGCGGACAGGGATTGCCAACCCCGCGATGTATCCGGTCTTCAAGTTTACGCCAGTGCGTCGTTGCCTCGCCAAACTTGTCGCTCACGAATTTGTCGGTGAAAGCGTCTCGGAAAGAGAAAGGGTTTTTCTCGCGGTTCACGCGCCGGTTGATGGCCGCTCTTTGCCGAGACGTGGGCTCGTAACCCCACTCTCTCAGGTCTTCGAGACGGT
The DNA here is from genome assembly GCA_964552445.1 of uncultured Bradyrhizobium sp. Classification (GTDB taxonomy): domain Bacteria; phylum Pseudomonadota; class Alphaproteobacteria; order Rhizobiales; family Beijerinckiaceae; genus Roseiarcus. The sequence goes on along the minus strand of CAZKHF010000392.1, from coordinate 1,703 downwards.
CAATTTTTCTGTCGTCGAGGAATCGGCGAACGAGATGCCGCATCTCGTCATGCAGCGACCTGCCGCGCGTGACGATCAGGCCAACAGAAATTGCGCCGTCTGCATGAAGGCGCTTGAAGTTTTCGAGATCGCGATCGAAGAAAGGATCCTTGTTGTTCCATTCGATTTCGAGGGCGATTCTCGTACCGTCGGGGAACGTGCGGACGTGGTCGACCTCGTGCGACTGGCTCTCCTTCTCAACCTCATTGATGAGCCTCCGCACGACAAATGTCGTCTTGCGCCAATTACGCGCTTCAAGCGCATGGCGCAGCCGTTGCGTTCCTTTCGCCTCGCCTCCCCCGCCCGCAATGATCTCCTCGATCGGGATCGTCGTCTCGATCAACGCCGACTCGAGTTCGCCCACAGCATCCGGAAAGTCAGCGGAGAGAATAGCTTTGGCGTGGCCGAGGTACGCGACCTGGAAGCCTCGTTGGGTCAGCGCCTCGAACATGCCCCGTTTCCGTCCGCTCCGCGGTCTCAGGCTATTCGGCAGCGATCGCAACTCGCCGGTTTGTCGCGGAATTGTGCGCGTAGGTATCCCAAGTCGGCGCGTAGGAATCGTCGGCTTGATTGCCCCACACGGTCCATTTCGGCCGCGTTCCTCGCGCGAACATTTCGAGATACGGCCCTGGCGAGCACGCTTCGATGATTTCGTACTGCTCGTCCGGCTTGCGGCTGTGCTCGCGCTTGCGCGTTGCGAAGAGGTTCACTTGGCGACGGCCGGGCGCGAGGGTGCGGGCGCTTTTTCCCCGCACGCCGAACAGGACGACCTCGGTCACGTTGCGAAAATAAAAGCCGACGCCGCGGCCGTCGGAGCCGCCGTCCTTGCGCACCTTGTGCCAAATGAGGTTGGATTTGTACTGAAAGCCCCAAGCGCGCAGGACTTCGATTCCTTCGGGCAAAAGCGCGTTCGGCACCCACAGATACAGATGCGCGACGTCGGCGGCCACCTGCGATACCGGGAGGGCCTTGATCGCGTCGAGGGTCATCGTCCCGTAACGGCTGAGCCGTCGATGCTCGGGCGCGACTTTGCCGGTGCTGTTCTGGAAGCGCCACGGCGGGTCCGCCAATATCGTCTTGAATCTACGGCCCGCGGCCAGCGCGAGAAGGTCGTCCGACGCGGATCGCAATTTCAGCCCCCGAACGAATCTCCAACAGCGCAACGCCGCCGGGTGAATCTTCATACCGCGCCATGCTGGAACAAAGTGAGAACGATGGCAAGCCGAAATTTGTTCTCCACTAACTTGCAGGCGCGCTCTGTCGCGCCCGCAGGACTTTTCACCCTGTCGCGGCGGCGCGGCGGGCGGGCGGGTCGGCGCGCAACGGCGGCGGCGTGACGCGGTTGCAGCCGCCGGCCTTGGCCGCATAGAGCGCCGCGTCGCCGCCGTTGCGCGCGGGATGGCGAGCGCCTCGACGCTCCGCCGCCGTCAAAGTTCGCGTTAGCGAGGCGCGAAGCGGCTCGACACGGCCGAATGCTGGGCGTTCACCTTGGCTTGACGGCGAGCGCGGCGATGGCGGGCGCAATTTCCCCAAGGGACGAGCGAACGGAAGGCGCATCCGACGCGCCGACGCGAGACGGCCAATGGGCCAATGCGGCGCTCCGCTCCGATGCGCCGCCGTCGCCCGCCCTCCCCCGCCTCGCAACAAGGTCTTTCTGAAAATCG
>CAZKHF010000391.1:0-2348 GCA_964552445.1 uncultured Bradyrhizobium sp. | reverse complement strand
ACCACCGGCGGCCACGGCGCCTGCCGCGGCTGCGGCGAGGTCACCGCGATCCGCCTGGTCACCGGCGCCAACCACGCCATCCAGGCCAGGCGGCGCAAGGGGCACATCGACGAGGTGGAGGGCCTGATCGCGGCCCTGCAGGCCAAGCTGCCGAAGGTCGCCGACACCGAGCGCGACCCCAAGCGGCGCGAGCGCATCGCCGACACCATCGCCCAGTTGGAGAAGCGGCTCTATCTGCTCGAGAGCGGCCCGCGCGGGCGCGGACCGGCGAGCGCCGTAATCGCCAACGCGACGGGATGCAGCAGCGTCTATGCTTCAACCTTCCCCTTCAACCCCTACAACGATCCGTGGGTGAACAGCCTGTTCCAGGACACCCCGGCGGTCGCCAAGGGCATCTTCGAGGGTTTGAGCGCCGACGCAGTCGGCGACATCCGCGCGTTGCGCGTCGCCAAGCTCGATCTCGACGACGCCTACGATCCTGCGGCGCACGACCGCTACTTCGAGCTGTTGAACTGGTCGGACTTCACGCCCGACGAGCTCGCCCTTCTGCCGACGGTGATCACCATCGGCGGCGACGGGGCGACCTACGACATCGGCTTCGGCGCGCTGTCGCGTCTCCTCTCGACCTCGACGCCGATCAAGGTGGTGGTGCTCAACAGCGGCGGCTACTCCAACACCGGCGGCCAAGCGTCGACCGCGAGCTTGACCGGCCAGGACGCCGACCTCAGCCGCTTCGGCGCCGCCCAGGGCGGCAAGCAGGAGCAGCGCAAGGAGTTGGCGCTGATCGCCTCCTTCCACCCGAACGTGTTCGTCGTCCAGAGCTCGGCGGCGATGCAGGCCCACTTCCTCAAGAACGTGGTGGAGTTCCTCAACCACAACGACTCCCCGGCGGTGATGGACGTCTACGCGCCCTGCCAAGCCGAGAACGGCATCGCCGACTCGTCGGGGAGCCGTGAAGGGCGGTTTGCGGTCGAGTGCCGCATGAACCCGCTGTGGGTCCACGATCCGCGCCGCGGCCCCGATCTGCACAGCCGCTTCTCGCTCGACGGCAACCCCGAACCGAACAAGGACTGGGCCACCGGGGAGCTCGAATATGTCGAGAACGGCGCGGTCAAGCTCCTGGAGCGGCCGCTGACGCCGGCGGACTTCGCCCTCGGCGAAGGCCGCTTCCGCAAGCAGTTCCGCCGTGTCCCGGCCGACGCGGCGGCGACGCCGATCGCCGAGTACGTCGACCTCAGCCCGGCCGACCGCGAGGGCAAGACGCCGTTCGTCTGGTCGGTCGACGACGACAAGAAGCTGATCAAGCTCGCGGTCGGGCCGACCCTGGTGCGGCTGGTCGAGGAGCGGCGGAAGAACTGGCGCACCCTGCGGTATCTCGCCGGCCAGGACGTCCAGCAGCTCGACGCCAGCCATCACGCCGAGCTGCAGGCGCTGCAGAGCCAGTACAAGGAGGCGGTCGAGGCGCGCGAAAGCTCGATCGACTCGATCGCCCGCGCAATGTCGGAGCTCGCCGCTTCGTCGAAGGCGCCGGCGCCCGGCGGAATCGCCCTCGGCCTGGCGCCGGCGGCGGCCGCCCCCGCCGCTCAGCAGGCGGCGGCCGCTTCCGGCGACGGCGTGCGCGTTCCGCTCTCCGACGCCGACTCCGCCAACTGCAGCAACTGCAAGACTTGCTACCAGGAGGTCCCGGAGCTGTTCGAGAGAACGCGGCTGGTCGTCGGCGGCGCGGCGAAGGAAGTCGCTCATCTTATCCCCGGCGCGCTCGACCGCGTGAAGATCACGCCGGAACTGCGCGCGAAGGTCGCGCGGGTCGCCGCCAACTGTGACTCGGAGATCGTCCATGAGCTTTGATGGATCGGGAACGGCCCACGCCGTACGCCTCGACCTCGAACGCTATCGTCAGGCGAGCGGCGCGCTCGCCTCGACGCAGCGCGAGATCGACCAGCTCGAACACACCGAGGCGTTCGAGGTCTTCCAGAAGCAGCTCGGCTTGCTGCGCCGGCGTTTGCTGAACACTCCGCAGTCGTTGCGGCAGACGTTCATCGACGACGGCGTGCAGGCGATCGTCTGGGAGTTTCAGCAGCAGGCGCTCGGCGCCGACTTCACCAAGACGCTGTGGAGCCTCCTGCTGCGCGACGACGACATGAGCGCCATCCTGCAGCGCTTCGTCTGGGCGATGCCGCTCAAGTTCAAGCGCAAGTTCATCGTCGCGCTCGACGCCCACCTGTCCGACCGCTACCCGATGTTCAAGGGCCTGTCGGAGAACTGGCCGAGCGGGAACTACATCCACCCGTACGTGCGGCCGGCGGAGGAGCGCAAGAACGACTTCGAGCTGGTGACGACGGGCTATC
>CAZKHF010000390.1:0-2371 GCA_964552445.1 uncultured Bradyrhizobium sp. | reverse complement strand
AGACGGCGGCCTTCGCGCTGCCGATCCTCAACCGCCTGATCGCCGACAAGCGGCCGGCGCCGCGCGGCGGGGCGCGCGTTCTCGTGCTCACCCCGACGCGCGAGCTCGCCAGCCAGATCGCCCAGAGCTTTCGCGACCTCTCGGCCGGCTTGTCCCTCAACATCGCCGTCGTCTTCGGCGGCGTGCCGCACGGCGCGCAGATCCGCGCGTTGGCGCGCGGGCTCGACGTGCTGGTGGCGACGCCCGGACGTCTCGTCGATCATCTCGACGCCCGCGTCGCCAACTTGAGCGGCGTCGAATTCTTCGTTCTCGACGAAGTCGACCGGATGCTCGATCTCGGCTTCATCCATCCGATCCGCCGCGTCGTGCGCGAATTGCCGAGGAAGCGGCAGAACCTGTTCTTCTCCGCCACCATGCCGCCCGACATCCGCAAGCTCGCCGGCGAATTGCTGCACGGTCCCGCGGAGGTTTCGGTGACGCCCTCGGCCACCACCGTCGACCTGGTCGAGCAGAGGGTCATCTACGTCGACGCGCCGCGCAAGCGCGACATGCTGGCGGAGCTGTTCGCCGATCCCAAGCTGACGCGCACGATCGTGTTCACCCGCACCAAGCACGGCGCCGATCGCGTCGCCAAGAGCCTCGACGAAGCGGGGATCAGCGCGCTCGCCATTCACGGCAACAAGAGCCAGGGTCAGCGCGAGCGCGCCCTGGCGGCGTTCCGTGCGGGCCAGGCGCGCGCGCTGGTCGCCACCGACATCGCGGCGCGCGGCATCGACATCGACGACGTCAGCCACGTCGTCAATTTCGAGCTGCCCGACGTCGCCGAGGCTTACGTTCATCGTATCGGCCGCACCGCGCGCGCCGGCAAGGGCGGGGAGGCGATTTCGCTCTGCGACGCTTCCGAGCGCGATTCGTTGCGCGCGATCGAGCGTCTGACGCGGCTGCGCATCTTTTCGCTCGATCGGCGCGGCGACAAGGGACCCAAGCCGGCGCCGGTGGTGCGCAAGGCCGAGACGAACCCGGCGCCAGACCGGGCGCGCCATGCGCCTCAACGCGACCCGCGCTCGGCGAACCAGCAGCCGCACAGGGCCCGCCCGGGCCGCCGCGTGCGGCCGGCCTATCAAGCAAACAGCGCGCCGGCGTCTTGACCGGCGCCGCTGGACAACGCCGCCGCGAAGGTTGATCGTCGCGGCGCGGCGGCTCGGCGAAGCGAAGGGGGGGCGCGATGCGCGGTTGGTTACGACGGTCGATCTACGCTCTCGCGCCGATTTTGGCCTCGCTTCCCGGCCTCGCGCTGGCGGACCCCTTTCAGGACGCCGTCAACGCCTATAACCGCAGCGACTACGCCGCCGCCGCGGCCGGCTTCGAGCGTCTGGCGGAGACGGGCGACGCGCGCGCCCAGCACAACATCGCGCTGCTCTATATCGAGGGCCAGGGCGTCGCGCACGACTACGGCAAGGCGATGCTGTGGTATCGCAAGTCGGCCGAGCAGGGGTTCGCCCCGTCGCAAGTGGACCTCGCCATCATGTACGAAGAGGGCGAGGGGGTTCCGGTCGATCTCGACCAGGCGATCGCGTGGTACGCGAAGGCGGCGGCGCAGAACTTCCTGCCGGCGGAGCAGAAGCTGGTCGGCCTCTATCTCGATCGCCAGGATTACGCCGACGCGCTTGTTTGGGCGCGCAAGGGCGCCGAGCAGGGCGATCCGGGCGAGCAGTTCAACCTCGGCTCGTTCTACTTCAACGGCTGGGGGATGCCGAAGGACCCAGCGCAGGCGCGTCAGTGGTACCTGAAGGCGGCCGCGCAGGGCTTCGAGCCCGCCGTCTCGGCGCTGCAAAAAATGAAGTGAGCGGAGGCCGGCGCGGTCGACGATTGCGCCGGCGATAGCGCGTCACGCTTTGGATTCGGCGCGGCGCTTGCGCTTGGCGAGCGTGCGCAGGCGCAACGCGTTGAGCTTGATGAAGCCCGCGGCGTCGTGCTGGTCGTAGGCGACCGCGCCCTGCTCGAAGGTGACCAGCTCCTGGTCGTAGAGCGAGTTGGGGCTGTCGCGGCCGATCACGTGAACGCCGCCCTTGTAAAGCTTGAGCCGGACGCGGCCGGCGACGAACTCCTGGCTCTTGTCGATCAGCGCCTGCAACAGCTCGCGCTCCGGCGCGAACCAGAAGCCGTTGTAGATCAGCTCGGCGTAGCGCGGCGTCAGCTCGTCCTTGAGGTGCGCCGCGCCGCGGTCGAGGGTGATCGACTCGATCGCGCGATGGGCGGCGAGCAGGATCGTGCCGCCCGGCGTCTCGTACATGCCGCGCGACTTCATGCCGACGAAGCGGTTCTCGACCAGGTCGAGCCGGCCGATGCCGTTGTCGTGGCCGAGCTGGTT
>CAZKHF010000389.1:0-2375 GCA_964552445.1 uncultured Bradyrhizobium sp. | reverse complement strand
CGAAAGCGTGCTGGCGCTCGACGGCAAGACCTACGCGCTCGACGACAGCATGGTGATCATCGCCGACGACGAGGGCGTCGAGTCGATCGCCGGCGTGATGGGCGGCGAGCATTCCGGCTGCGACGCCAACACCCGCGACGTGCTGATCGAGAGCGCGCTGTGGGACCCGCCCAACATCGCCCGCACCGGGCGCAAGCTCGGAATCGTCACCGACGCGCGCTATCGCTTCGAGCGCGGCGTCGACCCCGACTTCTGCGTTCCCGGCGCCGACCTGGCGACGCAGATGGTGATCGACTTCTGCGGCGGCGAGCCGTCGCGCCTGATCGTCGCCGGCGATCCCAAGAAGCCGAGGCGCGTCGTCGACTTCCCCTACAGCGAGGTGAAGCGGCTGATCGGCGTCGACGTGCCGCGACGCGAAGGCGAGGCGATCCTCAAGCGGCTCGGCTTCGAGACGCGCGACGGCAAGGCGATCGTCCCCAATTGGCGCCCCGACATCACCGTCAAGGCCGACGTGGTCGAAGAGATCGTGCGCATCGCCGGCCTCGACCGCGCGCCGCCGACGCCGCTGCCGCGCCTCGCCGAGGGCGTGCCGCCGCCGGTGCTGACGCCGTTGCAGAAGCGCACCCGGCTCGCCAAGCGCGCGCTCGCCGCGCTCGGTCTGCGCGAGGCGGTGACCTGGTCGTTCATCGCCAAGGCGAAGGCCGAGCGGTTCGGCGGCGGCCAGCCCGAGCTCGCGCTCGCCAACCCGATCGCCGCCGATCTCTCCGACATGCGGCCGAGCCTGGTTCCCGGGCTCGTCGCCGCGGCCGAACGCAACGCGCGGCGCGGAATCGCCGACGTCGCGCTGTTCGAGGTCGGCCAGATCTTCCTCGGCGCGGGCGAGAACGATCAACGCGTCGCCGCCGCCGCCGTGCGCCGTGGCATGGCCAAGGCTTCGGGCGAAGGCCGCCACTGGTCGGGCGGCGGCGAGGTCGACGCCTACGACGCCAAGAGCGACGCGCTGGCGCTGCTCGCCGCGCTCGGCGTCGCGCCTAACGCCGCGCAGATCGTCCCCGGCGGCCCGCCGTTCCTCCATCCCGGCCGCTCGGCGACCATCCAATTCGGGCCGAAGATAAAGGCCGGCTGGTTCGGCGAGCTGCATCCGAGCGCGCTCGAGGCGCTCGACGCCGAAGGACCGATCGTCGCCTTCGAGATCGTCCTCGACGCCATCCCGCCCGCCAAGGCGCGGCCGACCAAGGCCAAGCCGAAGCTGGAGCGTTCCGAATTCATGCCGGTTTCCCGCGACCTCGCCTTCGTCGTGGCCGAAAGCGCGCGCGCCGGCGACATTCTCAAGGCGGCGCTGACGTCGGACCGCGCGCTGGTCGCCGACGCCGAGGTGTTCGACGTCTATCGCGGCCCCGGCGTGCCGGAAGGGCGAAAGTCGGTGGCGATCGCGGTGATCCTGCAGCCGCGCGAACGCACGTTGACCGACGCCGAGATCGAGGCCGCGGTCGCCAAGATCGTCGCCGAGGTCGCCAAGAAGACCGGCGCGACGCTCCGGCTGTGAGGGCTCCCGCAATGCGCCGCGCGCTGCTCTTTCCCGTCGTCGTCGCGGCGCTGATCGGCGCGTCGGGCGTCGCCCTCGCCAAAGACTCGTGCGCGGCCATCGAGGAGCCGCTCGCCTACAACGCCTGTCTGGCGCGCCACGGCCCCCCCGCCTTCGTCACCCGTCCAGGCGCGGACCCGGACGAGGGTTTCAGCGCCCCGCGCGCGCGCCACGGCCGCGAGCGGCTCGAATTCGGGGTCGGCGGACCGCGGCGCTGAACGTGAGCGGCGCGCGCCGCTCGCCTTGAAGACGTCCGTCGAGCGCCGCCCGCGCGGAAAGCCGGTCCGATGTCGATCCTGATCTTCTTCGTCGCCACGCTCGCCTTCGCCGCCCTCACCTGGCGCTACGCCGTGGCGACAGGACGCAGCCAAGGATTCTTTCGCTTCGCCGCCTTCGAAGGAATGGCCGCCATCGTCCTGGTCGACTACGACGCGTGGTTCGCCGACGTGGGATCGCCGACGCAGATCGTCTCGTTCGCCGCGCTGGCCGTCTCAATTTATCTCGCGCTGGCGGGATTTCTCGCGCTCAAGCGTCTCGGCCGGCCGCAAGGCCATTTCGAATATACGACCGAGCTCGTCACCGATGGCGTCTTCCGCTTCATCCGCCACCCGATGTACGCTTCCCTGCTCTTCTTCGCGGTCGGCGCCTATCTGAAGCAGCCGCTTTCGCCGCCGGTCGCCGCGATCTTCGTCATCACCGTCGCCGCGATCTTCCTCACCGCCAAGGCCGAGGAGAAAGACCTCGTCGCGGCGTTCGGGCCGCGCTACCTCGACTACATGAAGAAGACCGC
>CAZKHF010000388.1:0-2423 GCA_964552445.1 uncultured Bradyrhizobium sp. | reverse complement strand
GCGCCTTGCTTTTGCGCGGCCGATTGGCGAGCAATGACAGTACGTCGGACGCGATTCGCCGAAACGGGCGGCGCCGGCTCGGGAAGGGCCGGCGGGCGCGGGGCGGGCGGCGTCGTGAGACGTCGCGACAGGCAAAGGAGAGGCCAGATGAATAAACTCGAGCTCGTCGAGCACATCGCGAAAGAAACCGAATTGACCAAGGTGAGCGCCGCCGCCGCGCTCGAGGCGACGCTCGACGGCATCGTCAAGTCGCTGAAGAAGGGCGACGAGGTGCGCCTCGTCGGCTTCGGCACGTTCTCGGTGCGCGAGCGCGCCGCCGGCAAGGGTCGCAACCCGGCGACCGGCAAGGAGATCAAGATCGCCGCGTCGAAGAACGCGCGCTTCAAAGCCGGCGCCGCGCTGAAGGCGGGCCTCAACAAGCGGGCGGTCAAGAAGTAACCGCGCGAGCGAGCGAGCGGCGCGACGGCCGCCTTTCAGGGGCGGCCCTTCCGGCCGCCCTTTGTCGTCGCCGGCTGGTCTCCGTCGGGCTTGGCCTAAGAGCCGCGGCTCGTGTAGTCTCGGCCGCGGGCCGCGCCGCGACGCGCCGCGACGTTGAAGGGCGGTTAGCTCAGTTGGTAGAGCATCTCGCTTACACCGAGAGGGTCGGCGGTTCGAGTCCGTCACCGCCCACCAGGCCGCGCCGCGCCGCCCTGCCGGCGGGTGGGCGACGGGCGCTGCGGCTCGCCGGGGCGCTGGCGTTGTCGCTCGCCGCGGCGACGACGTCGCTTGCCGAGCAGACGCCGATGACCTTCCGATCGGTCAGTCCCGAGGCGCCCGAGTGCGGCGCGCGATGCCCGCAGGTGGTGGTCGCCGATGGTGTCATCGACGAGACGACGCCGCAGGCCTTCGCCGAGTTCGCCCGGCAGAAGTCGCTGTCGCGGCGGCCGCGCAGCATCGTCTTCCTCAATTCGCCCGGCGGCAACGTGGTCGCGGCGATGGATCTTGGCCGCGGGTTTCGTCGCGCGCGCGTCGCCGCCATCGTCGCCGGCTACGCTTCGCAGGGCGGGATCTCCGGCCCGGTGCCGGGGGAGTGCCTGTCGGCTTGCGTCTACGCGCTGATGGGAGCGTTTCGCCGCGTCGCGCCAAGCTGGAGCCGGGTGGCGCTGCATCGCATGTGGACGGTCGAGCCCGCCGAGGGGCCGGCGCGGGGCGGCCGGCGCTCGATCGGCGACCCGAATCTCGCCGCGATGCTCGCGCGCTATGCGGCGCAGATGGGGGTCGATCCGGCGCTGGTGCGGCGCGCCGAATCGCTGGCGCCCGACGTCCTGCAAACGCTGAGCCCGCAGGAGATCGCGCGCTGGCGGCTGGGCGCGGAGCAGCTCTGAGGCGATCGCCGGGCGGGCCGCCGGTTCCTCGCCGCAGCGCGCTTGACTTGCGGACGCCGCTGTCTTATCGGCACAACTCTCCCGCGGGGGAGTAGCTCAGTTGGTTAGAGCGCCGGCCTGTCACGCCGGAGGTCGCGGGTTCAAGTCCCGTCTCTCTCGCCATTTCTCTTGACGCCATTGTCTTGACGCGCGTCGCCGGCGCGGCGCTTTTTTGGTCGCCGCCGCCTCTTTCGTCGGCGCCGCCGGCTTCCGCCGAAAGTAGCGAATGCTCTGGCGGGGTTTGCGTCTTGCGCGCCTTGCGGCGCTGCGATACGCCTGCATGGCGGCGCTCGGCGCGACGCGGGAAGAAGGCGGCTCGCCGCCGGTCGGAACGATCTTCGGAGGGCTCCGTGCCCAGTCTGATCAGCGATTATCTGCCGCTCGCAATCTTCATCGCGCTCAGCCTGGCGATCGGCGGCGCGCTGCTGATCGCGCCGTTCATCGTCGCCTACAAGAACCCCGACGCGGAGAAACTCTCCGCCTACGAGTGCGGCTTCGATCCGTTCGACGACGCGCGGATGAAGTTCAACGCGCGGTTCTACCTGGTGTCGCTGCTCTTCATCATCTTCGACCTGGAGGTGGCGTTTCTCTTTCCCTGGGCGGCGGCGTTCCGCGACATCGGCGCGTTCGGCTTCTGGTCGATGATGCTGTTCCTCGTCGTCCTCACCATCGGCTTCGTCTACGAGTGGAGCAAGGGAGCGCTGGAATGGGATTGACCGCCGGCCCCGTCGTCGCTCCGGCGCCGCGCGGCGTCCTCGATCCCTCGACCGGCAAGCCGGCGGGCGCGGGCGGCCCGTTCTTCGGCGCGATGAGCGACGAACTCGCCGACAAGGGCTTTCTCGTCACCTCGACCGACGAGCTCATCCAATGGGCGCGCACCGGCTCGCTGATGTGGATGACCTTCGGCCTCGCCTGCTGCGCGGTCGAGATGATGCAATTGTCGATGCCGCGCTACGACGTCGAGCGCTTCGGTTTCGCGCCGCGCGGCAGCCCGCGCCAGTCGGACGTGATGATCGTCGC
>CAZKHF010000387.1:0-2443 GCA_964552445.1 uncultured Bradyrhizobium sp. | reverse complement strand
AAACAATCGACATCACGCTCAAGTATCCGCGGATGTGAAGTTGCGCCGAACCGGGTCCCACCGTCAGGGGCGCCTAAGATATTGATTTGCCTAAGGGATTACGGGGATTTCGGCGCCAGCTTGTTAAAGCCCCAATCCATTCTTTGCCGTCGCCTCGCCAACCCCGAGTTGCTCCAGGACCAGCGCCAACTGCCGATAGACCGGCGCCGGCCCGAGCGCGCGCGGCGGCACGTGGCCCTCGTCTTCCGCCGCCTGCGCGAGCCGCAGCAGAATGGCTTTCGCGTCGGCCTCAGGAATGCCGACCTTGGCGCCGCGGCAATTGCTGAGCATCGTCTGGATCGCCTTCGGCCACGCGCTTGGCGTCGATCTCGCCGCTGGCGAGCCGATCGGACACCGGCGTTTGAACGGCTTGCGGCTCCATGACGCCATCGTCGTACCCCCGCGGCCCGACGTAGGATAGGCGCGAAAGTCGCGAAACCCCGCGTAGAACGCCGCGCCGGGCTAGGCGCGGAGGTTTTGTTCCGCCAAAGCGCCTGAGGGCGCGCTAGCTCCGCCGCGCCGCCACGAACCGCGCGGTGTCGCGCAGGACGTCGCCCGCCGCGTCCAGTCCCGCCTCGTCGACCGCGGCGATCGCCTCGTCGACCAGCTCATCGCGCTTGGCGCGCGCGCCCTCGATCCCCAGCGCGGCGACGAAGGTCGCCTTGTTGCGCTCGGCGTCCTTGCCGACGCGCTTGCCCATCGCGCCCGCGTCGCCTTCGGCGTCGAGCAGGTCGTCGGCGATCTGGAACGCCGCGCCGATCGCCTGGCCGTAGCGGTCGAGCGCCGCGCGCGCGGGGGCCGGCGCGCCGGCGACCAGCGCCCCGGCGACCACCGAGAAGCGTAAGATTGCGCCGGTCTTCAACGCCTGCAGCAGCTCGATCGCCGGCGCGTCGAGCGGCCTGGTCGCTGTCTCGGCGGCGATGTCGAGCATTTGGCCGCCGACCATGCCGGCGAGGCCCGCCGCGCGCGCGAGCCCGCCGCACAGCGTCGCGCGCAGCTCGGCGTCGAGCCCGGTCGCGGGATCGGCGAGCGCCTCGAAGGCGAGGGTCAACAGCCCGTCGCCGGCGAGGATGGCGGTCGCCTCGTCAAAGGCGCGATGGACGGTCGCCCGACCGCGGCGCAAATCGTCATCGTCCATCGCCGGCAGATCGTCGTGGATCAGCGAATAGGCGTGCACGAGCTCGATCGCCGCGCCGACGCGGCGCGGTCCGGCGCCCGCGCAGCCGAAGGCGGCGGCGGTCGAGACCACCAGGAACGGCCTCAGCCGCTTGCCGCCGCCGAGCGCGCCATAGCGCATCGCCTCCATCAGGCGGGCGGGGCGCGCGAGCTCCCCTTGGCGCGGCTGCTTCGTCAGCAAGGCGTCGAGCTCTTTCTCGATTTCGGCGCCGGTTCGCGCCAGCCGACCGACGAAAGCGTCGAGGTTCAGCTTGCGCATGGGCGAGACTCTCATGGATCGTAGTCGGAAGGGTTGAAAATGCGCTTGGTCGAGCAGAATTCGCAGGTGACGGCGATCATGCCGTCGTCGCCGATCATCGCGCCGCGCTCGTCGGCGGTGAAGCTCTGCAGCATCGCGTCGATGCGCCCGGCCGAGCAGCGGCAGACGTCGGCGAGTTCGGTCGGCTTGAACACGCGCACGCCGCGCTGGTTGAACAGGCGGAACAGCAGGCGCTCGCTCGACACGGTGGGGTCGATGAGCTCGTGGTCCTCGGTGGTCGCGGCGCGCGACTTCGCCTCGACCCATTCGTCGTCGTCATCGAGCGGCGCCGGCTTGGCGGCGCCTTGCGGCGCGTCGCCGGGATCGAAGTCGGCGCGCTGGCGACGCTCCTCCGCCTCGGGCAGGAATTGCGCGAGCAGGCCGCCGGCGCGCCACTGGAAACCGTGCGGCGTCACCACTTGGCCGGCGGCGAGCCGAACCAGGGTCGGGATCTGCTCCGAGCGCTCGAAATAGACATGTGCGGCGCGCTCAAGCCCACGGCCGTCGAGCGCGACCACCCCCTGATAGCGCGACATTTCGCCGCCGGGATCGACGGTGAAGGCGAGATGGCCTTCGCCGAGCAGATCGCCCTCGCCGTCGGCGAGGCGCGCTTTCAGCGCCGCTTCGTCGAAGCGGGCGAGGGCGCGTAGGTTCGACGGCGCGTCGTAGTCGACCACCAGCATCCGCACCGGCCCCTCGGTCTTCGTCTGCAGCTGGAAGCGCCCATCGAGCTTGAGCATCGAGCCGAGCAGCACCGCCAGCGCCGCCGCCTCGCCGACCAGGCGGCCGACCGGCTCCGGATAGCCGTGGCGCTTGAGGATGGCGTCGATCGCGCCGCCGAGCCGGGTCAGCCGGCCGCGGGTGCTCAGGCTCTCGACGGCGTAGGGCAGGACGATGTCGTCGCGCCCGATGTCGGAGACGTCGCGCGCG
>CAZKHF010000386.1:0-2455 GCA_964552445.1 uncultured Bradyrhizobium sp. | reverse complement strand
GGCGCCGCCTCTACGCCGACAAGTTCGCCGTCGTGCAAGTGCGCGAGGACGCGCCGGGGGCGGAAGGGTTGCGGCAGGGGAACTGAGGAGCGGGCGACCCGCGCCACTTTTCGTCGCGGCGGCGCAATTTCAAGGGCTTGCGATGCAAGATACCGTCGCCTGGCGCCAGGCGGCGTCGCGGCGGCTTGCCTCGCCGGCGCCCGGATCGTATTATGGCCATCGATAGCCAGAATTGAGGGCGCGATGGCGAACTATTCGATCGCCGAGGCCAAGGATCAGTTGTCGAAGCTCGTGCGACAGGCCGAGCTGGGCGAGGACGTCGCGATCACCCGCCACGGCAAGGTCGTCGCGCGGCTGCGCGCCGCGGTCGAGACGGGACGGCGGCAGCCCGATCCCCGACTGGTCGCCGAAATCGTCGCGCGGGCGAAATCCCGCTCGCGGCTCGGCGAGGACGCGGTCGACGTCATTCGCCGTATGCGCGACGGCGAACGCGATTGATCTACCTCGACGCCTCCGTTCTCGTGTCCCTGCTGGTCGCGGACTCGCACACGGACAAGGCCAGCGCCTGGTATTCCCGACTGAACGAGACGGTCGCCGTCAGCGATCTCGCCAATCTCGACGTGAGCGCCGTTCTGTCGCGCGATTTGCGGGTCGGACGGTTGAACCGGGCGTCGGTCGACGCCGCTCTGCTGGACTTCGACGCGCTGCGCGCCGGCTGCGAGCGGCTCAGTCATGGCGAAGGCGACTTTCTGCTCGCCGAACGCATCGTGCGAGACTTCTCGACCAAGCTCGCAGCCGCCGACGCGCTGCATCTGGCGGCGGCGAAGAACGCTGGCGCGCGGCTGGCGACGTTCGACGCGCGGCTGGCGGAAGCGGCGCGAATGGCCGGAGTTGAGCTGGCGGGGCCGGAGTAGGAGTCGCAAGGCGGGGATGTAGGGGAGCATGGCGCTGGAGCTGAAGAAGGCGACGCCAGTTCTTTTCGGTTGAAGTCGCCCCTCCTCGCGAGATCACTTGCGCTTCAACCGGCGCGGCCTTCGCCGCCGGCGCGGCGACGGCGCCTTGTCGAGAAACTGCGCGATCAGGTCGGCGCGGCCGATCGACGCCCAGGCCCGCCGCGCCGCCTCGCGATGCGAAGGTGGGTTTGGCCGATCGAATAGGGTTCCGGAATGCGTTCGTAGAGCGCGAGCGCCTCGTTCCAACGACGGCGCGCGGAAGCCACATCCTCGCTCGCCTCGTCGATGTCGCCCAGACTCTGAACGCAATTGGCCTGGCCCAGCACGGAGCCGGACTTGCGGTAGAGCGTCAACGCCGCCTCGTAATCGCCGCGTGCGACGGTGCGATCTGAGCGTTCAAGCGCGATGTTCCCGAGACCCTTGAGGCAATTGGCTTCACCTTGCACGTCGCCGAGCTTGCGGAAGCGCGGCAACGCCGCCCCGTAGCGCTCGCGCGCGCCGTCGTGATCAAAGCGGGCAAGCGCGATATCGCCGAGGCGCGCGATGCAATTGGCCTCGCCCAGCACGTCGCCGACCTTGCGGTAGAGCGGCAGCGTCGCCTCGTAGCGCTCCCGCGCGCCGTCGGGGTCGGAGCGCTCAAGCGCGATCTGGGGCCCTAGAGTCTGACGTTTTCAAGTCGAGCCTCTTGGCCGTCATCGCGAGCAAAGCCACGCGATCCAGACTTGGGGTTTGCGGCGGCGGCTAAGTCTTAGTCTGGATCGCTTCGCTGTCGCTCGCGATGACGGTTGGAGCCGCGTCACTCCAAAGGCGACACGCTCTGACGACTCTTCCGGCCGCTTCCCTCGCCTCTTTGCGGCTGCCGTAACCGCACATCTTTCGATGTGCTAGGGCCACATCGGCGCGTCGCCGTCAAGCCGCTGCGCGGCTGCTGCGCTACGCTTCGCCCGCTCCGCGGTGACTGCGCCGCTCCGATGCGGCGTCCTGTTTCCATGATCGTTGCTGAGCGAAGCCGGCCGCGAGGCCGGTTCGCGCAGCAATGATCACGGAAGCCAAGCGCCTGAGCCGCGCACAGGAGTCAAGACTCGCGGCAGCGACCGCGAAGCGGCTTGGCCGAAGGGCGTCTGGAGAGACGCCCGTCTCTGGACCGGCTATGGACGCCGAGCACGGATCAGGCAGGGCGGATCTCGGCGCAATTTCGGATGGATGAATCCCGAAGCCGCCCCACGCGCGAGAGGCGACCTGCCCCGCGCGCCTCTTGGCGTGACCCCTCATCCGGCCGGCTCCACCGGCCACCTTCCCCCGTAAGGGGGGAAGGAATCACCGCGTGAACTTCTTGTACTTCAACCGGTGCGGAATGATGCTGTCGAGGCCCAATCGGCGCTTCTTGTCTTCCTCGTAGTCGGCGAAGTTGCCCTCGAACCACTCGACGTGGCTGTCGTCCTCGAAGGCCAGCATGTGGGTGGCGATGCGGTCGAGGAAGAAGCGGTCGTGGCTGATGACGA
>CAZKHF010000385.1:0-2455 GCA_964552445.1 uncultured Bradyrhizobium sp. | reverse complement strand
CGCGCGCGATGCGCCCGGCGCCGCCCTGAGGGAACCAAGCGCCCTTGAGATAGCTCTCGAGCACGAGGGCGTGCAGCGCGAATGCGCTTTGGCTTGGCGGCAGGCCATAGTCGCCCCATTGCGATGCGAGCAAGGCTCTGAGCTCCGGCGACCGGAAATGGCGGCGCAGGTAATCCCCGGTCGTTTGGGTCGCCTTGGCCGCGCCGAGCCTGCGCCAAAGCGTGAAGAGGAACGCCAACGGCTGCGGCAGAAACTGCTGTTGGATGCCGAGGACGCTCCACGACGCGACGGCGCGCAAGTCTCTGAAATAGGTTCGAAGCGCGGGCGCCTCGTTGGGAAAGCGCTCGATCAGGCGCTGCAAGTAGCGCTCGGGGTCGGAAGGCACGGCGAACTTGAGACCGGGATAGAGGAAGCGCTCGAATTCGTCGGTCATCTTGCTCCACGCGAGCGAGCCGCCCGAGAGAAAGTCGATGACGGTGCGGACGATCGAGCCTTTGTCGAGTTCGCCGACGTAGTGGAGGCCGACGTCCCAACAGGCGCCGTCGCGGCGGAACATGTGGGTCTGACCGCCGCGTTCCGAGTGCTTCTCGAGCACCAGAACCTTCATTTTGGCGACCCTGGCGAGAAAGCCGGCCGCCGACAGCCCGCCGATGCCCGAGCCGATGACGATCGCGTCCCAATCTCGCTCCATAGTCCGCCTCCAAGATAGTTCATATACTAAACCGTATAGCATCTAAACTTTTTGGCGTCAAGCAGCGTTTTTCGCCGCGGCGTCGCGCGGCTTGCCAAGCGGCGGCCGATTCACCGACAATCGGGCGAAGCAGGAGGCGTCCCCGCCATGAGTCCCCACCACCGTCCCGTCATTGTCGCGCCGTCGATCCTCTCGGCCGATTTCGCCAAGCTCGGCCAGGAAGTGCGCGACATCGCCACAGCGGGCGCCGACTGGATCCACCTCGACATCATGGACGGCCGCTTCGTCCCCAACATCACCTTCGGTCCGCCGGTGATCGCGGCGCTGCGCCCGCACACCGAGAAGACCTTCGACTGCCACCTGATGATCGAGCCGCCGGAGCCCTATCTCGAAGCCTTCGCCGCGGCGGGCTGCGACGTCGTCACCGTGCACGTCGAGGCGACGAAACATCTCGACCGCGCACTGCACGCGATCCGCGATCTCGGCAAGAAGGCGGGCGTCTCGCTCAATCCCGCCACGCCGGAGGAGACGATCGAATATGTGCTCGACCGGCTCGATCTCATTCTGCTGATGACGGTCAATCCGGGTTTCGGCGGCCAGACGTTCATCCCCGCCATGCTCGACAAGATCGCCAAGGTCAGAGCGATGGTCGGCGACCGGCCGATCGACATCGAGGTCGACGGCGGCATTACGCCCGAGACGGCGCCGCTGGTGGTCGCGGCGGGCGCCAACGCGCTGGTGGCCGGGTCGGCGGCGTTCAAGGGCGGCCCGACCGCCTACGCCGCCAATATCGCGGCGATCCGCGCCGCGGCGGCCTCGGCCGCGCGGCCGGCGCGACCACAGGCGAGCGAACGGAGCGCCCCATGAGCGACAGAAAGGCGGTTCTCATCACCGGCGCCTCGCGCGGCATCGGGCGCGCGACGGCGCTGCTCGCCTGCGCCTACGACTGGTCGGTGGGCGTCAACTACGTGCGCGAGGAGGTCGCGGCGCGCGACGTGGTCGAAGAGATCGCGCGCGCCGGCGGCAAGGCGGTGGCGCTGCAGGGCGACGTCGCCGACGAGGACGACGTCGTCGCGATGTTCGAGGGCGCGACGCGCGCGCTCGGGCCGCTCAGCGGCGTGGTGGTCAACGCCGGCGTGGTCGCGCCGGCGGCGCGCCTCGCCGACATGAGCGTCGAGCGCATGCGGCGGGTGTTCGAGGTCAACATCCTCGGCGCCTACCTCACCGCGCGCGAGGCGGCGCGGCGGATGTCGAAAAGCCTCGGCGGCGCCGGCGGGTCGATCGTCTTCGTCTCTTCGGCGCTGACGCGCATCGGCGGCCCGGGCGTGTTCGTCGACTACGCCGGCTCCAAGGGCGCGATCGACACGCTGACGCTTGGCCTCGCCAAGGAGCTGGCGAGCGAGGAGGTGCGCGTCAACGCGGTCCGGCCGGGGATCATCGACACCGAGATTCACGCCGCCGTCGGCGAGCCCGACCGCGCGTTCAGGATCGGCGCGACCGCGCCGCTCGGTCGGCCGGGAACCGCCGGCGAAGTCGCCGAGGCGATCGTCTGGCTGCTCAGCGACGCCGCCTCTTACGTCACCGGCGCGCTGCTCGACGTGGCGGGAGGAAGGTAAGGGCGCGCGCTCGCTTCTCCGCTTGCGGGAAAGGGGGCGGAGGCGAGGGGTTCGCGCTGAAGCCCCGCGAAGAGGCCGGCGTCGACACAGCGCGCCGTCGACCTCTTGGAGAGCCTCTTTTTCCGATCGTCAGGGCCTGTCAAGGACG
>CAZKHF010000384.1:0-2467 GCA_964552445.1 uncultured Bradyrhizobium sp. | reverse complement strand
ATGAAGCCATACCCTTTCGTGGCGTTGAACCACTTGACCGTACCGGTTGCCATCGGAGATTTCCGTATTAGAGAGATTATAAGAGAATCGACGCCGCACGCGCGCCGCGTCAGGCGCGACTATCGATGCAGGGAGTTTCGTCGGCTCGCATCGCGAGATACGGGACCAAGTCGTCGGCCAGTAATCGACATCTTACGAAATATCGGAACGCCGCATTCAAATCAAGGCGGTCGATCCGAATTGCGGCGGCCGTGTTCGGCTTGTCACCCGGGCGGGCCGCGCCTAAGTCTCACAGGCGGCGGCTGGACGACGTCTCGCCGCTCAAGCGCGAGAGGAAGCCATGCGGCGACGGCGTCCCGGCGATGGTCGCGCGTAAATCGCCGTCGCCGCGGGGACATACGGGAAATGAAGGGGGAAAGCGCGCGCGCGCTCGCCTTCGAGGTCGGCGCGGCCGACGCCGGCGATCGGCTCGACCGCTTCCTCGCCCGCGCCGCCGAGGCGCAGGGCCTCGATCTGTCGCGCACCCGCCTAAAGGCGATGATCGAGGTCGGCGCGGTCGCCGTCGGCGGCGTCGAAGCGCGCGATCCCGCTTCGAAGCTGCGCGAGGGCGCGCGAATCACCGTCGTCGTGCCGCCGGCGGCGCCCGCCGACGCAGTGGGCGAGGACCTGCCGCTCGACGTCGTCTACGAGGACGAACACCTAATCGTGATCGACAAGCCGGCCGGCCTGGTCGTCCATCCCGCGCCCGGCCACGCTTCCGGCACGCTGGTCAACGCGCTGATTCGCCATTGCGGCGCCGGTCTGTCGGGCGTCGGCGGGGTGAAGCGGCCGGGCATCGTCCATCGTCTCGACAAGGACACCTCGGGGCTGATCGTCGCCGCCAAGAGCGACGCAGCCCATCACGGTCTGGCGGCGCTGTTCGCCGACCACGGGCGCTTAGGCTCGCTGAGGCGCGAATATTGCGCCCTCGTCTGGGGCGCGCCCGACGCCGCGGCGGGGGTGATCGACGCGCCGCTCGGCCGCCACCCGGTCCATCGCGAGAAGATGGCGGTCGTGCCCGCCGCGCGCGGTCGCCGGGCGACGACTCACTGGCGGCTGATCGAGCGGCTGGGGCCGGCGAGCCTGATCGCCTGCCGCCTGGAGACCGGTCGCACCCACCAGATCCGCGTCCATCTCGCCCATATCGGCTGCCCGTTGCTCGGCGATTCGGTCTACGGCGCGGCCTTCAAGACCAAGGCGTCCCGCCTGTCGCCGGAGGCGCGCGCCGCTCTGGCGGCGCTCGGGCGGCAGGCGCTGCATGCGGCGACGCTCGCTTTCGACCACCCGATCAGCGGCGCGCCGCTGTCGTTCGAGCGGGCCCCGCCGGAAGATTTCATGCTTCTTGTCAGAGCGTTACGGGAGGACGCGGCGCGCGGCGGGGCGTGAGGGGCGGCCCGGCGGTTGAACGAAATGTCAAGGCCCCGCTCGCAGCGGCTCGCCTTTTCGCCCTCTTTCGGCCATGGTCGCCCGAACTATATCCAGCTAAGCGCCGCCTTGACCGGCGTGATGGAGCGCGCCTTCGCCGCTTCGCTCCGAGAGGAGGTCCCGATGGCCGCCGCCCTTCCCGTCGTCGCCGGTGAATCCGGGCTTTCCCGTTATCTCTCCGAAATCAAGCGGTTCCCGATGCTGGAGCCGCAGGAGGAATATATGCTCGCCAAACGCTGGCGCGAGCATGGCGACCGCGAGGCCGCCCACAAGCTGGTGACCTCCCACCTGCGTCTGGTGGCGAAAATCGCCATGGGCTACCGCGGCTACGGCCTGCCGATCGGCGAGGTGATTTCGGAGGGCAACGTCGGGCTGATGCAGGCGGTGCGCCGATTCGAGCCGGACAAGGGCTTCAAGCTCGCCACCTACGCGATGTGGTGGATCCGCGCCTCGATCCAGGAATACATCCTGCGCTCGTGGTCGCTGGTGAAAATGGGCACCACCGCCAGCCAGAAGAAGCTGTTCTTCAACCTGCGCAAGGCGAAGAGCCGCATCTCGGCGCTCGACGACGGCGACTTGCGCGCCGACCAGGTCGCCACCATCGCCAAGCGCCTCGGCGTCACCGAGCAGGACGTGGTCGACATGAACCGCCGGCTCGGCGGCGACGCGTCGCTCAACGCGCCGCTGCGCGAGGAGGGCGACGGCGAGTGGCAGGATTGGCTGGTCGACGACAGCCCGAGCCAGGAGACGGCGCTCGCCGATCGCCAAGAGGGCGACGCCCGGTTGACGGCGTTGAAGGGCGCGCTGCGGGTGTTGAACCCGCGCGAGCGGCGCATTTTCGAGGCGCGCCGGCTCGCCGACGACCCGGTCACGCTCGAGGAGCTGTCGACCGAGTTCGGCGTGTCGCGCGAACGCGTGCGCCAGATCGAGGTGCGCGCTTTCGAGAAAGTGCAGGCGGCGGTGAAGGCGAGCGTCGCGCTCGCCCAGATCCCGCGCAAGCGCG
>CAZKHF010000383.1:0-2476 GCA_964552445.1 uncultured Bradyrhizobium sp. | reverse complement strand
AGATAGGGGCGCTGCGGCAGCGCCATGACGCTCGCCTGCGGCTTGGCGATCGTTCCCGACCCGTAGGGCCAGACGCCGGCGATAGCGCGCATCAGCGTCGACTTGCCGACGCCCGAGGGGCCGACGAGCAAGGTCGGCTCGTGGGCGGTGAAGACCAAGCCGTCGACGCGCGCCAGCGGCCGTCCGTTCGGTAGATCGAGCGAAAGATGGTCGAGCGCGAGGTCGGGCGACGGCGAGGCGACCAGATGAATGCCGTCGACGTGCGAGATCGCCTTTTGCGCGCGGGCGATCGCCTCGTCGAACGAGGTCAGGCGGTCGAGCACCGCCTTGAAGTCGGCGAGGCCGACATATTGCGAAACGAAGAAATTGAGCGAGCTGTTGACGTTGCCGAAGGCGCGGGCCACCTGGATCAGCACGCCGAGCTGGATCTTGCCGAGGAAATAGAACGGCGCGCCGATGACGATGGGAAAATACTGGCTGATCTGGTCGTAGGCGCTGGTGAAGATGCGCAGCCGCTTGCGCACGTGAACGATACGCATGTAGTTGTCGAACACGTCGCCGAAGCGGCCCATCGCCGCGGCCTCCTCCGCCGCCTCGCCGCGCAGGAGCGCGATCTGCTCGCTGTATTCGCGCAAGCGGGCGAGGCCGAAGCGGAAGTTCGCCTCGTATTGCTGCTGGCGGAAATTGAGGCGGATGAGCGAGCGCCCGATCAGGTGGGCGATGACGGTGCCGACCGCCGCGTAGACGAGCGCGATCCAGAACAGCATGCCGGGCACCACGAGCCCAGTTCCGGGGAAGGTGAAGTTCGCCGACAGGCCCCACAGGACGATCGCGTAGGAGACGAGCGAGGTCAGCGTCTGCAGCACCGTCACCGAGTAGCCGTAGAGGCCGGCGCCGGGATTGGTGAAGCCGCCGTAGATGAAGCTGTAGATGTCCTCGCAGACGCGCTGGTCGGGGTTGTCGGCGGGCGAGCCGGCGAGCGCCATCGGGTAGTGGGCGCCGCCGCCGAGCCAGCGGCCGATGTAGCGCGCCGACAGCCAGCGCCGCCAACGGATGACGAAGGTCGAGGTGACGACGTATTCGACCACCAATGCGGCGATGAGCAGCGTCGCGAAAGGCAGGAAGACCAGGAACAGCTGACCCCAGAACCCGGCCGCGTCCTTGTTCTGCATCGCGTTGTAGAAATCGCGGCTGAAGAACGACAATCGCACGTCGAGCGCCACCTCGACCTGGTTGAGGACGATAAGGAACACCAGCGCGATGATCGCGAGACGGTTCTGCGCCAGCGTCACGGGCGGGAAAGGCCAGGCCCGCGCCACCGTCGGCGCAGCCTCCCGGAAGTAGGGGTCGGCGATGTCGGTCATCTTGCGCACGACCGGGATGAACGACACGGCGTAGACGAACGATCCGAACAACGCCGCCGACAGCGGCACGGTGCACGGCAGCGCATAGTCGGCGTAGGCCTGCGGCCACCAGCCGAGCTCGCTGACGAGATAGGCGAGGCCGAAAACGATGGTCTCGACGGCGAAGATCGCCTGGAAGACTCGCAAAAAGCAGGACATGCGGCAGGACAAATACGTCGCGCCCGCGCACATCAGCGCGGCGACGGCGAGGAGCAGGACCCCGACCTCGGGCGCGGCGAGCCAGACGAGAAACGCCGCAAGGGCGAACGCGGCGACGGCGAGGCTGAGGGCGCGCATGAGGTCTGGGCCTTTCGCTCGGAGCGGGTCGAGATTTCGCAACTAGCAGATCGCGCGGCGAAAAAGAAAGACCGCTGAGGGCGGTCTGTGATGAAATCTTGTCCACGTCGGGGCGAATAAAAAGGGGCGGCCTCGCGGCCGCCCCTGCAATCCTCGATCGAGCGTCGGACTTAGAAGTCCATGCCGCCCATGCCGCCGCCGCCCGGCATCGCCGGGGCGGGCTTGTCCTTCGGCAGCTCGGCGATCATCGCCTCGGTGGTGATGAGCAGGCCGGCGACCGAAGCCGCGTCCTGCAGCGCGGTGCGCACCACCTTGGCAGGATCGACGATGCCGGCCTCGAACATGTCGACGAACTCGTCGGTCTGGGCGTTGAAGCCGTAGGTTTGCGACTTGTGCTCGACGATCTTGCCGACCACGATCGAGCCTTCGCCGCCAGCGTTCTCGACGATCTGGCGCAGCGGCGCCTCGAGGGCGCGCAGCACGATGTTGATGCCCGCCTGCTCGTCGGGGTTGTCGCTCTTCAGCTTCGCGACCGCCGCCTTGGCGCGCAGCAGCGCGACGCCGCCGCCAGGCACGATGCCTTCCTCGACCGCGGCGCGGGTGGCGTTGAGCGCGTCGTCGACGCGATCCTTCTTCTCCTTCACCTCGATCTCGGTCGCCCCGCCGACGCGCAACACCGCCACGCCGCCGGCGAGCTTCGCCAGACGCTCCTGAAGCTTCTCCTTGTCGTAGTCCGAGGTCGTCTCCTCGATCTGCGACTTGATCTGCGCCACCCG
>CAZKHF010000382.1:0-2486 GCA_964552445.1 uncultured Bradyrhizobium sp. | reverse complement strand
CGGCCGCGCGAGGCCGCCGAGCAGTACCTCAAGCTGTCGACCGACTACGGCAAGTCGCCGCGCGCGCCGGAGGGCATGCTGCGCCTCGGCCAGGCGCTGGCGGCGCTCGGCAACAGCGACCAGGCCTGCGCGACCTTCGCCGAGGTCGGCAAGCGCTACCCGACCGCCGCGCCGGCGGTGAAGAAGTCGGCGGAGCGCGAGATGCAGAAGGATCATTGTTGAGGCGCGCGAGCGGCCCGCCGGCGGCGCTGTCGGAGCGGGCGATCGACGCTCTCCTCGCCCCGCTCGCCGACGCCAAGGCGATCCTCGTCGCCGTGTCGGGCGGGCCGGATTCCACCGCGCTGTTGTTGATGGCCGCCGCGTGGGCGCGCCGTCGCGGCGGCCGGCCGCGTCTCGAAGCGGCGACCGTCGACCACGGCTTGCGCCCCGAAAGCGGCGAGGAGGCGCGCGCGGTCGCCAAGCTGTGCGCCGAGCTCGGCCTGCCGCATCGCCTTCTCGTCTGGCGCGGCGCGAAGCCGAAGACGCGCGTGCAGGAGCGCGCGCGCGAGGCGCGCTACCGCCTGCTCGCGCAGTGCGCGCGCGAGGTCGGCGCCACGGCGATCGTCACCGCCCATCACCTCGACGACCAGGCCGAGACCACCCTGTTCCGCCTGCTGCGCGGCTCCGGGATCGGCGGCCTGCGCGCCATGGCGGCGCGCGCGCCGCGCGACGGCCTCGTCCTCGCGCGCCCCCTGCTCGGCGTGCCCAAGCGCGCGCTCATCGCCTATTGCGAGGCCGCCGGCGTCGCCTTCGTCCGCGATCCCAGCAACGACGACCCGCATTACGCGCGCGCGCGGCTGCGCGCGCTGATGGGCGCGCTCGCCGCCGAGGGCCTCGACGCGCCGGCGCTGGCGCGGCTCGCGCGCCGGGCCGGACAGGTCGAGGAGGCGCTGACGCGCCAGGCCGAGGCCACCGAGGCGCGGCTCGGCCTAGTCGCCAACGCCTGGTGCGACGTGGGCGCCTTGACGCAGGCGCCGATCGAGATCGCCGAGCGGCTGCTCGCCGCGGCGATCGCCAAGGTCGGCGGCAAGGAGGCGGGCCGCATCGGCCTGGAGAAGATCGAGACGCTGACGGAAGGCTTGCGCGACGCCGTCGCGGCGCGCCGCGCCTTCAGCGCCAACCTCGCCGGGGCGCGCGTGCGCCTCGCCGCCAAGGGCCGCCTCAAGGTCGAGCCGGAGCCGCCGCGGCGAAAACCCGCGGGTCGATAAATCCGGCGCTCGCCGCCGGCGCGGGCGAACGACCGCCTCCGCCCCCCAATGGCGCGATCGGCGATAAATCAGGAGTTTCGGGCGCGCCCCTTTGCGGCGCGCGCGGCGATGCCGCATACTCGCCCGCAGCGATCCGACAGAAGGATTCGACGATGGAACGCTACGATCCGCTCCAAGCGCCGGCCTCGAAGGAATGGCTCGAGCTCGACGAGTCCGAGCGCATCGCCTTGATCGAGAGCTATCACCATCGCACGCGCGCCGTTCTTCCCGATCTCAGGGCGCACGCGACCTTTCAGGCGATCGTCGAAAATCAGGCGGCGCTCGGCGACGAGACGCCGGTGCGCCGGACGCTGGCGCGCCTGATGGAGGAAGGCGTCGACCGCCACGAGGCCATTCACGCCGTCGTGGCGACGCTCGCCGAACACGTGTTCGATCTCGTCCGCGCCCCCTCGCCGCCATCCGACCCCAACGCCTCCTACTTCGCCGCGCTGGAAAAGCTGACGGTCGAGAGCTGGCGGAAGAATTACGGCTGATCGCCGCCGACTGTTGGTCGCCGGGGGCGGAGGGGCCGCCGGGGCTCCGCCGCGAACCGATTGGGCCTGTCGACATTCGCCGATGGGCGTCGCCGTAGACCGATCGTCATGCGCGAAGGCGGGTTGGAGCGCCAAGCCGCAAAGCGAGGCGAGCGCCATGAGGGCGAACGACGATGGGCGGGCGCGCGCGGCGAGGGGGCCGTCTCGTGCCGCGTTTCGCATTCTTTCAACGGTCTGCGACGAGGAAAATTTCCCTCCCGGCCTGCTCGGGCGCCGGCTTCGCCGCCGCCGGTTCGCGCGCGCTTACCGCGCTTGCGGCGATAGTGCATCTAATCGCATTGCGGCAAGTGGGGGATAACGACCCAGGCGAGGCTACGAACGATCGACGGGCGCGTCAATTAAATGCACTGTCACCGTAATCCGGCTTGGCGACAACCACCGCGCTCTTCGCATCGACCCCATGAAGCTGAAAAACATTCTTGGCGATGTCGAGCCCGACGACCGTGACAGACGACAGACTGTTGATAGACTTGCCCATGGACGGCTTCCTTCAGATCGATTCATGACAACGACCATCTTGGCGCGTCGATGCCGCTCGGGGCGCCGTCCACCCCATCACCGTAACGCGTAATGCCGCGTAATGCCGTTTATGCCGCGAAAGCCGCAATCTTCCTGTTGCGCGCCGGGGGGGGGGGCGGGGGCCCCT
>CAZKHF010000381.1:0-2490 GCA_964552445.1 uncultured Bradyrhizobium sp. | reverse complement strand
CCTGGGTGCGGCTCTCGACGCCGAGCTTCTGCAGGATGGCGGAGACGTGCGCCTTGACCGTCGCCTCCGAGACGGCGAGCTCGTAGGCGATCTGCTTGTTGAGCAGGCCCTGCGACAGCATCATCAGCACCCGCAGTTGCTGCGGCGTCAGCGAGGAGAGCCGGCGCGCCAACGCGCTCGCCTCGCGGTTGGGCTCGGCGGCGAGGTCGAGGTCGGGCGGCGTCCATTGGCCGCCGTCGAGCACCTTGCGGATCGCCGCGCGCATGGTCTCGACGTCGAGCGACTTCGGCAGATAGCCGGCCGCGCCGAACTCGAGGCAATGGCGCATGACGGCGCGGTCCTCGTTGCCGGAGACGACCACCACCGGCACGCCCGGCCGCTCGGAGCGCAGGAACAACAGGCCGGAGAACCCGCGCACGCCCGGCATGGAAAGGTCGAGCAGCACCAGGTCCATGTCCGGCGTCGCCTCCAGCGCCGCCGCCAGGCTCTCGAAATCGGTCGCCTCGTGGATCTTCGCGCCGGGAATGGCGCCGCCGACCGCCTGGCGCAAAGCGCCGAGGACGAGCGGGTGGTCGTCGGCGATCAGCACCTGCACCGTGTCGTTCAACCCCCATCCCCCCTGTCGCCCTCGACTCGGCGACACAACCCGCTAACATTGCGCAAGTCGCGGGCGTTGTCACGCCCGGGGTCGGGCCGCCCGGCGACGGCGGTGCCAGGGACGCCGCGCAGCTGGCGGCGCGCTTCGCCGAGCGCCAGCGCGGCGGCGACGGCGACGTTGAGCGAGCGCAGCGGCGCTTCGATCGGGATGCGCAGGCGCGCGTCGGCGCGCTCCCGCACCGCCTCCGGAACGCCCGCCGATTCGCGGCCGACCAGAATCACGTCGTCGGCGCGAAAGGCGAAGTCCCACAGCGCCGTTTCTCCCGCGGTGGTCAACAGCACGAGCCGGCGGCCGGCTTCGGCCCGCCACGCTTCGAAGCTCGCGAAGGAGAGATGGCGCGCGATCGAAACGGCGTCGAGGTAGTCCATCCCCGCGCGCCGCAGCCGGCGGTCGGAGAAGACGAAGCCCGCCGGCTCGATGATCGCCGCGTCGACGCCAAGGCAGGCGCAGGTGCGCAGCATCGCGCCGACGTTGGGCGCGATGTCGGGCTGATAGAGCGCCAAGGTCAGGCGCGCCGCAGGCGTCGTCATCGCCTTCCCGCTTAAGCAGGATTCGCTCGGCTTGTCATGGGCGTCGCTTCGCGCCGCGTTTCGGCGAGCTTCGCGTCGCGCTCTTTGGCCTATAGACAACTGTTGAGAACGATGCGAAATAGCCGCGCTCTCGCAGGCTGTGGCGAAAGAGCGCAGTTTCTCGCTTGCCTTGGCGCGCCGCGGGGGCGGCGAGGCGCCGCAGGCGCGGGTCGCCCGAACGATGTGGAGGCGCGATTGACGAGCGCGGCTATCGAAAACCCCAATCGCCGGGACATCCTGTTCATCGCCACCGGCGCGGTCGCCGCGGTCGGCGTCGGCGCGGTCGCCTGGCCGCTGATCGACCAGATGAACCCCGACGCTTCGACGCTCGCCATGGCCTCGACCGAGGTCGACCTCTCCCAGATCGCCGAAGGCCAGATCGTCACGGTGAAGTGGCGCGGCGGCCCGGTGTTCGTGCGCCGTCGCACCCGGAAAGAGATCGAGGCTGCGGCGAGCACGCCCCTTTCCGAGCTTCGCGATCCGCAGACCGACGAGCAGCGGGTGAAGAAGCCGGAGTGGCTGATCGTGGTGGGAATCTGCACCCATCTCGGCTGCGTGCCGCTCGGCCACCAGGGCGAGTACGACGGCTGGAAGTGCCCCTGCCACGGCTCGGTCTACGACACCTCCGGACGCATCCGCCAAGGGCCGGCGCCGCTCAATCTGGCGGTGCCGGAATACGCCTTCTTGAGCGACGCGAAGGTGAAGATCGGCTGATCCCGCGCGAGCTTCGCCGGCGCCTCGACCGGCGGGCGGCGCAAGTCCCCTCTCCAAGAGACCAGCCCCCTCTCCAAGAGAATGGAGCCATGAGCGCAACCCCGACCTACGTCCCCAAAACCGCCTTTGGACGATGGCTGGAGGCGCGCCTGCCGATCATGGGGCTCGTCCATTCGTCGTTCGTCGCTTATCCGACGCCGCGCAACCTCAACGTCCTGTGGACCTTCGGCGCCATCCTGGCGTTCATGCTGGTCTCGCAGATCGTCACCGGCGTCGTGCTCGCCATGCACTACGCGCCGACCGCGACGCAGGCGTTCGCGTCAGTCGACCACATCATGCGCGACGTCAACTACGGCTGGCTGATCCGCTATCTCCACACCAACGGCGCGTCGCTGTTCTTCCTCGCCGCCTACGTCCACATCTTCCGCGGCGTCTATTACGGCTCCTACAAGGCGCCGCGCGAGGTGCTGTGGATCCTCGGCGTCATCATCTACCTGCTGATGATGGCGACGGCGTTCATGGGCTACGTGCTGCCGTGGGGCTCGATGA
>CAZKHF010000380.1:0-2491 GCA_964552445.1 uncultured Bradyrhizobium sp. | reverse complement strand
GGCTCTACGGCTACGATTTTCCCGCCGTCCGCGACGGGCGCGTCGTCAAGCGCGCCCTGCCCTACGGCCTGCCCAAGGGCGTCTCGGGCTTCGCCTTCAACACCCGCCGGGCGATCTTCGCCGACCCGCGGACGCGCGAGGCGCTGGCGGGGATGTTCGATTTTGAGTGGATCAACGCCAACCTCTATTCCGGCGTCTACCGACGCTCGCTGGGCTTTTTCGACGACAGCGAGCTGTCGTCGATCGGGCGGCCGGCGTCGGCCAGGGAGCGCGCCCTGCTCGCGCCCTTCCCCGGCGCGGCGCGCGACGACGTGATGGAGGGGCGCTGGGCGCCCCCGGTCTCCGACCGCAGCGGCCGCGATCGGCGCATCGCGCGCTGGGCGCTCGGACGGCTCGCCGAGGCCGGCTACGTCTTGCGCGGCGACGCGCTGGTGGACGCGAGCGGCGCGCCGCTCGCCTTCGAGATCCTGGTCAAGGATCGCCAAGAAGAACGGCTCGCCCTCGCTTACGCCGAGAATCTGGCGCGCATCGGCGTCGCCGCGACCCCGCGGCTGATCGACGAAGTGCAGTACCAACGCCGCCGCATGCGTTTCGACTTCGACATGATGATCGGCTCGTGGATCGCCTCGCCCTCGCCGGGCGCCGAGCAGCGCGGCCGCTGGAGCTCGGCGGCGGCGGCGATCGAGGGCGCCTACAACCTCAGCGGCGCCGCCTCGCCGGCGATCGACGCGCTGATTTCCGCGGTGGTCGCCGCCCGCGGTCGCGACGACTTCGTCGCCGCCGTGCGCGCGCTCGACCGCGCGCTGATCTCCGGCTTCTATATCGTCCCGCTGTTCTACGCGCCCGACCAATGGATCGCCTATTCGTCGGCGCTCGGCCATCCCGACAAGACGCCGCTGTTCGGCGTCGCGCTCGAGACATGGTGGCGGGCGGCGCCGTGACGAAGCCTTCGCGCATTGGCTTGACTTCCCGCCTTCGCCGACTATGTTGCCGCGCAATCGACGTCGGCTCGCGCTTCCGGCCGGCGTTTTTCGTTGTTCGCGCTCACTGGGTGCATCGTCATGGCCAAGGCCGCTTCGCTGAAGATCAAGCTGCTGTCGACCGCCGACACAGGCTATTTTTACGTGACCAAGAAGAACGCCCGCACCAAGACGGAAAAGCTGACCTTCAAGAAATACGACCCCGTCGCGCGCAAGCACGTCGAGTTCAAGGAAACCAAGATCAAGTAAGCGGCGGCCGGGCCCGGCCCGGACGCTTGCGGAAAGCGTAAAGCGGGGCGCCTTCGGGCGCCCTTTTTGTCGTGCGCGCCTGGCGCCGATCGCAAAGACCGACGGAGCCGCCCTCGCGACCGCCCCGGCCCCTCGGTCGAAGCGTCTCCAGGCGGCTCCGTCGGCGTCGACCCTCCCCAGCCGACCGCCTGAGAGTGGGACCGACCTCAGCCGCGGCGATTGAGCGGAATCAATTCTACGCTTTCACCTGCCTGCAATTGCGATTCTCCCTGCGTTTTCAGGCGAGCGCGCCATGGCGCAGGCTTCGGCGGCCCTTGTCGACGGCGACGCGTTCGGCCGCCGGCGCCGCCGGCGCTACTCTGGCGATTCGTCGGCCGCGTCGGCGGGATCGGGATGGTTCGCGCCGTTCTGGCCCGGACGCACGAGGCGATCGGGCGGCGCGCGGCGCGGCGCGCCCGACCACGGCCGGTCCTCCAGCGCGCTGCGGTCGGCGGCGACGAGGAAGCGCGCGCCGTCCCAGGTCAGGCCGACCGCGCCGGTCTCCGCCAGACGACGCTCGTCGAAGGTCAACGCCTTGCAGTCGGCGGGCGCGGTCAGCGCGCTCGCCACCACCGCGGTGCGCGCGCAATCCTCCTCGAAGGCGGCGCGATCGACCACGACGCTGAGCGACTGGCCCTCCGGCAGCGCCGCGACGCAGCCGACCCGGTCGCACGGCGCGTCGCGCGCGCGCGCCGCCTCGGGCGAGCGTTCGTCGCCGTCGGCGGTCAGCCATTGCTCGGCGGCGAAGGCGTTGAAGCGCTTGCCGACCGCCTGCAGCCGTCCGTCGGCGTCGCGCACGGCGACGAGATCGCCCGAGGGCGCGACGATGGCGTCGTAGCGCGGCCCGGCGAGCGCGCCGATCAGGCCGAGCGCAGCGAAGGGCAGCGCCATGGCGCGGAACGTCCAGGTGCGCCACAGGGTCATGCTCAGCACCGCAAGGCTGAGGCACGGCAGCGCGTAGGACGCGAAGGCGCGCAGGTGCAGCGTCGAGCCCGGCGCGGCGGCGATGAAACGCGCCGCCCAGAGAATGAACCGGATGCCGCCGCCGACGTAGAGCCACACCGGCGCGTCGAGCCCCAGCGGATAGAGCGCGGCGCCGATGAGCGCGCCGGGCACGGCGAACAGCTCGATCACCGTGAGCGTCAGCGGATTGCCGATCAGCACGTAAGGGCTGAGGTCGTGGAAGTGATAGGCCATGAACGACGCGGTGGCGCTGGTCGCGC
>CAZKHF010000379.1:0-2518 GCA_964552445.1 uncultured Bradyrhizobium sp. | reverse complement strand
GCGGTGAAAGTCGAGCACGGCGAACGGCTCGACCGCGGGCCTGACGAGAACGTCGGGCGGGCGGACCTTGATCTTCTCGGCGGTGATCGACCGCTGCATGATCTGCGTCGCGCCGAACATCGATTCGAACGGCGTCGGCAGGCGGCGCTCGCGCGAGCGCCCGCCGAACGTCACATCGACCGCGACCACCACGTCGGCGCGGTCGAGCAGCAGGTCGTAGGGCAAGGGATTGACGGCGCCGCCGTCGATGAGGAAGCGCCCTTCCATCTCCACCGGCTTGATCAGGCCGGGGATCGCCATCGACCCCGCCACCGCCGGCCCCAGCGCTCCTTTTGCGAGCACAACCTCGCGCCGGCCATAAAAATCAGTGGCGACCACCTGCAGCGGAATCGCCAGCTCCTCGAAGAAGTCGGGCACCACCTCCGGCCAGAACAGGTCGAGGCAGATCTCGCCGTCGAGCAGCACCGGGTTGCCGCGGCCGCGCAGGACGAGATCGGCGAAGCGGCCGACGCGCGCTTTCAGCAGCTTGCCCATCACGTCGACGCGGTTGCGCAGCACGCCCTGCGCGTAGGCGCGGATCTCGCGCCCCTTCATTCCCGCGGCGTAGGCGGCGCCGATCACCGCGCCCATCGAGGCGCCGGAGAGCGCCGTCGGCGCGACGCCCATTTCGTCGAGCGCTTCGAGCGCCGCGATATGGCCGAAGCCGCGCGCGCCGCCGCCGCCGAGCGCCAAGCCGACCGTGGGCCGCGACGCCGTCCTCATTGGTTGGCGAGCCGCCGTCATGTCGCGTCAGCTCCCGTTTCGCCGGCCGATCGCGCGCCAGCCGATGTCGCGGCGGCAGAAGCCGCCCGGCCAGTCAATGCGGTCGACCGCGGCGTAGGCGCGCGCCTGCGCCTCCTTCACGTCGCGGCCGAGCGCGGTGACCGCCAGCACGCGGCCGCCGTCGGCGACGAGCGCGTCGCCCTGGCGGCGCGTCGCCGCGTGGAGGATCGTCACGCCCGGCGCGGCCGCCGCCGCCTCGAGGCCGCGGATCGGCGTCCCCTTCTCCGCCTTGCCCGGATAGCCGCGCGCCGCCATGACCACGGTCAGCGCCGTCTGGTCGACGAATCTCGGCGCGCGGTCGGGAAGCGCGCCCTTGGCGCAGCCGAGCAGGAACTCCAAGAGATCGTCGTCGAGCCGCGCGAGAATCGCCTCCGTCTCCGGGTCGCCGAAGCGCACGTTGAACTCGACCAGCTTGGGGCCGTCGGCACCGATCATCAGGCCGACGAACAACACGCCGCGGAACGGCGCGCCGCGCTTCGCCATGCCAGCGACGGTCGGCTCGACGATCTCGCGCATCACCCGTTCGCTTAAAGCCGGCGTCATGATCGGCGGCGGGGAGTAAGCGCCCATGCCGCCGGTGTTGGGCCCCACATCTCCGTCGCCGACCCGCTTGTGGTCCTGGGCGCTGGCGAAGGAAAGCGCGCGCGCGCCGTCGCAGAGCGCGAAGAACGACACCTCCTCGCCTTCGAGAAACGCCTCGATCACCAGCTCGGCGCCGGCGGCGCCGAACGCGCCGGCGAAGCAAGCCTCGATCGCCCGCTCGGCCTCGGCGAGCGAGGCCGCGACGACGACGCCCTTGCCAGCCGCCAGGCCGTCGGCCTTGACGACGATCGGCGCGCCGCGCTCGCGCGCGTAACGTTTCGCCGCCTCGGGGTCGACGAAGCGGCGATAGGCGCCGGTCGGGACGCCGAACTCCGCGCAGAAATCCTTGGCGAAGCCTTTCGAGCCTTCGAGCCGCGCCGCCGCCTTGCTGGGGCCGAAGCAGAGAATCCCCGCCGCCGCGAGATCGTCGGCGACGCCCGCCACCAGCGGCGCCTCGGGGCCGACGACCGCCAGGCCGACGGCGCGCGCGCGGCAGAAGTCGACCAAAGCCGCGTGGTCGTCGAGGTCGAGCGCGACGTTCTCGGCGACCGCGGCGCAGCCGGGATTGCCCGGCGCGACATAGAGCTTGGTCAGCAAGGGGGATTTCGCGACGGCGAGGGCGAGCGCGTGCTCGCGCGCGCCGCCGCCGAGAATCAAGACGTTCATTCGGGCGCCCTCCAGGGCCGCCGCCGACCGACTCGGCTCGCCCGCGTTTGAGCAAACCCGCGCCGCAAGGTCAAACCTCGGCTGCGGCGAGCCGGGCGAGCCAAGCCTTGATCTCGCGTTCGCCGTCCGGCGGCGCGGCCGCGGCCAAGCGCCGACAGGGGCCGGCGAGACGCGCGCGGCACTCCGCCAGCATCCGTGAGCCCGCCTCGGTCGCCTCGGCGCGCAAAATCCGCCCATGCGTCTCGTGCGGGCGGCGCGCGACCAATCCTTTGCGCTCGAGGTTGGCGAGGACGAGGCTGGTCGTCTGCGGCGTCAGCCGCTCGATTCGCGCCACCTCGGCGTTGCTCAAGCCCGGCGTCGCGACGACGACCGCCAGCACGGCGCATTGGGTCGGCGTGACGCCGAGGTCGGCGAGCGCGCGCTCGACGCCTAAGCGCTGCGTCGCCGC
>CAZKHF010000378.1:0-2528 GCA_964552445.1 uncultured Bradyrhizobium sp. | reverse complement strand
TCGCGATCAAGCCGAGCGGCGTCGACTACGCGGCGCTGACGGCCGACGACATGGTCCTCGTCGATCTCGACGGCAAGCGGGTCGAGGGGAAGCTCAACCCTTCCTCCGACACGCCGACCCACCGCCGGCTGTTCATCGACTTCGCCGAGATCGGCGGCATCGTGCACACCCATTCGTCGCACGCCACCGCCTTCGCCCAGGCGGGGCGGCCGATCCCGATCTTCGGCACCACCCACGCCGACTATTTCGCCGGCGAGGTGCCGGTGACCCGCAAGATGACCGCCGAAGAGATCGCCCAGGACTACGAATGGGAGACCGGATCGGTGATCGTCGAGCGGTTCAAGGAGATCGATCCGGCGCATTTCCCGGGCGTCCTGGTCAATCGTCACGCGCCATTCACTTGGGGGCCGACCGTCGCCAAGGCGGTGGAGATCGCGGTCGCGGTCGAATGCTGCGCCGATATGGCGCTGATGTCGCTCATGATCGCGCCCGGCCTGGCGGAGATCGAGCCCGAGTTGCTCGACAAGCACTTCAAGCGCAAGCACGGCCCCAACGCCTATTACGGGCAGAAGACGAACCGCTGAGCGTCGGCCGGCGCGCCTAAATCTCTGCGACGAAAGCGAACGCCGCCCTGGACGGGCGGCGTTTCATTTTGATGCTCGCCGACGCGCGGGTAATTGACATGTACGTTGATAGAGATCATAGACTATTCACGGCGCCCCACCGACGCCCTAAAAGCGGGTCGCGGCGGACCCCGACCGCGGCCCGGCGGCGAAGCTCCCACGTCGCCGGGCCGCGGCTTCGCGCGAGAAAGCGGCTACAATGGAACGTGTTGACTTGGAATCGGCGTCGCCGCGCGCGCGCCGCGCGACGACGGCGGTTCCGAGCGAGCCTTACGCCAACCTCGCCGCCCGCCCCGCCATGACCGACTGGAACCCCGCCCTCTACATGAAGTTCGAGGAGGAGCGGACGCGCGCCGCCCACGACCTCCTCGCCCAAGTTCCGCTCGTCGCCGCCCGTCTCGTCTACGACCTCGGCTGCGGCCCTGGCGGCGGCGCCGAGCTCCTGCTCAGGCGCTTCCCCGAAGCGAAGGTGGTCGGCGTCGACACTTCGGAAGCGATGCTCGCCCACGCGCGAGCGCGCGCGCCGGGCGCGACCTTCGTCAATCAGGACATCGCCGACTGGACGCCGGAAGCGCCGCCCGACTTGATTTTCGCCAATGCGGCGCTGCATTTCCTGCCCGACCACGAGACGCTGTTTCCGCGCCTTTTCGCCTTCCTCGCCAAGGGCGGCTGCCTCGCCGTGCAGATGCCGAGCGCGGTTAGCGAAGCTTCCCATGCGGCGATGCGGATGGTGGCCGCCGACGGCCCGTGGGCGCGCCGCCTGGTGCCGATCGCCAAGACGCGCCCGGTGCTCGGCGCCTTCGAGGACTATTACGAATGGCTGCGGGCGGCCGGCGCCGCGGTGCAGATGTGGATGACGGTCTACATCCACGCCTTCGACGGAGCGCAGGGGATCGTCGATTGGTTCGCCGGCTCCGGACTGAGGCCGTTCCTCGACCCGCTCGACGAAGACGACCGCATCCGCTTCCTCGCGCGCTACCGCCGCGAGATCGAACTCGCTTATCCGAATCGGTCCGACGGCAAGACGCTGCTCGCCTATCCGCGCTTCTTTATCATCGCGACGCGGTGAGCCGCGCGTTCGCCCCACGTGTCGCCTGCCTCGGCGGAATGCGCCCTTGTTGGCGCGTCGGGGAAGCGGCCGGCGGCGAGCCGGCCGTTTCCGCGCGTTCTCCGCGAAGCTTTACGCCGCGAGCCCCTTGGCGTCGAACAGGCCCTCGAACAGGACGCTGCTCAAGTAGCGCTCGCCCGAGTCGGGCAGGATGACGACGATGGTCTTGCCGGCGTATTCCGGCCGCTTGGCCAGCCGCGCCGCCGCCGCCGTCGCCGCGCCGCTGGAGATGCCCGAGAGAATGCCCTCCTCGCGCGTCAGCCGGCGCGCGTAGAGGATCGCGTCCTCGTTGGTCACCTGCTCGATGTCGTCGATCAGCGACAGGTCGAGCACGTCGGGCACGAAGCCCGCGCCGATGCCCTGGATCTTGTGCGGCCCCGGTTTCAACGGCTCGCCGGCGCGCTTCTGGCTGAGTATCGGGCTGGCGCTCGGCTCGACCGCCACCGCCTTGATCGGCTTGCCCTTGGCGTTCTTGATAAAGCGCGCGACGCCGGTGATGGTGCCGCCGGTGCCCACCCCCGACACCACCGCGTCGACCGCGCCCTCGGTGTCGTCCCAGATCTCCGGCCCGGTGGTGGTCTCGTGGATCGCCGGGTTGGCGGGGTTCTTGAACTGCTGCAACAGCACGTAGCGGCCGGGGTTGGAGGCGGCGATCTCCTCGGCCTTGGCGACCGCGCCGCTCATGCCCTTCGGCCCTTCGGTCAGCACCAGCTTCGCGCCGTAGGCGATCAACAGCTTGCGGCGCTCGAGGCTCATCGTCTCGGGCATGGTGAGCGTGATCGGGATGCCGCGCGCGG
>CAZKHF010000377.1:0-2529 GCA_964552445.1 uncultured Bradyrhizobium sp. | reverse complement strand
GCCGACGACGCGCCTAACCCTTGATCGCCTTGGCGAGCGCCGCCTCGAGCGAGGGCGGGGGCGCGCCGAAGAAGGCTGGCGCTTCGTCGCGGCCGCCGAGCGCGCCGTAGGCGCGCTCGCCGCCTGCTTCGAACATCACCTCGAACTTGCGGCTCGCGCAGTCCTGCGGCTTGCAGACGAACGCCTGCTGATAGGGCTTGCCGTCGACGACGATCGGCGTCACCGCGCTGGCCACGCCATCGAAGTTGCGGTTGAACTGCATCAGCCAGTCGGGCGTCGGCTGGACTTCCTTCATCAGCTTGTCCCAGGCGGCGCGATAGGGCCGCGCCCGCAGCGCGTCGAACAGGAACGAGGCGTCGTCGGCGAGAGCGGCGCCGGCGACGAACGTCAACGCAAGGGAAGCGGCGACAAGCCGCGCGGCGATCCGGCGCATGGCGATCTCTTGCGGAGGGCGGCGACGCGCGGTCAAAACGCCTTGAAGGTGATGACCGTTCGCGTGTCGACGATGCCGGGTATGGTCTGGACCTGGTGGCTGACGAAATGGCCGATGTCGACGTCCTGCTCGACATAGAACTTCGCCAGGATGTCGAAGTCGCCGGCGGTCGAGTAGATCTCGGAAGCGATCTCCGCTTCGGCCAGCGCGTTGGCCACGTCGTAGGTGCGTCCCAGCGCGCATTTGATCTGAACGAAGAAGGTCTGCATGTGTCGTCAGTCCTGTGTGGCGTTCGGTCGCTTGGCGTCGTCTTGCTTGGCGTTGTCCTGCGCGATCACCTCCACGTCGCGGTCCTGGCCGGACTGCACCTGGAAGGTCGCCTGGTAGGTCTTCGATTCGTGCCGGGCGATGACGACGTATTCGCCTTCGGCGAGCACGAGGGAAGGGAAGGCGCCGATCAGGTCGCGGATGAGGTCGCCGCCCGGCGTCAGCACGGTGAAGCTCGAGTTGGCGAGCGCTTCCGCGCCCGGCGCGTTGACCAGCTTGATGGTGACGGCGGCGCAGCGGTGGCGCAGCGTCAGGTCGATGAGCTTCCCGGCGGGCACGCGGATGTCGGCGCTGACGATCGAGTTGGTTGGCGTCGGCGCGTTGGGCGCGCCGGCGGCCGCCCTGGCGACGCCGATCGAGCCGGTCCCCACCGTGTCGAGGAAGGTCGAGACGACGTGATAAGCGCCTTCCGGCAAGCCGATGATGTCGCCCGCGCGCGCCTTGGCGTAGACGAGCTTGGCCTGCGGGTTGTTGCGTTCGGAGGCGTAGATGTCGAGCGAGAGCTTGGCGGGGTCGATCGGCGCGCCGCCCAATGCGCCTTCGACGCGCAGCGCGCCGGCGTTGAGGGTCAGGCGCTCGTCGCGCGTCTCCTGTCCGAGCGACACGCGCTTGGCGGCGCTGGCGAGGCCGAGCGCGACGTGGACGACGTAGTCGCCGGGCGGCGCGGTCAAGGTCGGCTGCGGCTCGCCCGATTCGACGATCAGCGCATGGACGCCGTCGGCGTCGGGCCTGGCCGCGAATACGCGCCAGCGCAGGCCGCCGGTCAGCGGCGCGTCCGAGCCGGCGAGCGTCGCCGACAGCCTGAGCGTGCCCTGCTCGACGCCGAAGCTCGGCTCCTGCGCCCGGCCGGCGCCGGCGAGCGCCAGCGCGGCCGCGATCGCCGCGAGGAGGAAGGAAAGGTGACGCGTCATCAACCCCATGCCATGCCGCGATCGCCGGCGCCGGTCAATCCTCGAAAGCGCCGCGGCGACATGGCGCCCCGCCAATGGGGCGTTTCGAAGGCGGTTTACTCGCGGCCCAATTCCCGGCAAGGAGAGGCGGAGGGCCGCTCCAGGACCCGCCCCGGCGAAGAGACGAACGACGCCAATGAACGAGACGATCGCCCTTTTGAAGCGCCGCCGCTCGGCCGCCCCGGCCAACCTGACCGGGCCGGGTCCGAGCGCCAACGAAATCGAGACGCTGCTCGCCATCGCCTCGCGCGTGCCCGATCACGGCAAGCTCGCGCCCTGGCGCTTCATCCTGTTCGAGGGCGCCGCGCGGGAGCGGGCGGGCGAGATCGCGCTCGCCCTCAAGCTCGCCGACGACCCCGATCTCGGCGAGGCCGCCCGCGCGATCGAGCGGACGCGTTTCTCGCTCGCGCCTCTGGTAGTGGCGGCGATCTCCCGCGCCGCGCCGCATGTGAAAATCCCCGAATGGGAGCAGGCGCTGTCGGCGGGGGCGGCGTGCATGAACCTCATCGTCGCCGCTCACGCGCTCGGCTATGTCGCGGGGTGGGTGACTGGATGGTGCGCCTACGACAAGCGTTTCGGCGCGGCGATCGGGCTCGCCGACGGCGAGCGCGTCGCCGGCTTCATCCACATCGGGCGGCCAAAGCTCGCGCTTGAGGATCGCCCGCGGCCGCCGCTCTCCCAGATCGTGACGTCGTTTCCGCCCTGAAGGAATGCATCCCCATGTTCTACGAGACCGGGCGCAGGGATCTCGCGGCGCTGCCCCACGATCCCTTCAAGGCGATCGTCGCGCCGCGGCCGATCGGCTGGATCTCGACCCGC
>CAZKHF010000376.1:0-2538 GCA_964552445.1 uncultured Bradyrhizobium sp. | reverse complement strand
GTGGGCGAGAAGCGCCGCGCGGCCGGCGCGGCCGACGACGTCGCCGATGAACAGGAGCCGCATCAGGCAAAGCCCCGCGCGGCGATCCATTCGCGCTCGGTGAGGATGAAGTCGAGCGGCTCGTCGTGCGCCTCGTCGGGCACCGCGGCGACCTCGCAGGCGGCGTAGGCGACGCCGACGGCGCGGATCGGCCCCGCCGCGCGCAGCCGGCGCAGGGTCCGGTCGTAGTATCCGCCGCCGTAGCCGAGCCGATAGCCGCGGCGGTCGAAGGCGGCGAGCGGCACGAACAAGAGATCGGGATCGACGGCGGGGGCCTCGGGCGACGGCTCCGGGATGCGGTGGCGCCCGACGACGGTCGGGTCGCCGACCCGCCACCGCCGGAAGGTCAGCGGGGCTTCGCGCGAGACGGCGACCGGCAGCGCGGTGGCGAAGTTCTGCGCCGAGAGAGCGGCGACGAGCGCCAGCCCGTCGGGCTCGTCACCGATCGGATAGAAGGCGGCGGCGACGCGCGCGCCCCATTGGCGGGCGCAGGCGACCCCTTCGTCGACCAGACGCGAGGTCAATTGCGCGCGGGTTTGCGCGTCGACGACGCGCCGGCGCGCCAACGCGCGTCGGCGCAACAGCGTTTTGGGTTCGGCGAGGTCGGGCATGGTGGCGTCGTTTCGCCGATCCCTTCGATTCGAGCGCGGGGCCGAGAAAGCCGTTGGACGGAGATCCCGGGCGCCTACGTAAGTAGGTGGGCGCCGTGTGTCGAGGCCCACGGGCCAGGACAGGGACAGCTCCCATAGGGATCGTACGGCCCCGAGGGTAAAGTGTCCTGACGCGCCCCCCAGCTCCGCAAACTTGTACTTAAGCGCGGGCGGGCGAAAACGCTAGGGGCTGGCGAAGCGGCCGAGGACGGCGACTCGCTGTCGGGGCGTGCGGCGGCCGAACATCCACCCCCCGCCCGACGGAAAGTCGGAGGGCGGACGACGTTAGACGCCTTCGCGGCGAGGACGCGCAGTCACTCGCGGGCAATTGCGATGGGGCTGGACCCCAGCCGGCCAACGCCGCGGACCGTCGGCCCCTCGCATCCGGGCGAATCGGCGCCCCGCCACAGTTGGCGAAAGGCGGCGGAAACCCCACCGGCGAGAAGCTCCCGGCCCAGGCGCAGAAAGTGAGCCGCCAAAGGATCGATGTCGACGACCTCAGGCATGAGATAATCGATCATCGCCACCAGCGACTCGGTCGCCGGTCGATCGATATTGCGCTCACGCAACATACCGCACTCCACAACGCGTTTCTGTCCTCAATTGAACAGACGTTCGTGAACAAAGGCGTGTGTGCTTCTATGTTCGCTCTTGCATCGTAATTGGCG
Source organism: uncultured Bradyrhizobium sp. (assembly GCA_964552445.1). Taxonomy (GTDB): domain Bacteria; phylum Pseudomonadota; class Alphaproteobacteria; order Rhizobiales; family Beijerinckiaceae; genus Roseiarcus. The sequence continues at coordinate 1,181 of CAZKHF010000376.1, read as the reverse complement.
ATTATTCTATCACGTTGTCGCAATAAAAGTGAAGGGCCGCTGTAACATTCAGGTCATTTTGCGATAAATTGTTCTTCGGCGGAGGCAGGTGCGCCGCAGCGGCGACGATCGACATCTCCGCCGCCGCGGCGGCGCGCAGTCACACGCGCCCCCGCGTCTGGCGGGCCAGGGCGGTCGTCTCGTCCGAGCGGCGCCTTCCAGCCCTCAGCGCCGCGCGAACGCGATCTCGATCGGCTTGCCGTCGGCGCCGCGCGGATAAAGGGTGAGCGTGATCGTCGCCGGCGCCTTCGGGTCGGCGAAGGCGTCGAGGATCATCTGCACCATGCCCTTCTGTGGCATGAGCGGCTTGCCGTCGACGGCGTCGACCTCCAGGCCGATGAGGTTCTTCGACCGCGCGAGCGCGCAGTTCGGCGCCCCTTCGTCGCAGCCGGTCAACGCGACGATCTGCTGGTTCTTCGTGTAATGCGGGCCATTGGCGGGCCCCATCTCCACCTCGACCCACTGCACCGCGAAATCGAGCCCGCCGGCGGCGCCTGTCGCCGGCCCGTGGTCCGGAATCGGCGCGAGGTCCGCCAACGCCGCCGAAGCGGCCAGCGCCGACGCCATCGCGAGCGCCATCGCGCGCCCTTTCCTCTCTCGACCCATATTTCCCTCCTTCCGGTCGTCCGCTCTCCCTGGCGCGGCTCAGCGCCGCGCGAACTCGACCGCGATCGGCGCCTCGGCCGAGTTCTTTGCGGCGAAAACGATGACGATGGTCGCCGACGCGTCGGCGCGCCCGAACGCGTCGAGGATCTGGCCGGCGGCGTCGAGGCCGCCCCGCAACGGCGCCCCGTCGATTTGCGTCGCCTTCGCGCCGATGACGTTCTCGGCGTGGGCCAGCGCGCAATTGGGCCGGTTCTCGACGCAGCCGTCGAGCGTGACCTCGACGCTTTTGGCGCTGCGATCGTCGTGGGCGACGACAAGGAAAGTAAGGTCGCCCGCGGCGATCGCGACGCCCTGCGGCGGCGGCGGCGGCATGTCGGCGCGCGCGGCGGAGGTCGTCAGCGCCAACGCGAGGCCGACCCACTCGAGCAAGCGGCGCATGCTAGTCTCCCGCTGCGGCGGCGGTCTCTTTCATCGCTCGCCGCAAGGAAAATGTCCATGACGGAAGCCGAGGCGATGCTCATCTCCGCCGCGATCGA
>CAZKHF010000375.1:0-2554 GCA_964552445.1 uncultured Bradyrhizobium sp. | reverse complement strand
TACACACCGTGCAGTTCTCCAGCCACACGGGCTATCCCGGCTGGCGCGGCCGCGCTTTCGACGCGGCGCTGATCGACGAATGCGTCGCCGGATTGCAGACGATCGGCGTCCTTTCCCGCTGCGACGGCCTGCTTTCGGGCTACTTCGGCAAGGCCGAGATCGGCGCAGCCGCGCTGCGTGCTTATGCGTCGCTGCGCGCGGCCAATCCCGCCGCGGCCTACGGCTGCGACCCGGTGATCGGCGACAAGCGGCGCGGCCTCTACGTCGACGCCGCTGTCGCCGATTTCCTGCGCGAGCGCGCGCTGCCCGCCGCGACCGTGCTGACGCCCAACGCGTTCGAACTCTCCTTCCTCGCGCGACGGCAAGTCGGCGATCTCGACCAGACGCGCGCGGCGCTCGCCGCGCTGCACGCGCAGGGCCCGCGCGCGATCCTCGTCACTTCGCTCGCCCTCGCCGACACGCCCGCCGACGCGATCGACATGATCGCCTCCGACGGCGCCGCGCTTTGGCGTCTGCGCACGCCGAAGCTGCCGATCGCAGTCAACGGCGCCGGCGACCTGGTCGCGGCGCTGTTCTTCTTCCATTGGCTGCGCGCCGGCTCGGCGGCGGAGGCGCTTGCCAGCGCCGGCGCCGCGGTCTACGCGGTCGTCGCCGCGACGGCGGCGGCGGGCTCGCGCGAGCTGGCGATCGTCGCGGCGCAGGACGCGATCGCGCGTCCGCCGCGCTCCTTCCGCCCGGAGCGCTTGTAGGAGGGGTCAAAGATGCGGCGCAAGTACCATACCCTCGACGTTTTCTGCGACGCGGCGTTCGCCGGCAATCCGCTCGCCGTCGTGCTCGACGCCGAAGGGCTCGACGACGCGCGCATGCAGCTGATCGCGCGCGAGTTCAACTTCTCCGAGACGGTGTTCGTGCTGCCGCCGCGCGACCCCGTCAACGCCGCCGCTGCGCGCATTTTCACCCCGGCGCGAGAGCTGCCGTTCGCCGGCCATCCGACGGTCGGGACAGCGGCGCTGGTCGCCCATCTGCGCGAGCCGCAGCTCCTGGCGACGGAAGATCTGCAGCTCGTGCTGGAGGAGAAGGTGGGCGACGTCGTCTGCGTCGCCCGCCATCGCCGCGGCCAGCCGCTCGCCGCCAATTTCCGGCTGCCGCGCCTGCCGCGGCGCGGCGACGAGCCGCCTCCCGCCGCGGAGCTCGCCCGCCGCCTTGGCCTCAAGCAGACCGAGATCGGCTTCGGCGCGCACCGTCCGAGCGCCTGGTCGGCCGGCGTCGATTTCATCTTCGTCCCCGTCGTCGACGTCGACGCGCTCGGGCGCGCCGATCCTGATCGCTACCGTTGGGGCGAAAACGATAGCGCCGCCGTCTATCTCTACGCGCGCGACGGCGCCGAGCCCGGCGTCGACTACCGCGCGCGCATGTTCGGCTCGGGCTGGGGCGTGCGCGAGGACCCGGCGACCGGTTCCGCCGCCTCCGCCTTCGCCGGCGTGGCGATGGCGTTCGAGCCCTACGCCGACGGCGAGCGCATGATCGTCATCGAACAGGGCGTCGAGATCGGCCGCCCCAGCCGCATCGCGCTCGGGCTCGAAGCGGCGGGCGGCGCCTTGACCGGCGCGACCATCGGCGGCTCGGCGGTCCTCGTCGCCGAAGGGACGATCGAGACGTGAGCGCCGCGCGCCTTTTCGAGGTCGCCGAGATCAATTTGCCGTTCGTCGGCGGGAGCTGGCGCTTCGCCGAGACGGAGGCGAAGCGCATCGCCGAACGGTGGCGCGCGCGCGTCGTCGCCAATCCTCGTCTCTACAACGGCCGCGTGGTCATGCTCGGCGCCCACGCGATCGAGACGCTCGCCGACGGCGCGCGCGTTCTGACCGGCGGCTGCTTCGAGACCGATTACGCCTCGTTTATGGCGTGGCGGGACTTCGGCTTTCCCGATCGCGAGGCGTTCAACGTGTTCGCCATGGCGGCGCTGATCGGCGCCGACGGCGGCTTTCTACTCGGCGAGATGGCGGCCCACACCTCCAACGCCGGCGCGATCTATTTTCCCGCCGGCACGCCCGGCCCGGAGGACGTGTTCGACGGCCGCCTCGACCTGACCGCGAGCGCGACGCGCGAACTCGCCGAAGAAACTGGCGTGGCGGCGAGCGAGGTGGCTTTCGGCCCGACCTGGACCGTCGTCTACGCGCCGCCGCGCATCGCCTGCATGAAGCTCATGCGCCTCGCCGAACCGGCCGAGGCGGCGAAAGCGCGCATCGAAGCTTTTCTCGCCGCCGACCGCGACGCCGAGCTCGCGGCGATCCACATCGCGCGCCGCTTCGAGGACGTCGACGAAAAGCGCACGCCGCCGTTCGCCGTCGAATTCCTGCGCTTCGCTTTCGCTCACAGGCCGGTCGGATAGCCGTGGCGCTGACGCGAGGCGAGGATGGTCGCGCGCGCCTGGGCCTCATGGCCTCCCGAGCATTGCTCCTCGGCGACGGCGATCTCCTTCTTGATCTGATTGTAGACCGACTGGGCGACATGGCCCATGGCGAGGTCGTTGTCCTGGATGGCGCGATAGCGCGCG
>CAZKHF010000374.1:0-2590 GCA_964552445.1 uncultured Bradyrhizobium sp. | reverse complement strand
TTGCGCATTTTCAAGAGGATGGGCCGGGTTGGCAGGAGCGAATCAACGACGCGCTCCGGCGGGCAACGGGCTTGTAAGCTGGCAGTGGCGGCAATTGGCCGAAGCTGGCACGACAGCGGACTGGCAGAAATCGGCCAGGTTCAGTCATTTCGGCACGGTGGGCGGAAGGTTCGGCTCGGGTCAAAACCAGCGGCTGATGGCGGTCGCCGACTGCTTGATTTTGTCCACGAGGCCCCTGACGAGCCCTCACGTTGGCGAGGGGCGGACAGTGCACATAATCCCTGAATACCATCCGCCGGGCCCTATCGCGCCGGCGCCGTCAAACGCCTTCGGCGCTGCTCCGCTCCGCTCCGCTTCGCCCGCTTCGCGGCGCCAGCGCCGACGCGACAGGGCGTTTTGCGGCCAAGGCCTTCGACGCTGCAAACCGGCGCGACGCGCCGGTTTCGCGCGCCGAAGACCTTGGAGACCAACGGCCTGAGCCGCGCGGAGCGGTCAAGCCTGACGGACGCCGCGCGCGTGATCGCGTCGAATAACCGCTCTACGCCCAGTTGCGCCATTCTCGACCGGCGCGCTAGAGCGATTTGCTTTCAGGTCGACGCGGCGGCGCGTCGGTCCTTCTCCCCGCGAAGCGGGGAGAAGGTGAGGATGAGGGGCGTGGCGCGCGGCGACGCTGCGCATAAACTCGCCATGCCCCTCACCCCCGCCTCTCCCCGCCAAGGCGGGGAGAGGAGCCTAAGCGCGGCGACCTAATCGCAGAATGCTCTAACGTCGCTTTTGCGCCCCCTACCTCCCCTCCTCCCCAAACCCCCATTCCAGCAGCCGCCGCGCCTCCCGCGCGCGCTCTTCTTCCGTCCGGGCGCCGTTGAGCACCAGGATCAGCCGGCGGCCGTGCTGGACCGCCGAGCCCACCAGGCCGTAGCCGCTCTGGGCGAGGTGGCCGGTTTTGACGCCGTCGGCGCCGATGTTCATCGCCAGCAGCGGGTTGCGGTTGGGCTGGCGGACGCCGTTCCAGGCGAACTCGGGCTCGCCGAAATAGGGGTAGAACTGCGGGTAGGCGCGGATGACATGGGCGGCGAGGCGGGCCATGTCGCGCGCGGTCACGCTCTGCCGCGGCCCGCCGCCGCCCCAGGCGTTGGCGAAATGCGAGCGGGTCATGCCCAGCTCGCGGGCGCGCTGGTTCATCAGGGCGACGAAGGCTTCCTCGCCGCCGGCGACCTCCTCGGCCAAGGCGATGGCGGCGTCGTTGCCCGAGGCGACGACGAGGCCGCGCAAGAGGTCGCCGACGCGGACGCGCGAGCCGACCTCGGCGAACATGCTGGAGCCGCCGGATTCGGCGTCGCCCTCGCGCGCGGCCCGCGGCGAGATCGGCGCGCAATCGTCGAGCTTCAGCCGGCCTTCGGCGACGGCGCGAAAGACGATCTCGGCGGTGACGATCTTGGTGGTCGACGCCGGCGACATCGGCGCGTCGGCGTTCTTGGCGAACAAGGTCGCGCCGCTGTCGAAGTCGATCAGCAGCGCGTAAGGGACGCTGGTCTGCGGCGCGGCGGCCGCCCCAAACCCGAGGCCGGCGACAAGCGGCAGCGCAACGAGCGCGACGAGGGCGGCGAGACGGGTCATGGCTGGGCGCGGCGAACCGGCGGTCGGGGCTGTCGCGCCTGCCCTCACCCCAGCCCTCTCCCGCAAGCGGGAGAGGGGGCGAAACCCTTCTCCCGCTTGCGGGAGAAGGCAGCCGCGCGAAGCGCGGCCGGATGAGGGCGCGTCACTTCGAATGGGCGAAGTCCCAGTAGAGCGCGCGGGCGCGGCGGAAAATCGGCCCCGCCTGCAGGTCGCGGCCCTCGATGCGCTTGACCGGCGTCACCTTGCCGTAGTTGCCGACCACGAAGATCTCGTCGGCCGCCTCGAAATCGGCGAACGACAGCGTCGTCTCGCGCGCCTCGACGCCGTCGGCCCTGAGCAGCTTCAGCACCCGTTGGCGCGTAATGCCGTTGAGGAAGGAGCCGTTGGCCTCCGGCGTCATCGCCACGCCGTCGCGCGCCAGGAACACGTTGGCGGTGGCGAGCTCGGCGACGTCGCCAAGCATGTCGGCGAGCAGGCAATTGTCGAAGCCGCGCGCGCGCGCGTCCGCCAGCGCGCGGGCGTTGTTGGGGTATAGGCAGCCCGCCTTGGCGGCGATCGGCATGGTGATCGCCAGCGGCTTGGCGTAGGCCGAGCGGGTGATCGCGACGCCGCCGAGGCCGGGCAGCGGCGCCTCGTAGATCGACAGACAGAAGCGCGTCGAGGCGGGATCGGGGGCGACGACGCCGAGCCCTTCGTCCTCGGCCCAGTACATCGGGCGGATATAGAGCTCGGCGCCGGGGGCGAATTTCTTGATCCCGTCCCAGGCGAGCGCCTCGATCGCCTCGGCGCTCATCGTCGGCTTCAGGCACATGGTCTCGGCCGAGCGGTTGAGGCGCTGGCAATGCCGGTCGAGGTCGGGAGCGACGCCTTCGAAGGCGCGCGCCCCGTCGAAGACGCTCGAGGCGAGCCAGAAGGCGTGGGTGCGCGGCCCGACGATCGGGCGGTTGCCCTCGAACCATTCGCCGTCGAGAAA
>CAZKHF010000373.1:0-2596 GCA_964552445.1 uncultured Bradyrhizobium sp. | reverse complement strand
AGCCCGCGCGTCTCTTCGGTCAGGTGCAGACACAAGAAGAGATAGTCGCTGCGGCGCATGAGTTCGGGAAGCCGGTCGGGCCCGCCGATCCATTCCATGCCCAGCCGTTCGGCGAGCTCGGGATGCGGCCGCCCGGCGATCCCCGCCATGCGAAGGCCGAACGGCCTCAGCCGGGTCGCCAGCGCTTCGCCGAGGCCGCCGACGCCGACGACGCCCGCGCTTCGACCGAGCAGCGCGCGCCCGGTCGGGGCGCCCCAGCCGTCGCCGGCGCGAATCGTCCGCTCGGCCTCGGCGAGGCGACGGCTGAGCGCGATCGCCGCCATCACCGCCCATTCGGCGACCGACTCGGCGTTGCCGCTGCCGGCGCTGGCGACGCGCGCGACCGGGACGCGGCGCGCGGTCGCCGCGGCGACGTCGACGCCCTCGAGCCCGACGCCCCATTGCTGGATCAGCCGCAGGCCGCCGACGCGGTCCATCAGCGCGCCGTCGACGCGCGCCATGGCCGGGACGAGCACCTCGGCGAATGCGCCGTCGCGGCGCAGCCGCGCTTCGTCGACCATCGTCAGCTCGGCCTCTGGCAGCGCCGCGATCACGTAGTCGCGGAGGCCCGCGAAGCCGGTGGTGGCGGCGACGATTCGGATCGACGGCATGGACGGCGCCTCGGGCGGGCGCGGCCAATCGGGCGCTTGCGCCGCGCCCCGCCGCGTCCTCGACAGTTGGATGGGTCGGCGAGAGACATAGCCGATTCCGCGCGCCGGCGGGAGCGCCGTCGCGCGCCGCGGCCTATTGTCCGACGTTGGCGGGCGGAATCAGCGGACTTTCGTCGGCGGGGAAGAAGCGGCGCATCGGCGTCGCGCGCGGCGTCGGCGAGGGGGCGGGCGCCGGCGCCGCAAGGTTCGGGGTGATGACGACGGCCCCGGCCGGCGGGGCGCTCGCGTCGGCGGGCTTCGGCTTGCGCTTCTTGGCGGCGGCGGTCGCCTTGGGGTCGGGCGTCGGCTGGGCGGCGAGGCCCGGCTCCGGGGTCGGCTCGGGCTCCGGCGCGTCGGCGACCTGCGGCGCTTCGTGGATGATCTGCGTGCCGCCTTTGCAGGCGGTGAGCCAGATGTCGTAGATCGGATGCTCGACGCCGTGCATGCCCGGGCTGTCGGCGAACATCCAGCCGGTGAAGACGCGGTGCAGCGTCTTGTCGTCGCGCACCTCGTCGACCTCGGCGAAGACGTCGGTCTGCGGCGCCTCGGTGGGCGGGCGCGAAAAGCAGACGCGCGGCGTGATCTGCAGCGCGCCGAACTGCACCGTCTCGTCGATGGCGACGTCGAAGGTGATGATTCGTCCGGTGATCTTGTCGAGGCCGGCGAACACCGCGGTCGGGTGCTTGATCTTGTCGGCCGACGCAGAGCCCGCGGCGGCGAACGCGGCGGCGAAAGCCAACAGGCCGGCGAGGCTGCGAAAGCGCGCGCTCATCGAAAGTTCCGGACTCGCGGCATGGGTTCTCGCGCGCTGCGTCGCATAGGCGGCCCTCCCCGTGGCCGCAAAGCGGGGCGAAATGAAGGCGTCGGCTTCAGCCTTCCGGCGTCCACGCCTGATAATCGCCGCTCGACGCCTGCCGGACGCCGCGCGTCAGCGTCGAGCCCTTGGGGCGAATCGCCGCAGCCGTGCCGGTGGGGTTGCCGATGTGCGGGCGCTCCCATTCGCGCGGCCGATAGTCCTCCTGCGAGGGCGGCGTGTCGACGGTGTGGTGCAGCCAGCCGTTCCATCCCGGCGGGGTCATCGAAGCCTCGCTCAGGCCGTTGTAGATCACCCAGCGCCGCTCGAAGCCGAGCGCGGGGTCGATCGCGCCGCCGCGCGTGCGATAGTAGCGGTTGCCGAACCCGTCCTCGCCGACCAGCTCGCCGTGACGGCGGGTGTGCCAGAGCGTGTTGAGCGTCGCGCCGTTCCACCAGGTGAACATTCTCACGAGAAACTGCTTCATCGTCTTGCGGCCGCGTTCGGGGTTCGAGCGCCGCGGACTATGGCCACGGCGAAAGGGCCTGTCCAGCCGCAAGGCGGCCGCGGCCCTCCGCAAAAGGGCGCAGGGGAAGGGGGAAGTTTGCCCTTGCGGCGGCCCGCCGACTCGGCGGATGCTGTCGGCGGGCCGCCGCGTTAACCCGGCGTTAGGCATTTTCATCCACAATATGTTGTTACCGGGACGCGGTTCTGACACAACCTGTTGACGTCGCGGTGGTGGAGTCGTTATAGTCGGGCTTCCCCGGAGCGCCCCGATTTTCGCCCCATTGCGGGGGCCGAAACGTCGGCGGCGCGCGCGTCGCGGAACGTTGCGGGAGGCGGGTTGGGCGACCGGAATGGCGTTGGGGGGCCGCTTGCGGGCGGTCGGGGCGGGCGAGCGTCCGCCGCAATTTGGGGACGGAACTGATGCACATCGAGCGGCGCTACACCACGGATTCGCAGTCGCCTTATGCGGGAATCGCCTTCGCGGCCACCAAGAGCGAAATCCGCAATCCCGACGGATCGGTGGTGTTCTCGCTCGACGGCATCGAGGTTCCCGCCGGCTGGAGCCAGGTCGCCGCCGACGTGCTGGCGCAGAAGTATTTCCGCAAGG
>CAZKHF010000372.1:0-2607 GCA_964552445.1 uncultured Bradyrhizobium sp. | reverse complement strand
CGGCAAGGAAAGCCGTCATCGCGAGCGACAGCGAAGCGATCCAGACCAGGTCAAGCGAACCGGAGCCGTCGCGCTCTGGACGCGGGCGTCTTCGAGAGCAAACTGCAAGAGCTGCGGCCCAAGTCTGGATCGCTTCGCTTTGCTCGCGATGACGGCGCCGGGTCGATCAGGCGTTCAGTGTCTCGTATAGGTCCGTCCAGTCGGGATTGTCGGCCTCGATCAAGGCGAGCTTCTTGGCGCGGCTGCCGGCCTTGATTTGCTTTTCCCGCGCGATGGCCTCGTCCATGCGGTCATATGGCTCAAACCACGCAAGCAGCTTGCAGCCATAGCGCTTGGAGAAGCCCTCGACCGCGCCGGTTCGATGTTCGAAGGCGCGTCGAGAAAGGCCGGAGGTGACGCCGACATAGAGCGTTCCGTTGCGCTTGCTCGCCATGATGTAGACGCAGGGTCGCTTCATCCGTCGCCCTTCCGGCCTTCGATCGTCATCGCGAGCGAATCGAACCCGCCGCCCCCCTTCTGTCGCCCCCTCACGCCGCGCGGCGACGATTCTCAAAGGGCGCCTAATACCCCTTCGCCCGGTCGACCAGATGCTTGAGCGGCTGGCCGCGCTCGTGGGCGAGGATCTGCTCGGCGATCGCGCGCGCCGTCGCGTCAGGCGAGGAGATCGCCGCGTTGTGAGGGCTGAGGATGACCGCCGGGTGGCGCCACAGGCGCGAATCGGCAGGCAGCGGCTCGGTCTCGAACACGTCGAGCGAGACGCCCTTCAGCGCGCCGGAATCGAGCGCGGCGAGGATGTCGGATTCGACCTGCAGGCCGCCGCGGCCGCAGTTGAGCAGGACGGGCCCGCCGAGCCGCCCGTCGCGCGCCAGCTTGGCGAAAAGGCCGGCGTTGAGAATCCCCCGCGTCGCCGGCGTCAGCGGCAGCAGCGCCACCAGGATGTCGGTGCGCGCGAGCATCGAATCGAGCCCGTCGGGGCCGTAGAAGCACGCCACGCCGGGCTCCTCCCTGGGGCCTGCGCTCCAGCCGGCGACCTGGAAGCCGAGCGTCACCAGCTTGCGCGCCGCGCTGCGGCCGAGCTCGCCGAGCCCCATCAGGCCGACCCGGACCTCGGACGCCGCTGGCTCGCTGAAGTCGACCTCCCAGACGCGCTCCTGCTGCTGGCGCTGGTAGCGGCGGGTCTGGCGCAGGTGCATGAGACAGTGCAGGATCACCCATTCGCCCATGCGCTGGGCGAGGTCGCCGCCGACCACGCGCGCGATCGGCACGTCCGGCAGGTTCGGGTCGGCGAAGATGTGGTCGACGCCGGCGCCGAGCGAGAAGATCGCCCGCAAGCCCGGCAGGCCGGCGAGCGAGCCCGGCGGGTGCCTCCACGCCAGCGCGTAGCGCACCGCGGCGCGATCGCGAAGCGTCTCCGGCGTGACGATCTCGCAGCCGGGCAGCAGCGCGCCGAAGCGCTTGAGCCAGGGCGCCGGATCCCACCCGGTTTCGGCCAACAGAATGCTCATCTGCCGCCTCCGATGCGCGCGATCACGGGTTCGGCCCGCTTCGCCGGCGGCGCGTCGCCGATCGCGTAAGCGGCGTTGAGGCGCTCGGCGGCGGCGCGGGCGGCCGCCTCGTCGCGCGCGTGAACCAGCGCCAGCGGCGCCTCGGCGGAGACCTCGGCGCCGAGGCCGGCGAGGCGGGTGAAGCCGACCGCCGGATCGATCGGGTCGGCGGCGCGCCGCCGCCCGCCGCCGAGCTCGACCACGGCGAGGCCGACGGCGCGCACGTCGATCGACCGGACGAAGCCCGACCGCTCCGGCTTGACGACGACGGCGATCGGCGCGGCGGGCAGGATCGCGCGCGCCTTGCCGAGGAAATCGGCCGGCCCGCCGAGCTCGGCGACCATGCGCTCGAAGCGCTCGGCCGCTGAGCCGCTGGCCAGCGTCCGTTCGAGCGCGGCGCGGGCGAGCAGGCGGTCCTTGGCGAGGCCGGAGAGGACCAGGAGCTCGGCGCCGAGCGCGAGCGTCACCGCGTGCAGCCGCGCGTCGCGCCGCGCGCCGGTGAGGTATTCGACCGCGTTGACCACCTCGACCGCGGCGCCGGCGGCGCTCGCCAGCGGCTCGTTCATGTCGGTGATCAGCGCGACGGTCGGCAGGCCGGCGGCGTTGGCGACGGCGGCGATGCTCTCGCCGAGCTCGCGCGCGCCTTCCAGGGTCGGCATGAAGGCGCCGGAGCCGCTTTTCACGTCCATCGCCAGCCCCTGCAGGCCGGCGGCGAGCTTCTTCGACAGAATCGAGGCGGTGATGAGCGGGATCGATTCGACCGTCGCGGTGACGTCGCGGATGGCGTAGAGGCGCCGGTCGGCGGGGGCGAGATCGGCGGTCTGGCCGATGATGGCGCAGCCGGCGTCGGCGACGACCTGGCGAAACAGCGGCAGGTCCGGTTGCGAGATGTAGCCGGGGATGGAATCGAGCTTGTCGAGCGTGCCGCCGGTGTGGCCGAGGCCGCGGCCGGAGATCATCGGCACATAGGCGCCGCAGGCGGCGAGCATCGGCGCCAGCATCAGCGAGACGTTGTCGCCGACGCCGCCGGTCGAGTGCTTGTCGACCACCGGCCCCGGCAGCT
>CAZKHF010000371.1:0-2623 GCA_964552445.1 uncultured Bradyrhizobium sp. | reverse complement strand
GCCGGCGAGCGTCGCCAGCAGCACGGTCGGAACCTTCTTGGGGAAGGTCGGCGCGCGCGGCTCGACCGCGCCGGCGATGATGCGCGCGTCCGCCGGAACGGCTGTAGCCGCCTCGCGGGCGATCGCCTCGCGGTTCTTCTCCAGATAGGATTCGAGCTGGTCGCGCGTCGTCTTGGCGTCGAGATCGAGCGCGCGCAGCCGCACGTCGTCGACGTCGCCGGCGGCGACGGTCTGCGACTGCTTGGCGATGGCCGCGGCGAGGTTGTCGACCTGCGCCTGCGCCATCCTGGCCTGATCCTGGAGCGCGATCGCCGCCTTGGCGGCGGCGACGCGGATCTGCCCCTCGAGTTCGGCGAGCTCGGCGTTCAGCTCCTTCATGCGCGGATGCTGGGGGAGCAGCGTGCGCGATTCGAGCGCGATCTGCGCCTTCAGCGAAACGCGCTGCTCGAGGTAGCGGCGTAGCGAATCGTCCCTGGCGGCTTCGGGAATCTCGTCGAGGCGGCCCTGCCGCGCCATCGCGTTCAGCGTCTGCGCCCTGGCGGCGGCGTCGGCCTCGGCGGCGCGCGCGGCGGCGAGCTGGGTGTTGAGGTCGGCGAGCTGCTGGGCGGGAACCGTGACGCCGTTGGGGCCGGCGAACAGCCCGGACGCGGCGCGGAACGCCTCGACCTTCGCGTCGGCCTCGGCGACCTTGCCGCGCAGCTCCTCGATCTTCTGCGTGAGCCAGGCGCTCGCGTCCCTCGCCTCGACGCGCTTGGCCTCTTCCTGCTGGGCGAGGTAGAGCTCGGCGACCATGTTGGCGCCGCGCGCCGCCAGCGCCGGATCGACGCTGACGAACTCGATCTGCAGCACCCGCGATTTGGCGACCGGAAACACGGTCAGGCGGTCGAGAAAGGCGTCGGCGGCGCGGTCGCGCGTCGCGTTAGGGTCGCCGCGGCCGCCGCCGATGAGCGACAGCGCGAATGCGAACGGGCTCGGCGAGAGTCTGCCGTTGAATTCAGCGCGTTCCGTAAGGTCAAGCTTATCGACCGCCTGGCGCGCCAGCGCGATGGTGGCGACCGTCTCCGCCTGGCTCTGCACCCCTTCCTCGTCGTAATTCGCCGCAGGATCGCTGGTGGCCTTGTCGGGGCGGGTGAAATAGCTCTCCTGGTTTTCGAGCAGCACCTTGGCGACGCCGGTGTAGCGCGGGCTGACCACGATGACGAACACGGACGCGGCGATGAAGGCGGCGATCGTAGGCGCCGCGATCCATCGCCTGCGCCGCCACAGCGCGCGCGACAGCCCCACGAGGTCGATCGCTTCGCTCGCGCCCGCACTCGCGCCGTCCTCGAACCGGTCGCCGTCCATCCGCCGCTCCCATCCGACAAACGACAAAACTCCCGTCGTTTATGCGCGATTAAGGTTGCCGGCGGGTTAAGCGCGCGCTTGGGCCGCGGCGGCGCGTTGGCCTTTCGTTAACCGTGCCCGGCTAATTCTTTCCTCGGGGGCATTGGCAACGCGGTCGCAGGTCATGAAACGTCTCCTTGGCGTCATCCTGGTCGTCGCGCTGGCCGCGCTCAGCGGCTGCGCGACGCCGCGCGTCAGCGCAGACGCGCTGCGCACGTCGCTCGACGCGCCCTACCGGCTGGCGAGCGGCGACCGCTTGCGGGTGATCGTCTTCGGCCAAGAGAACCTCTCCAACTCGTTCTCGGTCGACGGCGCCGGCGAGGTCGCCTTGCCGTTGATCGGCTTGGTGCATGCGCAAGGATTGACCACTGCGGAGCTCGGCCGCGCGATCGAGGGGCGGCTGCGCCAGGGCTTCCTGCGCGAGCCCAGCGTCTCGGTCGAGGTCGAGGCCTACCGGCCGTTCTTCGTCCTCGGCGAAGTCACGGTCGCCGGCCAGTATCCATTCGTTAACGGCATGACGGTGCAGAACGCGGTCGCGGTGGCCGGCGGATTCACGCCGCGCGGCGCGCAAGACAGCGTCGACCTTACGCGCATCGTCGACGGCAGGCCGATCACCGCGTCGGTTCCCCTCGCTTTCCCGGTGCGTCCGGGCGACACCATCCAGGTGCGGGAACGCTTCTTTTAGGATGTCGCGCTAGTGAAATTGGCGAAGCCCCTCGGCGGATCGGAGCCATGGCCGTCAACAGCGCGACGATTAACGACAAGCTGAAGATCGTACACGTCTTTCGCGCCCCGTTGGGCGGTCTGTTCCGTCACGTCGTCGACCTCGCGGCCGAGCAGCGCGCGCGTGGGCACGACGTCGGCATGTTCTTCGACGGCGCCGGCCTGTGCCCGAGGGTGCGCGAGGCGCTCGCCCGCATCCCCGGCGGCCTGACGCTCGGCGTCGCGACGACGCCGATCCGCCGCGATCCGACGCTGACCGACTTCGCCGCGCTGGCGCGTTTCATCGCCTACCTGGCGCGAGTCAAGCCCGACGTCGTTCATGGCCACGGCTCCAAAGGCGGCGCCTATGCGCGTCTGAGCGCGCTCGCGCCGCTCGGCGGCCGTCCCATCCGCGCCTACACGCCGCATGGCGGCAGCTTCAACTACCGTCCCGGCACGCCGCTGCACCGCGGCTACATGCTGGCCGAGAAGCTGATGGCGCCGCTGACCGACGTCTTCCTGTTCGAGAGCGCTTACA
>CAZKHF010000370.1:0-2646 GCA_964552445.1 uncultured Bradyrhizobium sp. | reverse complement strand
ACAAAGACGAGGAGATAGGCTTGCATGGTTCGGGGGCTATAGCGCAAGGTCGCCGGCGGCGATAGACCGCGGGCAAAGCGATCCTGGCCGACAGCGGAGGCCGCGATGACCTACGAGCTCTATTACTGGCCCGGCATTCAAGGCCGCGGCGAGTTCGTGCGCCTGGCGCTCGAAGAGGCCGGCGCGGCCTATGTCGACGTCGCGCGCGAGCGCGGCCCGGGGCGCGGCGTCGCAGCGATGATGAAGATGTTGAAGGGCGGCGAAGGCGCGTCGACCCCGTTCGCGCCGCCGTTCCTCAAGGACGGCGAGATCGTCGTCTCGCACGTCGCCAACATCCTGGCTTACCTCGCTCCCCGGATCGGCCTCACGCCGCCCACCGAGGCGTTGCGGGTCTTCGCCCACGGGCTGCAGCTGACGGTGACCGACATGGTCGCCGAGGTTCACGACACGCACCACCCGATCTCGAACGAACTCTACTACCAAGACCAGACGAAGGAGGCGAAGGCGCGCGCGACGGCCTTCATCGACCATCGGCTGCCGAAATACCTCGGCTACTTCGAGCGCGCTTTGCAGAACAACCCCGAGGGCCTCGGTCACGCCGTCGGCGCCACACTGACCTATGTCGATCTGTCGCTGTTCCAGTTGGCGGAGGGCTTGCGCTACGCGTTCCCGAACGCCATGGCGAAGTTCGCGGCGACGTATCCGGGGCTGGCCGCCCTGCGCGACAGCGTGAAGGCGCGGCCGAAGATCGCCGCCTACCTCGCTTCGCCGCGCCGCCTGCCGTTCAACGAGGACGGAATCTTCCGCCGCTACCCGGAGCTGGACCGGGACGCAAAGTGAAGCGGGGCGCGACTCTCGCGCGATCCGCTGCGCCTCAGTAGATCCACGGCACGAGCCGCCACGAGCGGGCGCGATAGGCGGCGTAGGCGTCGCCGAAACGCTCCCCGAGCAGCGTCTCCTCGGCTTGCATGCGCGCCGCCAGCGGAACGACCAGCAGCGCCGTCAGCAGGATGCCGATGATTGAGCGAAAGGCGAGCGCCCAGCCGAGCGTGCTGATCAGCAGGCCGAGATAGCTGGGATTGCGAATGCGGCGATAAAGCCCGTCGGTGACCAGCTCGTGGTTGCGTTGGATCGCCACCAGGCCGCTGAAGCGCTCGCCGAGAGCGAACACCGGCGCGATCCGCAACACGCCGCCGACGGCGTAAAGCAGCACGCCGGCCCAGCGCGTCGCCTCGCCGCCGATGACGAACACGTCGAGCCGATCGGACAGGGCCGGCGCGTAGCCGAGCATCAGCCCGATCAGGGCGAACGCGCCGAGCACCCAACGATTTGACCGGTCCTCGCGCTCGCCGGCGCTTAAGTTGCCGCGGGTGAACAGCGCCGCGACAGCCAGCCCCAGGGTGACGAGGGCGAGCGCGACCAGGGGCGGATGCGCCAGGAACGGCCGCAGCCCGCCCTCGCCCATCGCGGCGAGCCACAGGTAGGCGAGCGTTCCGACGACCGTGAACACGGCCATTCGCGGCGCGACATGCATCGGCGGGCCTCCGTTTCGCCAGCATAGCCGAAGTCGCCCATCGGCGCGCGCCGCGACCGCGGTCCGCAAGCGCGCTATCGGCTGCGTCCAGCCGTCCGGCCCCTCGGCGAGCTGGCGAAAAGTTGTCCACAGGGCCCTCCCCTTCCCTGCCCGGATTCAGAACTTGACAAGAACATATAGAGAACATACCGTGTTTCGGCCATCGCATTTTTCGGGAGGGTCGCATGACTCGGGTTATGGTCGCAGCCCTGAGCGACGTCTGGGAGCTCGCTTCGCTCGCCGCCTTCGTGACAATGATCGCGCTGACCGCGCGCGCCTTCGGGGCCTGAGACGGCTGCGCTCTTGGCCCCGGCGTAAACCGGGGCAGGCTTGGCGGCGGCGGCTGGCTGGTCTATCCCTGCATCGCCCGACGGTTCGCGTCCGGGCCTCGCCTGGAGCGTTAGCGCCGCTTGCCGTCCCGCGTCTCCCTCATTGTCGTGGCGGCCGGGCGCGGAGCGCGGCTCGGCGCGACGACGCCGAAGCAATACCTCGCCTGCGCCGGCAAGCCGCTGATCTGCCACGCGCTCGAGGCGCTCGCCGAGGCGTGGCCCTATTGCGCGGCGACCGTCGTTATCCACCCCGACGATCGCGCGCTTTACGATTCTGCGCTCGCCTTGCTGTCGCCGGCCGCCGCGACGGCCTTCGGCCCGCCGGCGCTCGGCGGCGACAGCCGCCAGCAAAGCGTGCGCGCCGGCCTCGAGGCGCAGAGCGAGATCGCGCCGGAAGTCGTTCTCATTCACGACGCCGCGCGCGTCTTTCCTTCCGCCGCGCTGATCGCGCGCGCCGTCGCGGCGGCGGAACGCTACGGCGCCGCCGCCCCCGGCGCGGCGCTCAGCGACACGGTCAAGCAGGTCGACGCCGCAGGCCGCGTCGTCGCCGCGCCCGACCGCGCCGCCCTGCGCGCCGTCCAGACGCCGCAGGCGTTTCGCTTTGCATTGATCCTCGACGCGCATCGGCGCGCCGCCGCCGCCGGAATCGACGGCCTCACCGACGACGCTGCGGTCGCCGCCTGGGCCGGGCATGAGACCTACGTCTTCGACGGCGACCCGGCGAACATGAAAGTCACGACCATG
>CAZKHF010000369.1:0-2662 GCA_964552445.1 uncultured Bradyrhizobium sp. | reverse complement strand
ACGGTGCTGGAGCAGGTGCAATTGATCGCCGCGCGCCGCCGGCTGTTCGT
The DNA here is from genome assembly GCA_964552445.1 of uncultured Bradyrhizobium sp. Classification (GTDB taxonomy): domain Bacteria; phylum Pseudomonadota; class Alphaproteobacteria; order Rhizobiales; family Beijerinckiaceae; genus Roseiarcus. Next base: position 2,612 of record CAZKHF010000369.1, on the reverse strand, counting down.
CCATCACCTCGCGGTGCAGAACATCGACGCGCGCCGGTGCGTCACCCTCGACCTCGAGGTCGACGGCCGCATGAGCCTCGCCGCCGCGCACGACATCGCGACGCAATTGGAGCAGGCGATCCACGACGAGCTCGGCGCTGAGGTCGAGGTCGAGACCCATATCGAGCCGATGGAGATTCACGAGATCGGCGGCAGCGCCGCCGACTCGGAGCTGGCGCGACGAATCGCGAGCTTCTTGGAGAAGGAGGCGGCGCGCGACGGCGCGTTGCGCGATATCCACAGCGTTCGCGTGCGCCGCGCCGCTTCCGGCCACATCGTCATCTTTCATTGCCGCGTCGACCCCGCCGCGACGGTGGAGGCGACCCACGCGCGCCTCGACGCGCTCGAACGGGCGACGCGCGACGCGTTTCCCGAGGTCAAGCGCGTCATCAGCCACGCCGAGCCCGCGCGCTGACCCACGCGACCGCGGCGCTTTCGCGGGCCGCGGCGATTGGCGCGTTGAAGCGAAGCGTCTATCCTCATTGCGATTCGCTTTATCGATTCGGCGCCGTCATGGATTTCGACGATCAAGTTCCGGATCTGCGCAGCGCCCATGTGATTGTGGTCGGCAACGAGAAGGGCGGCGCCGGCAAGTCGACGGTGTCAATCCATCTCGCGGTGGCGCTGCTGAAAGCGGGCTACAAGGTCGCCTGCATCGATCTCGACACCCGCCAGCAGACGATGACGCGCTTCTTCGAGAACCGCAGGTCGTGGTCCGCGAATTCGCGCTGGCCGATCGAGCTGCCGCGCCACTGCGCAATGGGGCGCGGCGAGTCGAACGACGTGCGCGTCAACGAGGCGCACGAGTTCGCCTTGTTCGCCGAGGCGATCGGCGCGGTCGAGCACGACTACGAGTTCGTCGTCATCGACACCCCCGCCGCCGATTCCTATCTGATGCGGCTCGCCCATTCGCTCGCCGACACCCTGGTCTCGCCGCTGAACGACAGCTATGTCGACATCGACGTGCTGTCGCGCGTCAATCACGACCGCGTCCAGCGCGGCGCCGTCGCCCATTACGCGGCGCTGGTGATGGAGGCCAGGCGCAAGCGCCGCCTGGTCGACAACGGCGTCATCGACTGGGTGATGGTGCGCAACCGCATCGCCTCGCTCGCCAACAACAACGCGCGGCAGATCGCAGTCAGCGTCGCGCGGCTCGCCGCCGAGCTGCGCTTCCGCGTCGCCGACGGCCTGCACGACCGGGTGATCTTCCGCGAGCTGTTCCCCATCGGCCTAACCGCCCTCGATCCGATCGAGGAGGGCTTGGGCGCCGCGTTGACGCTGTCGCAGACCGCTGCGCGGCGAGAAATCGAGAACCTGGTCGCCGCCCTCGACCTGCCCTCGCACGCGCCGGGAATCGAACATCTGCAGTCGCGCCGCTCCTGGCGCGCGCGCGTCGCGCACTATTACGGCGAGCTCGGCGCCGCCGATCCCACCTATAACTGACGCCGCGCGCCCCCTCCCGTGTCGAAGCCCGCGGTCTGCTTCACTCCCGACCTCAAGTTCTTCCGCCCGGCGGTTCGCGCCGCCGCCTCGTTCCTCGCCCAAGACGACGCCGACGAATTCGACGTCTTCGTCGTCTGCGAGGAAGGCGACGTCGCGCCGGGGTTTGCCGCGCTCGACCCCGCGCTCCGCGCGCGTCTGCGCCTTCTGACGGTCGACTTCTCGCGTTTCGACGCTAACCTCGCCGGTCGCGGACGGTTCTCGCGCGCGGTGTTCCGCCGGTTGTTTCTCGACCGCGTCCTACCGGAGTCCTACGCTCGGCTCGTCACGGTCGACGCCGACATGCTGGCGGCGCGCCCGGGGCTGGCGCGGCTCGCCGACGTCGACCTCGGCGGCCGACCGATCGCCGCCGCCTACGACATGCTCTACCTGATGGACCTGAACGGGGGCGCGCTCGCCGAAAGCTTCCGCCGCCATCGCCGGGCGATCGGCCTCGACATCGCGACCCCCTATTTCAACGCCGGGCTGATGGTCGTCGACCGCGCCGCCTGGCGCGCTGAAAAGATCGCCGAACGCGTCGTCCAGGCGCTGCGCGAGAAGCCGCGCCGCTTCCCCTTCATGGAGCAGGACGCGCTCAACCTCACGCTCGCCGGCGGCTTCGCGCCGCTGTCGCCCCGGGCCAACTTCATGGGCGACTTCTTCCTCCTCGGCCTCGAGGCGGCGATCGCGCCGATCGTGCTGCATTTCGTCAACCGGCCCAAGCCCTGGCAGTACGCGTCGTGGCGCGGCGAAGCGCGCTTCGCCGAGGCCTATCGGAGCTGGTTCTCGGCTTCTCCCTGGCCGGACTGGTCGACGCCCGGGCCAGCGGGAAACATCCGTCCGCCGCGACGCACCGCCGCGCGGCGGCGGTTCGCCGAGCGCCTCGCCGCCTTCCTCGCCGAGCGGCGTTTCGTCGATCTCCCCGCCGACTGAAACGCCCGGCGCCTATTCCTGCGGCGTTTCACTTGACGGCAGGCGAAGATTCGGCTTCCCATCCGCGCCTCCGGACCTAAGAAACGTCGGCGCCCATGTTCGGCCAGCTTTTGCGTTCCCGGCGTTTCGCGCCGCTGTTCTGGTGCCAGTTCTTCTCGGCG
>CAZKHF010000368.1:0-2680 GCA_964552445.1 uncultured Bradyrhizobium sp. | reverse complement strand
GCGGCGACGGCACCAACGACGCGCCGGCGCTCGCCCAGGCCGACGTCGGCGTCGCCATGCAGACCGGCACGCAGGCGGCGCGCGAGGCCGGCAACATGGTCGACCTCGACTCCGATCCGACCAAGCTGATCGAGATCGTCGGCATTGGCAAGCAGCTCCTGATGACCCGCGGCTCGCTCACCACCTTCTCGATCGCCAACGACGTCGCGAAATACTTCGCCATCATCCCCGCGCTGTTCATCGCCAAGTACGGCCACGAGCTCGGCGCGCTCAACGTCATGGCCCTGCACTCCGCCGAGTCGGCGATCCTGTCCGCGGTGATCTTCAACGCGCTGATCATCATCGCGCTGATCCCGCTGGCGCTGAAGGGCGTCGCCTACCGGCCGATCGGCGCGGCGGCGCTGCTGCGCCGCAATCTGACGGTCTACGGGCTCGGCGGCATCGTCGTCCCGTTCATCGGCATCAAGGCCATCGACGTTCTCGTCACCCTGCTGCGCCTCGCCTGAGGAAAAGCCGCCATGCTGAACCACATCCGTCCCGCGTTCGTCCTGCTGGCGCTGTTCAGCCTGCTGACCGGGCTCGCCTATCCGCTGGCGATCACCGGCGCGGCGCAGCTCGCGGCGCCCTTCCAGGCCAACGGCAGCGTGCTGACGATCGGCGGCAAGCCGGTCGGCTCGGCGCTGATCGGCCAGAATTTCGCTTCCGACCGCTACTTCCACAGCCGCCCGTCGGCGACCCAGGCGCAGGATCCCGCGCATCCCGACGACCCCACGGCGACCGTCGACGCGCCCTACAACGCGGCCAACTCGGCCGGCTCGAACCTCGGGCCGACCTCGCAGAAGCTCATCGACCGGGTGAAGGCCGACGTCGCCGTCAAGCGCGCCGCCGGCTGGAGCGGGCCGATCCCCGCCGACGCGGCGACGACCTCGGCGTCCGGCCTCGATCCGCACATCTCGCCGGAGAACGCCTTCGCCCAGGTCGAGGCGGTGGCCAAGGCGCGCGGCGTGTCCGACTCGCAGGTGCGAAAGCTGGTGGCGGAGAACATCGAAGGCCGTATGTTCGAGGTGATCGGCGAGCCGCGCGTCAACGTCTTGAAGCTGAACCTGGCGCTCGACGCGATGTAGGCTTGTCTGTAGCCGCGCTCGGCGAGCGCGGCGGCGCGGCCGGCCATCGGCCGCGCCTACAAGGCCCGCGCTACAGCGGCCTTCGGCCGTCGGCGGCGCGTTTGGCCAGCTTGGCGAACTTCTTCACCACCCGGTCGCGCTTCAGCTTCGAGATGTGGTCGATGAACAGCACGCCGTCGAGATGGTCGATCTCGTGCTGCAGCGCGGTGGCCAGCAGCCCTTCGACGACGATCTCCTGGAGCTTGCCGTCGCGGTCGAGGAAGCGCACGCGCGCCTTGGCGGGACGCTCGACCTCCTCGTAGTACTCGGGGATCGACAGGCAGCCCTCCTCGTAGACCGCGCGCTCGTCGGCCAGCCAGACGATCTCGGGGTTGACGAAGAATTGCGGCTGCGGCGGCTCGTCCTTCTTGGCGACGTCGATCACCACCGCGCGCACCGGCTCGGCGATCTGGATCGCCGCCAGGCCGATGCCGGGCGCGTCGTGCATCGTCTCGAGCATGTCGTCGAGCAGCTTGCGCGCCGCGTCGTCGACCTGGCCGAGCGGCGCGCTGACCAGGCGCAGCTTGGGGTCGGGGAGGGTGATGATGTGTCTGAGGGCCATCGGTTCGATTCTCTTTGCGCAGCCGTCAGATAGTGTCACGCCCGCGCCGGGTCAAACCCGTTCTTCTTTCGTTCGCCTCAAGACGGCGAATCGGCTAAGCTCGATTGCATGAGCCAAGTTCTCGTCACCCTCGGCGGCGCGCCGGTGACCTTCGGCGCGGCGCTCGCCGCTGCGCTCGCCGCCATCGCGACGCTGCTGGTCGCGATGCTGGTCGCGCTGGCGCGCGCGTCGGGCGCGCGGCGGCGCGAGAGCGAGGCTGCGCAGACGCGCCAGCGCGAGCTCGAATCGCGCATCGCCGCCATCGCCCAAGCTGGCGCGGAGCTCGGCGGCCGTCTCGGCTCGATGAGCGAATGGCTGGGCTCGCGCCAGGTCGATCTCGCGCGCGTCGTCGCCGAGCGGCTCGACAACGTCGGCCAGCGCGTCGGCGCCGGGCTCGAGAGCGCGGCCCAGACCACCGGCGCCAATCTCGCCAAGCTCAACGAGCGCCTGGCGGTGATCGACGCGGCGCAGGCGCGCATGGCCGGCATGACCGCGGAGGTCGCCTCGCTGAAGGACATCCTCGCCAACAAGCAGACCCGCGGCGCCTTCGGCCAGGGGCGGATGGAGGCGATCGTCGCCGACGGCCTGCCCGCCGGCGCCTACGAGTTCCAGGCGACGCTGTCCAACAAGTCGCGGCCCGACTGCGTCATCCGCCTGTCGGGCGATTCGCGGCTGCTCGCGGTCGACGCGAAGTTCCCGCTCGAAGCGTTCACGCTGTTCAACGACGCGCATGACGAGGAGGCGCGCAAGAGCGCCGCGAGCCGTGTGCGCGCGGACGTCGGCAAGCACGTGAAAGACATCGCCGAGCGCTACCTCATTCCCGGCGAGACGCAGGACGTCGCGCTGATGTTCGTGCCGTCCGAGTCGATCTATTCCGATCTGATCGAGCATTTCGACGACGTCGCGCAGAAGGCGC
>CAZKHF010000367.1:0-2685 GCA_964552445.1 uncultured Bradyrhizobium sp. | reverse complement strand
TGGGCGCCGCGGCGGCGGGGGCGGGGCTGGCGAAGCCGGCGCTCGCCAATACGGCGCCCGACGTGCAATGGCGGCTGACCTCGAGCTTCCCGACCATGCTCGATCTCATCTACGGCGGCGCCGAGACGGTCGCGCGCGTTCTTTCCGACTTGACCGACGGCCATTTCAGCCTGCGCCTGGCGCCGGCGGGCGAGATCGCGCCGGCGCTGGAGGCGCTCGACGCCGTCGCCGACGGCCGCGCCGAATGCGCCCACACCGCGCTCGAATACGCCTGGAGCAAGGAGCCGGGCTTCGTCTTCGCTTCGTCGACGCCGTTCGGCATGAACGCGCGCCAGCACGGCGCCTGGCTGCAGGAGGGCGGCGGCGGCGACCTGATCGACGAGCTGCTCGCCGAGCGCAAGGCGTTCGCGCTGCCCGCCGGCAACACCGGCGGCCAGATGGCGGGGTGGTTCCGCAAGGAAATTCGCGGTCCCGGCGACTTCTCCGGCCTGAAGATGCGCGTCGGCGGCTTCGCCGGCAAAATCTTCCAGACGCTTGGCGCCGAGCCGGTGGCGATGCCCAAGGACGCCGTCTACGCCGCCCTGGAATCGGGCTCGCTCGACGCCTTCGACTGGGTCGGCCCCTACGACGACGAGAAATTCGGCGCCGGCAAGGACGCGCAGCCGCTGGTCATCTCCAAAGTCGCGCCCAACTACTACTATCCCGGCTGGTGGAAGGGCGGGATGCAGCTTCATCTCGTCGTCGCCAAGGACAAGTTCGACGCGCTGCCGAAAAGCTATCAGGCGGCGCTGCGCGCCGCCGCCGCCGCCGCCAACGCTTCCGTGCTCGCCAAATACGACGCCGCCAATCCTGGGGCGCTGAAGCGCCTGGTGGTCGGCGGCGCGCAATTGCGGCTGTTCCCGCAGGAGGCGCTCGAGGCCTGCTACAAGACCGCCAACGACCTTTACGCCCAGCTCGGCGCCGACGACCCCAAGTTCAAGAAGATCGCCGATTCCTACATGGCGTTCCGCGCCGACCAGTACCTGTGGTGGCAGGTGGCCGAGTATTCCTTCGACAACTTCATGATCCGCGAGCGGCGCAGCCGCAACTGACGCTTCCTGGCTTCGCAACGCCCTTCGCGCGCCCAGGCGACCGGAAACGCGAGTGTTTCTGCCGATCCCGCGGGGTGTCGGACTGCGCGCGCGGCCGTTGAGGGCGCGCGCAATTCTCGGCGCAATTCGGCCAATGTTCCTCTTGACCGGCGCGACCCCGTAAGGGTCAATGAGTCGCCGCCGCAAAAGGGGCGTTCGCCAGGGGAGGCGAAGAAATCGGGAGCAATGTCGGGGAGGGAAGAAATGACGTTGCGCGATAAGGCGATCTCGACAGCCGTGGCCGTCGTGGGGGCGATCGCCTTTGGAATCGTGGCGTTGAAGCGAGGCGAGGCGGTGAACGCCGCCTGGCTGGTGATCGCCTCGCTGTGCGTCTACTTCATCGCCTACCGTTTCTACGCGCTGTTCATCGTCAAGAAGGCGCTTGGCGTCGACGCTGACCGCCTGACCCCGGCCCATCGCCACAACGACGGGCTCGATTACGTCCCGACCAACCGTTACGTGCTGTTCGGGCACCATTTCGCCGCCATCGCCGGCGCCGGGCCGCTGGTTGGGCCGGTGCTCGCCGCGCAGATGGGCTATCTGCCGGGGACGCTGTGGATTCTCGCTGGCGTCGTTTTCGCTGGCGCGGTGCAGGACATGGTGGTGCTGTTCTTCTCCACCCGCCGCGACGGCCGGTCGCTCGGCGAGATGATCAACGCCGAGATGGGGCCGGTCGCCGGCGCGGTGGTGGGCGTCGGCATCCTGCTCATCTGCATCATCCTGCTGGCGGTGCTCGGTCTGGTGGTGGTCAACGCGCTGAAGGGCAGCCCGTGGGGCGCCTTCACGGTGTTCTGCACCGCGCCGATCGCGCTGATCATGGGCGTCTACTGCCGCTTCATCCGTCCGGGACGGATCGGCGAAATGTCGCTGATCGGCGCGGCGCTGCTCATCGCCTCGCTGTTCTACGGCAAGACGGTCGCCGAGACGCCGGCGCTCGCCGCCTGGTTCACCCTCGCCGGGCCGCAGCTGGCGCTGATCGTCATCGGCTACGGCTTCTTCGCTTCGGTGCTGCCAGTGTGGCTGCTGCTCGCGCCGCGCGACTATCTGTCGACCTTCCTCAAGGTCGGCACGGTGTTCCTGCTGGCGGTCGGCGTGCTGATCGTGCGCCCCGAGCTGCAGATGCCGGCGATCACCAAATACGTCGACGGAACCGGGCCGGTGTGGTCGGGGAGCCTGTTCCCCTTCCTGTTCATCACCATCGCCTGCGGCGCGGTGTCGGGCTGGCACGCGCTGATCGCGTCGGGCACGACGCCGAAGATGATCGAGAACGAGAGCCAGATCCGCTTCATCGGCTACGGCGGGATGCTGATGGAGTCGTTCGTCGCCATCATGGCGATGGTCGCCGCCTCGATGATCCATCCGGGCGTCTATTTCGCCATGAACAGCGGCGCCGGCCTGATCGGCGCCGACGCCGCGCACGCCGCCCAGGTGATTTCGAGCTGGGGCTTCGTGGTGACGCCGGAGATGATCAACCAGGTCGCCCACGACGTCGGCGAATCGACCATCCTGTCGCGCACCGGCGGCGCGCCGACCCTCGCCGTCGGCATGGCGAGCA
>CAZKHF010000366.1:0-2699 GCA_964552445.1 uncultured Bradyrhizobium sp. | reverse complement strand
GCAGGCCGTTGATCAGCAGCGTCAGCAGCCACGAATTGCCGTCCGACGGCGGCCGCGCGGTGATCGCGACGTCCTTCTTGTAGAGCGTGTCGACTAGCGAGGGGTCGTTGGGGGCGTAGGTGACGAAGGCCCGACCGTCCTTGTAATGCCCGGAGACGTCGGCGCCGGCGATCGTGACGTCGCGCACATGGCCGGCGTCGGTCTCGCTCAGGAGCTGGCTGAAGGTGATCTCGCTGCTCGGCGTCTTCTGGGCGGGACTCTGGAACAGCGTCACCAGCGCCAGGACGAGCAGGAAAATGATCACCCACAGGGCGAAGTTGCGAAAGTTCGGGTTCATCGTTTTCCCATCGGCGGCGGCCCGGCGCGGAAACTTCGCCCCGACCCCGACCGCGCAATCCGTCATTTAAGCGCGCCCAGGGCGGTTGCCAAGTGAAGCGGCCCGCCTAGTGAAGCGGAAGACTCTAAAGGTCGAGTGAAGAGCGGCGATTGCGGCTTTCCGGCGACAGTTTCTTGCTTTTCCGGCGTCGGTATTTAGAGTTCGCGAAGGAATTCGGCCGGCCTCCGGCCGAGGATGCGCCAGGCGCCGATCATCCCCAGGCCGACGGTGAGCGCCAGGCCGCCGGCGGCGGCGGCGAAGGCGGGCCCGGCGGCCAAGACGAAGTCGAAGCCCATGATTTCGGTCACGATCACGTAGCCGGCGAGCGTCCCCGCGGCGACGCCAAAGAGGGCGGCCGCCGCGCCGAGCAGCGCGTATTCGGCGAGGAAGATCGCGGCGAGCCGGACGCGCGTCGCCCCGAGGATCTTCAGGATGGTCGCGTCGACCAAGCGCGCGCGCCTCGCCGCCGCCAGCGCCCCGGCGAGCGCCAACGCCGAGGCCAGCAGCGCCACCCCCGCCGCGGCGCGAATCGCCAGCGCCAGCTTGGCGGTCAGCGCCTCGACCGCCTCCAGCGCCTCGCGCACGTTGACGACCGCGACCGAAGGAAATTCGCGCGCCGTCGCCCGCGTCACGGCGGCCTCGGCGGTGTCGTCCGGCCTGGGCAGCGCCGCCGTGAAGAGCATGGTGTAGGGCGCGCCTTTGAACGCGTCGGGGGAGAAAACGAAGACAAAGTTGATGGCGAAACTTCGCCAGTCGACGCGGCGCAGGTTGGCGATGGTCGCGGCGACCTCGCGGCCGAGCACGTTGAGCGTCACCCGATCGCCGATCTTCAGGCCGAGGCCGTCGGCGACGCTCGCCTCCATCGAAACCAGCGGCGGTCCGGCGTAGCCCGCGTCCCACCAGCGGCCGGCGATCAGGCGCGAGCCAGCGGGCGGCGCGTCGGCGAAGGTGAGGCCGCGGTCGCCTTCGAGCGCCCAGGCGGCGCTCTCCTTGGCCTTGAAGCCCTCGGCGGGGGCGTCGCCGATCTTTTCGATCCGCCCGCGCAGCATCGGCGCCGCTACGATCGTCGCCTGCGGCGCCGCGCGGGCGAGGAAGTCGCGGAACGCGCCCGCCTCGGCGGCGCGCACGTCGAGGAAATAGAAGCTCGGCGTCCGCCCCGGGATGGCGCGGGCGAGCTGGTCGCGCAGATTGACGTCGACCAAAGTCAACGCCGTCAGCGCGGCGAGTCCGAGCCCGAGCGACATGACGACGGCGACGGTCGGCGCGCCGGGGCGGCTGAGATTGGCGACCGCCGTCCGCCACACGAACGGGCCGGCGGGCGGCGCGCGCCGCGCCAGCGCCATCGCCGCCGCCGCGAGCAGTCGCAGCGCGGCGAGCGCCAGCGCCACGCCGACGACGACCGTGAACGCGATCGCCCGCTCATGGCTGGCGGCGACCGCGACGGCCGCGATGGCCGTCCCGCCGAGCGCGGCGGCGACGAGATAGCGCCGGCGCGGCCGGGTCGGGCCGCTCTCGACTAGGCTGCGGAACAATTGCGACACCGGCGCGTCGTGGGCGCGGCCGAGCGGCGCGATGGCGAAGGCGAAGGCGGCGAGAAGGCCATAGAGCGCGCCGAGCGCGATCTCGCCGGGATAGAGCGCCGGCGCGAAAGGCAGCGGCGGGGCGGGCGCGAACAGCGCCGCCGCCACGAAGGGCGTCGCCGCGCCGACGGCCGCTCCGGCGGCGGCGCCGAGCGCGGCGACGACGAGAAATTCGATCAGCGCCATCGCGACCGCTTCGCCGCCGCTCGCCCCCAGCGCCTTCAGGATCGCCAGCGTCGCGCGCTTGCGCTCGACGAAGCCGTGCGCGGCGTTGGCGACGCCGACGCCGCCCGCCGTCAGCGCGATCAGGCCGACCAGGGCGAGGAACTCGCCGAAGCGGTCGGCGTCGCGGGAGAAGTCGGGCGAGACATTGGCGCGCGTGCGCGCCTCCCAGCCCGCGTCGGGGAACGCCGCCTTCGCCGCCGCGACGAAGGCGTCGACCGCCGCCTCGCTCGGCGGCGCGCCACGGTCGTCGAGCAGCGCGCGGGTGGTGAAGCGCGCGAGCGAGCCCGGGCCGATGAGGCCGGCGGCGGCGAGCGCGTCGCGGGAAATCAGCGCGCGCGGGCCGAGGCCAAGGCCGGTCGCAAGCCGGTCGGGCTCCGAGACCAGCGCGGCGCGGATGTCGAAACGCGCCGCGCCGAGCGCGAAGACGTCGCCGATCTTCAGGTCGAGTTGGGCGAGCAGCGCCGGCTCGACCGCCGCGCCGTAGAGGTCGCCGCGTCTGGCGAGCGCCGCGGCGGGCG
>CAZKHF010000365.1:0-2706 GCA_964552445.1 uncultured Bradyrhizobium sp. | reverse complement strand
AGACGTCCGCCGATGGCGCCGGCCTCATCCGACAGGTGCCGGAGGCCGGGGCAATCGATGCGGACACGCCCCGGAAGCTCGTGAACGATCCGACAAGCCTTCGCTCTGTCGCGCTTAAGTCCAAACATCCGTCGAAATCTCAAGCTTATCGTCGAGCGCCAGGCGGTGACGAACTCCGGCGCGGATGGCGCGCACCAGCCGCTGAAGCACCTTGGGCAGCTCTGCGGGCGGGGTTGCGGCGAGCCGGTCCCAATGTTGGAGCGCGAGACGATTCACGGCCCGCAGAAAGGCGAGCAACTCCGCTTCTGTAAGCTGGTCGGGATGGTATCGGATCAGCACGCTTCCCGTCGTCAGGTCCACCCCGACGGATTCGATTTCGGCCATGCCGCCCAACAGGTCACGCCAAACGTCAGCCCACTCCCGCTGCGCGTGGCCGATTTGCTTCAGCGCCGGGACGCGCAATCGCAATCGTCCGGGCAGCCGATGGACGATCCGCGGGCTGAGAAGCCAACTCCGCAACTGGCCGACGAGGAATTCGGCGTTCATTCGCCGCTCCGTGCGGGCGGAAACGTCGACCGATAAGCCCACCACAGCAGCGGCCAGCCAAACGAATTGCCTGCGGCGAGTTGCCGAACCCCCGCCGCCACCAGCAGCAAGGTTACTGACGTCCCTAGGTCGGTCATTCCGCCGGTCTGCTCGTAAATCGCATGATTAAGAGATTCGCCGGTTTGGCGGATCGCCTCTCCGATGTGCGAGGGCGGCGGGCGCCGGACTTCTCGCTCCAATCCCAGCAGGCGAATCGCGGCCCCCAGCAGCATGTCGGGCTTGACGCGATCCGGCGCGAAGCGAACGAGCAGACTGCCGGACACAGAACTCGCCTCCACGGCGCGAACGCCCTCCAGGCGGGCGAGGCTCTTCTGAAGCTGGTCAGCCGCCGCGCGCTTCCCGATCAGCGCTGGCGCACGCAGGCGCAGCCGTCCCGGGAGCGCGTGCGCGGTCTCCATGACCCCGGTGAAGCTTGGAAGTCCGCCATGGGCGACGTTCCGCTTTCGACCAAGCAAGGCGGTCAAGGCGGCAGTCGTGATCAGGTGCATAAATCCTCAACACAACAGGCTCTTAAAGGGCGCCAAGCTAACGGTTCCCAGCCTTGGGCGGGTTGGAACGTTTCTTACATAATAACATATTGGCGACGCCGCGCAGGCGCTCGCCACGACATTTCGCGCCCCGCCGCCGTCAGAAAGACCCCGCGATAGGGGCGGGCCGTCGCCAGGCCCTCCCGCTCGAGGCGGGCGATGCGGACTGCCGATTAACGCGACAGCGCGTTTAATCCACCTCCGCGCCGCGCGGCTTCGGCCCGCGCTTCAGCGGCGCCAGACGGCGGCCGCTGCGGGCCTCGAGGCCGGCGAGGAAGGCCGGCGCGCCGACCGGCCGGCCGACCGTCTCGCCCTTGCGCAGCCGCGCCGTCGCCTGGCGATCCTCGGCGCCTTCGAGCAGGTCGGCGAAGCGGGCGAAGCGCCGGCGCGCCGGGGCGAGATCGGTCAACGGATCTTCGCCGAGCCCCAGCAGCGCGCGGGCGCTCGACCACGGCCAATCCTCGGCGCGGGCGACCCGCCGCGCCCGCGCCGGGTTGAGCGTCACGTAGCGGTAGGCCGCGGCGAGATGGTCCTCGTCCATCGCCACCGCGCCATAACGCCCCTGCCAAAAATGCCCGGTGCGCCGCTGCCGCGCATGAACCAGGCCGGCGTAACGTCGATCGGCGCGCGCCAGCGCCCGCCGCAACCCGTCCTCGTCGTCGGGACAGAGGATGAGATGAACATGATTGGGCAGCAGACACCAGACCCACACCGCCACCCGCGCCTCCTGCGTCGCCTCAGCGAGAAGGTCGCGGTAGCAAGCGTAATCCTCGTCCGAGAAGAACACCCTCCGCCCCCCGTCGCCGCGTTGGGTGACGAGGTAGGGCAAGCCGGGGATGACGAGGCGAGCGAGGCGGGCCATGGTTTGCTGATAGCGGCTCGCTGAGCCCAGCGCAATAGCATGCACTGTCACCGTAATACGGCGCGCCGCCCGCGCCGATGGGCCTCGCGGGAGCCTTCGCCCCCTCTCGCGCGGCGCGCGAGAGGGGGCGGCGGATCAAAAGGGCGGCGGCCTACTTCGCCTTTTCCGCCTTGTCGCGCGCCTTCAGCGCGGCGCCGAGGATGTCGCCGAGCGAAGCCCCGGAATCGGCCGAGCCGTACTGGGCGATCGCCTCCTTCTCTTCGGCGACCTCGAGCGCCTTGATCGACACCGCGATCTTGTGGGCGCGGCGGTCGAGCTGGGTGATGCGCGCGTCGACCTTCTCGCCGACCGAGAAGCGCTCGGGGCGTTGGTCGGCGCGGTCGCGCGCGAGCTCGCTGCGCTTGATGAAGGCGGCGAGGTCGCTGCCGGCGATCTTCACCTCGAGGCCGCCGTCCTTGACTTCGATCACCTCGCAGGTGACGACCGAGCCCTTGCGCAGCTCGCCCTCGCCTTCCTCGCCCGCCTTGTGGGCGGAGAAGGGATCGCTGGCGAGCTGCTTGACGCCGAGGGCGATGCGCTCCTTCTCGATGTCGACGTCGAGCACCTTGGCCTGGACCTTGTCGCCCTTCTTGTAGGCTTCGATCGCCTGCTCGCCGGGCTTCGACCAGTCGAGGTCGGAGAGGTGGACCATGCCGTCGACGTCGCCGTCGA
>CAZKHF010000364.1:0-2731 GCA_964552445.1 uncultured Bradyrhizobium sp. | reverse complement strand
TCGCGCGGAAGCGGCGGCGCGGCGAGGCGCTCGGCGAAGCGCAGCTTGGCCGAACGCGCGCGCGGGTTGGCGGCGCGCTCGGCTTCGCCGGGCGCGATCGGCTGACCCGCGGGAACGACGAAAGTCGGCGCGGGACGCGGCGGCTCGCCCGGCAACGGCCGCGACGCCGCCTGCCCGCGGCCGGAGCGGCGGGCGAGGAACTGCTTGACGATGCGGTCCTCGAGCGAATGAAAGGTCACGACGGCGAGCCGGCCGCCCGGCTTGAGCGCGCGCTCCGCCGCCTCGATGCCGGCGAGCAACTGCCCGAGTTCGTCATTGACGGCGATGCGCAGCGCCTGGAAGACCCGGGTGGCGGGATGGGTCGCCTCGCCCGGCCGCGCCCGAGCGACGCGCGCGACCATCTCGGCGAGCTGCAATGTCGAAACGTAAGGCGCGCGCTCTCGGTCGGCGACGATGGCGCGGGCGATGCGTCGCGACGCGCGCTCCTCGCCAAAGCGGTAGAGGATGTCGGCGATCGCGTCTTCGTCCTCCTCGCGCAGGATATCGGCGGCGCTGCGGCCCTTCTTCTCCATGCGCATGTCGAGCGGCGCATCGCGGCGCAGCGAGAAGCCGCGCTCGGCTTCGTCGAGCTGGGTCGAAGACACGCCGACGTCGAGGACGACGCCGTCGAGCGGCGCCAGGCCGAGCCGCTCGGCGATCGCGTCGAGGTCGCCGAAGCGGCCTTCGATGAGCGTCAGCCGCCCGCCGGACGCGGCGACCAGCTCGGCCCCCGCGGCGATCGCGTCGGGATCGCGGTCGACGGCGATCACCCGCGCGCCGCGCTCGATCAGCGCCCGCGAATAGCCCCCGGCGCCGAAAGTGCCGTCGAGATAGACGCCGCTGGGGCGAACCGCCAGCGCGCCGAGCGCTTCGGCGAGCAGCACGGGAACGTGACGGGCCGGTCCGCCGGCGGCGACGGTTTCCGCGCCGCGACCCGCCATCATTCCCGCGCTCCCGACGGGGCGGCGCGCGCCGCCCGTTCCGTGAGCTCGGCCCGCAGGCGCCGCACCCGCAAGGTGGCCTCCTCGAGGTGGGCGGCGAAACGGGCCGGCTCCCAGATCTGAAACTTGTGGCCGTGGCCGACGAACGCCGCTTCGTCGCGCAGACCGAGCAAGGCGCGCACGCGTTCGCTGAGCAGAATGCGGCCTTCGGAATCGGGATGCAGCACCTCGCTGGTGCCGAATAGCGCCGTCGCCAGGTCCTCGCGCTCGCGCGAATAGGGCGGCATCGACTCCAAGAGCGCGTTGATCTCGCCGAGCAGCAGGTTGCCGCCGCAATCGAGCGCCGGCGCGTCGAGGCAGGGGTGGACGAAGACGCCGTCGAAGCCGTCCTTCGCCAGCACCGCGCGGAACGACGCCGGCACCGAGACGCGACCTTTGGCGTCGAAACGATTGGTGAAATGGGATAGGAAGCGGTCCACGGCTCAGCCCTGCCCCGCCGACCCGCGCCGGACGACGCGCCGCCGGCGACCTCGCGTGCGCCGCGGACCGATCGGCCGATCGGCCTCTATGCGGGATGACTTGGGATAGCATGGGCATGTATGGGCGTCAACGAAACTCGAACCACGCGCAGCCGCTTCGCTTATTAGGGCCCGTTAAGGTTAAGGCCAGGTTAGGACGAGGAAATTCGTCGCCGCCGCGGCGAAGGGTCGCCCCCTCGGCAGGCGCTCGGCGGCGGTGTTAGGCTTGCGCCGCCGGCCCCCGCCGAAAGGAGCCTGACCATGAGGAAGCCGCCCAAGTTCGCGGCGCTGGCGCCGCTGGCGCTTTGCGCGCTTTGCGCCACTGCTTTCGCCGACGATGGCGCGCCGCGTTCCTTGGCCCCCACCGTCGTCGCCGTCGGCGAGGCGACCGAGGAGGTCAAGCCCGACGTCGCCTTCATCGGCTTCGGCGTCGCCGTCGAGCGGCCGACGCCCGACGAGGCTGCGGCGGAGGACGCCAACGCCGCCGCCGCCGTCATCGCCGCGCTGAAGGCGCAAGGGATCGACGACAAGGACCTCAAGACCGCCGCGCTGAGCCTGGCGCCGGTCACGACGGCGACGCGCGACCCCAAGACCGGCGCCGTGCTGAAGACGGCGATCACCGGATATCGCGCCTACGAATCCGTCCGAGCGCGCGTGCGCGCGATCGACAAGCTTGGCGCGATCGTCGCCGCCGTCGTGAAGGGAGGCGCGACCGACTACCAGGGCCTCGACTTCGACCTCTCCGACCGCGAGGCGCGCGAGGACGCGCTCAGGGTCAAGGCGACGCAAGCGGCGGCGCGGCGCGCGGCGCTCTACGCCGAGGGCGCCGGGGTGAAACTCGGCGGCGTGGCGTCGATCGTCCCCCAAGCCGAGCGCCCGCGCCCAACCTTCGACGTCGCGGCGCGCGCGCTGGTCGGCTCCGGCGCCGCGGCGCCGGTCGAGCCGGGGCTGATCACGCTCAGCGAGAGCGTGACCGTCACCTACGCGCTGACCGGACCTTAGCAGCGCTCAGCCCCGCTCTCCTTGGCGACGAATTTCGCATAGCCGGCGGCGCGCAACGCGCAGGCGGGGCAATGGCCACAGCCGTAGCCCCAGTCGTGGCGATGGGCGCGGTCGCCCTCGTAGCAAGTGTGGGTGTCCTCGCGGACGATGTCGATCAGCGCCTCGCCGCCGAGATCGCGCGCGAGCCGCCAGGTCGCCGCCTTGTCGATCCACATCAGCGGCGTCTCGATG
>CAZKHF010000363.1:0-2740 GCA_964552445.1 uncultured Bradyrhizobium sp. | reverse complement strand
GCGAGGGCGACGGCGCGACGCCGGCCGGGCGCTTCCGGCTGCTGTGGGGCTATTATCGCCCCGATCTGCGGCGGCCGCCGGCGGGCGGCGCGCCGCTCAAGCCGCTACGGTCCGACCAGGGCTGGTGCGAGGACCCGGCGAGCGGGCGCTACAATCGCCCGGTCCGCCCGCCGCCCGCCGCCGGGGCCGACCGCATGTGGCGCGACGATTCGCTCTACGACCTCGTCTTCGTGCTCGACTACAATTTCACGAAGCGTCGCAAGGGGCGCGGCAGCGCGATCTTCTTCCACCTCGCCCGCCCCGGCCTGACGCCGACGGCGGGATGCGTGGCGATCGCCGCCGCCGACATGCGCAAGCTCGCGCCGCGGCTGGCGCGCGACGCGACGATGCGGATCGGCTAGCGAAGCGGCCTGTAGGCGCGGCCGCCGGCCGCGCCCCGCCGCGCTCAGCGCGCACGGCTACAGCGCCTCGTCGCCTCAGCTCAGCTTGCCCTCGACGCCCTGGACCAGCCATTGCAGGCCGGACAGCGTCGCGTCGTCCATCACCTGGCCGGCGGGCAGCTTCTCCGCGCCGCTCTGGTCGACGAGCGGGCCGACGAAGATCTTCTGCTTGCCGGCGGCGATGTCGTCGACCGTCTTCTGCGCCAGCGCCTTGACGTCGTCGGGCATGTTGGCGAACGGCGCCATCTTCAGCATGCCGGCGCCGAAGCCGCCCCAGACGTCCTCGCTCTTCCAGGTTCCGTCCATCGCCGCCTGGATGCGCTTGATGCAATAGGGGCCCCAGACGTTGACGTCGGAACTGAGCTGGCTGTGGGGCGCGAACTTGGCCATGTCGCTCGCTTCGCCGAAGGCGGGTATTCCGCGGCTTTCGGCGACCTGCAGCGGCGCCGGCGAATCGGTGTGCTGGGTGATGACGTCGCAGCCCTGGTCGATCAGCGCCTTGGCCGCGTCGCCCTCCTTGCCGGGGTCGTACCAGGAGTTGATCATGATGAGCTTCAGCTTGGCGTTCGGATTGACGCTGCGCATGCCGAGCAGGAACGAATTCGCGCCCATCACCACCTCGGGAATCGGCATTGAGCCGACGTAACCGGCGACGCCGGTTTTCGACATCTTCGCCGCGATCACGCCCTGGACGAAACGGCCCTCGTAGAAGCGGATGTTGTAGGTCGAGACATTGTCGGCGCGCTTGTAGCCGGTGCAGTGCTCGAAGAAGACGTTGGGGAATTTCTTCGCCGCGTTGATCGTGTAGTTCATGTAGCCGAACGACGTCGCGAAGATGATCTTGTTGCCCTTGGCCGCGAGGTCGAGCAGCACGTGCTCCGCGTCCGGGTTTTCCGGCAGGTTCTCGACGTACACGGTCTTGATCTTGTCGCCGAAATGGGCCTCCGCCTCCTTGCGGGCGACGTCGTGCTGGTAGCTCCAGCCGAAGTCGCCGACCGGGCCGACGTAGATGAAGCCCACTTTGAAGGGCTCCGCGGCGCGCGCGCCGCGGAAAGCGAGCGGCGTCGCCGCCGCGGCGAGCGCGCCCGTTCCCAGCAGTTTGTTGAATGTCCGACGATCCATCGCGTTTCTCCTTGGCTAGTGCGCGACCACAATTTTCATCAAGCTAGGGTTTTCCGCGTCGCCCTTTCGGCGCCCGGCGGTTTGGGCTCTTCCGTCTGCGCTTTGGCTTCCGGCGGCATGACTCAGGCGCCCGCGTAGAACGGCTTGCCGAGGCAGGCCGGCTGGTTGAGACGGATGCGGCGGCGGTCGCGGGCGATGATCGCGAGCACCGCGACGGTGACAAGGTAGGGCAGCGCGGCGATGAGCGGCGAAGGAATGGCCACGCCGAGGCCCTGGGCGTAGAGCGACAGGTACATGATCGCGCCGAACAGATAGGCGCCGACCAGAAGCCAGCCCGGCCGCCAGGTGGCGAACACCACCAGCGCCAGCGCGATCCAGCCGCGCCCGGCGGTCATGTTCTCCGCCCACAACGGGCTGTAGGACAGCGACATGTAGCCGCCGCCCAAGCCCGCCATCGCGCCGCCGAACAGGATCGCGCCGAGGCGGATGCGGTTGACCGGGTAGCCGATCGCGTGCGCGGCGTCGTGCGAATCGCCGACCGCGCGCAGCGCCAGCCCGGCGTGGGTGCGGTAAAGGAACCAGGCGACGGCGACGAGAATGGCCAACGAGCCGTAAAGCAGCGCGTCCTGGCCGAACAGCACCCGGCCGAAGAACGGGATCTGCGACAGGCCGGGGAGGCTGAGCTTGGCGAGCTCCGGCCCTTTGACGCCGACATAGCCGGCGCCGAGCAGCGCGCTGAAGCCGCGCGCGAAAATGGTCAGCGCGAGGCCCGCCGCGGTCTGGTTGGCGAGCAAGGTCAAGGTGAGGAAGGCGAAGACCACCGACAGCGCCGCGCCGCCGAGCGCCGCCGCGACGACGCCCAGCGCCGAGCTGTCGGTGAGGTGGCCGATGGCGAAGCCGCACACCGCTCCCACCAGCATCATGCCTTCGACGCCGAGATTGAGCACGCCGGAGCGCTCGACCACCAGCTCGCCGCAGCCGGCGAGCAGCAGCGGCGTCGAGGCGGCCATCACGCTGACGAAGAAGCTAGTGAGGAAGAAGATCATTCGGCCGCTCCGGCGGGCGCAGCGCGCGGCCCGGAGAGCCGGACGCGGAACAGGATGAGGATGTCGCAGGCGAGCAGCAGGAACAGCAGCACGCCCTGAAAGATGCCGGTGACGGCGTTGGGCAGGCCGAGG
>CAZKHF010000362.1:0-2768 GCA_964552445.1 uncultured Bradyrhizobium sp. | reverse complement strand
CCCGCTGCGACAGCATCGCCTGGTTGATCACCAGCTCGCCGACGAGATTGATCAGCCGGTCCACGCGTTCGAGATCGACGCGGATGGTCGCGGCGGCCTCGCTTTTCGGCGCTTCGGCCCTACCCTTGTCGGCCTCCGGCGCGGCCGCCGGCGGCGCGGCGCGCTCGGCCTGCTTGTCGGCCTCGCCGCCGGAGACCAGACGCAGCGGCGGCGACGAAACCGGCGCCGGCGCCTCAGCCGCCGGGGCCGCCTCAGCCGTCGGGGCCGGCGGTGCGGCGGGCGTCGGCTGCGGCGCGGCGGCGCGCGCCTCGATTTCGAGCTCGCAATCGTCGACGACGAACTCGAACACCTCCTCAACCGTCGTCAAGCTTTCGTCGCTCGACAGCTCGGCGCGCCACGACAGATAGGCCCCCTCGGGATCGAGCTGTTCGAGCGACGGCAGCGACTTCGAGTCGCAAACGACCGTGACCTCGCCCAGACGCGCGAGCTCGCGCAGCAGGCGCGTTGTCTCGTTGCCCTTGCGATAGAGCTCCGGCCGCGGCGTGAATTGGATGACGTAGAGCTGGGTCTGCGGGACGGCGGGCGCCGGCTCGTCGTCGATCGAGATCATCGTCGGCGTGAAGTCGATCGGCTCGTCGTCAGCCGTCGGCGGATCGAAGTTCGGCGTCAGAACGACCGGCGTCGGAGCGGCCGGCGCGGGCACGCCGCAGGCGCTCTTCAGCTCGCCGATCAACGTCTCCATGCGCGCTTCGTCCACCGGATCGTTGTTGCGCGACGCCTTGACCAGGTCGGCGAGAACGTCAGCGGCGCGCAACATCGTCTTGAGCAGCGGAACGCTCGGCGCGAGCTGGCCGCCGCGGATAAGGTCGAGCGTCGTTTCGAACGTGTGGGCGAAACGCACCAGCCGGTCGAGCTTGAACGCGCCGGCGCCGCCCTTGATGGAATGCACCGCGCGGAACACCGCGTTGATCGTCTCCGCGTCGGCGGCGCCCGACTCCATCGCCTCCAGGCCGACCTCGAGCTCCGCGAGCTGCTCATCGCACTCCTGGAAGAAGGTCTCCCGAATTGCGGCCATCGTGTCCATTCGAAGATTCCCTAAGCGAGTTAAGCCGCCACCCGACGCACGACGTCGACCAGCTTGACCGAATCGAACGGCTTGACGATCCAGCCCGTCGCGCCGGCGCGGCGCGCGATGTTCTTCTTTTCTTGCGAGCTCTCGGTGGTCAGCACCAGGATCGGGATGCCGAGGAACCGCTGGTCCTTGCGGACGTTCTGGATGAAGCCGAAGCCGTCGAGCTTCGGCATGTTGATGTCGGTGATAATGACCCGCGGCGCTTCTTGCTGCAGCACCTCGAGGCCGTGCATTCCGTCGACCGCCTGAACGACGCGGAAGCCGGCTTCGGTCAGCGCGACCTTCAGCATGTCGCGCATTGTGCGGGAATCGTCGACGGTCAGAATCGTCATGCTCATCGTGGCGTCACTCCACTGGCGAAGGTCGCCGCGTCAAAGCCGAGGAGTCGCAGGTCCTCGATCATCCGGGGCGGGAAATTGATTATCGAAAGCGAAAGCCCGTCGGCGTCCCAAGTCCGCCGCGCCGACAGCAACACCTGAACGCACTGGGCGCCGACCTGGCGCACCGGCGTGGCGTCGAGAACGATCGGCGCGCCTCGACGCTCGAGCAGCGTCTTTGCGAGCGGCGTCGCGGCGGGAAGGTCGAGGCATTCGGGCAGCATGACGGCCGCCCTCTCGGCGTCGCGCGACGTCGACGGCGGCGCCGCCACGATCGTGTCCGCCGGCGCGTCGGCCTCGGCCGGCGGCGCCTCTTGGCCTGAATCGAGACCCTCGGGCGCGATCAAGGCTTCGTCCGCTTCGCTCGGCGGCGGCGCGGCCTCGACAGCGTCGCAAGCCTCCGGCGAGGCGATTTCCTCCTCCTCGACGAGGCGCGCCTCGTTTTCGTCGCCGATGCGCGCCACCCCCGTCAGATCCACCTTGGGGTAGTACGCGGCTTTGGCCGACTGGCCTTTTCGGGGCCGTCGACGCCGTGAGGACGGGTTCGCCGTCATGCGGCCCTCCCCTCGCCGGCCGTCGACGCCCGCGCCGTCGGGCGGGCCGCGGCGCGCGGGCCGCGGCCCGCGCCAAACGGCGCTTCGGACGAGAAAATGGCGAGCAATCGGAAAATCGGCATGGCGCGGCCTTTCGAGGCGAGCGAAAAAAAACGTCTGGGCTCGACCTCCGGCGCGACCTGCGCGCCGAGCCGCGGCGGCGCTCGACGGCGACGGTCAGACCGAAACGGTCGAATGCGAATGTGAAGGCATGTCGGCGCCAGGGCCGACGCGAGCGAGCGGCTTCATGCCTCAGCGACCGCCCGGCGAGGGCGGCCCCCGTCGGTCGCAGAATTAGTCCTAAAGGTGATTGGTTTCTCGATAATTAAAATTTACGATGCCCCCCCGTGAAGCGGTCGCGGCCGATCGTCCCAGCCGGCGCGCGAGGGGGCGCGCCGGCGGCTTTCAACAATCGCGCGCCGCTCAGCCCAACGCCTCCAGCTCGTCGATCATGCGTTCGATCAGCCCCAGCCCGATGTCCCAGAACGCCGGGTCGCGGGCGTCGAGGCCGAAGGGAGCGAGCAGCTCGGAGTGATGCTTGGAGCCGCCCGCCGCCAGCATCGCGAGGTAGCGCTCGGCGAAGCCTTCGCTCGCCCGCTCGTAGACGCCGTAGAGCGAATTCACCAGGCAATCGCCGAACGCATAGGCGTAGACGTAGAACGGCGA
>CAZKHF010000361.1:0-2786 GCA_964552445.1 uncultured Bradyrhizobium sp. | reverse complement strand
CGAACGCCGCCGAACGCCATCAACGGTCCGCTGCGCGTCGTCTCGCGCACCTTGTCGGCGACGCAACGCGCCTGGGCGACGCGATTGCTGATCGCCATAGGCCCAGGCGAAAGAACGACGCCCCCCAAGGGATGAGTGAAGAGACGAATCCGCCGCCGCCGGAAGACTCAAACATCGAAGTCGGACCGCCGCCGCAGCGCCCGCGCCTCGACGACCTGCTCAGCAAGGCGGTCGCCCAAGCCGGCTATCGCCGCATCGCCAAACTCACATATCGAGCGGAATGGAGCGCTGAGGACGTCGAGCACATTCTCGCTTTCGACACCTACGGAACGCCGAAGATCTTCCTTTGCGGCGACGCCGGCTTGCGCAACGCCGAGGCCGATCGCTTCGCTCTGCAATGCCAGAGCCGCTACGCTCATCCGGTTGTGCTGCGCTGCCTGCGCGAATCCGGCTCTGTTCCTCCGCCTTGGCATTGTTGGCTCCAGTTCTCGATCGGCGACCTGTTCGGCTGGAGCGTGCGCGGCAGCCTCAATACGCTTGATTACGCGCCCGACGCGCTGGAGGCGGCGATCGCGGGGCCGGTTCGCGACAAGCTCGTTCCTTACGTCGGCGGGATTACGACGATCGCGAAATCGCTGGAGTTCGCCGAACGCGACGAGGGGCCGATGCGCTGGTTCCGCGTCGCGGGGTATATTCGCGCCGCCATCGTCGCCTATCTCGCCGCCAAGCTCGGCGTCGCGCGCCAGGAGACGCGCGATGTTCTGATGAAGCGAGCCGAATACATGGCCAACTCGCTCGACACAGCGCGGTTTACGCCAGAATCGTTCATCGACCACATTCTCGACGACGCCGAAGCGATGATCAGCGGCGGGTAAGCGCCATAGCGCCGTCGGCGAGGACCGGCCTCCGCCCGCGCACGCCGCGCTGCGTGCGACGCCGAAGCGCGCCGACGCCGCCTTCGGCGACGAGCCGGCGTTCGGCGTCAACGAGGCGATCCGACGCCTCGCCGAGCTCGCGCCGGAAGCGCGCGCGTTGGCGCTGACCAAGCTCAGCCTCGCCAACCCGCAGCCGCTGCGGTTCTGACGGGCTTTCATCCGGCCGGTCTTCCCCCCGGTCGCCTTCTCCCGCAAAGCCCGTCAAAGACGGGCGTCCTTCGGACGCCCTATGCGGGAGGGGGCTGGGGTGAGGGCCAGCGCCCTCTCGCCATTCGCAAATCCTTCAGCTCCGGAGCGCCGCCATGCTCTTGGACACGCTGCGCGCGGCTTGGGCCGCGCGCGGAACGAGCGCGCTTGTCTCGGCGCTGCCCGAATTCGCCGACGGCGCGCTGATCCTCGGCGCCGGGACGAAGCTCGCCGAAGCGCGCGACGAACGCCGCGACGAGGCGGCGGAGAGCGAGCGCGCCGTCGCGCTGGTCTCTGTCGCCATCGGCCGCCCGCTCGACGCTTCGGCCGCGACCCACGTGCGCCGCTCGCTCGCCAAGGCCCGCGAGGGCGATGCGCCGCTGGCGTTGACTCACCTGGCGCTCGCCGGCGTTGGCCGTCTCGACGATCCGCGCGAGGACTCGCGGCGGCTGTTCATCGCCGATGGGCTGATGAAGGCCGACGTCCCGCCGTCGACCATCCTCGCCGCGCTCGGCGAGGCGTCTTCGCCGTCGGAAATTCTTGACCGCGCACACAACCCCGATCAGCCGCGCGTGCCGGCGGGGAATGGGCGGCCAAGCGGTCAATGGACGAGCGGGCATTGGACGGACGAAGCGAGCGACAGCGAGCAGCCGCCCGAACTGGAGCATCCCTCAAGCTCCGCCGACTCCCAATCCGCTGAACCGACGCAGATCACTGACGCTTCAGAAAACTGGACGCAATACCTCAATCCCTTCGGTTCGGCCGACGCTGCTGAACGCACCGGCGCGCCTTTCAATGGCCGCGGCCCTTACGATCAGCACGCCTGCGCCGTAGCGGAAAGCGAAGCGAATTTTGCTTCGCTTGGTCTTATCATAATCAATGGTGGGAAGTCAGTCGCGGTCGACATTGCTGGATTTCCGACGCCGCGATATTACGACTTCGTCGCGCTCGACCCTGAGACCGGCGAACTTGTCGGCGTCGAGGTGAAGTCGACGAAATTCGACACCATCTTCCTCAATCCATTTCAGGTCGAAAAGGATGTCGCGGTCTACACGCTTGGCGGCGTCGACGCGCTCGGAGGACGGTTGACCAGCGTCGCCTACGACGCCGCCTGCGACGGGTGCGAAAGTCTCAACGTACGCACCTACTATCTCCATTGGCGGTTGCAGCAGGCCGGCATTCCGTTCTACACAAGGCGCTACATTTGGAGGGGCGATCAATGACCGGCTCGACCCCTGACGACCAGCCTTCCAATTCGCAGGCCTCTGAAACGAAATTGTCGTCCGCGGCGCCATCGGCCCCGCCGATCGCTGCTCCGCGGAAGGGCCCGTGGCGCCACTGCGCGGTTCAATTCATCCCGTTCGGAGGCCGCGTTTCAGAAGCCCAGCGGGCGGAGGCCAAAGCGATACTGGAGCGCGAATTCGGCGATTTCGAGCGCTTTCGCCAATCGCTGCCGAAAGAAAAGCCGCCCAAGATTCGCATGAGCATCCCGATGTGGTTCGCCGGCGACGCGAAGCCCGTCGACTTCGTCGCGCTGCTGAACGAAACGCTCCAGCGCGCCGGCTACGCGCCGGCCGGCCGGCAGGCAGTCGAGGATTTGAACGTCTACGGATTTCGAGCCGACTGGAGTTCTTCGGAGGTCGAGCATTTCCTCGCTTTTCGTTC
>CAZKHF010000360.1:0-2790 GCA_964552445.1 uncultured Bradyrhizobium sp. | reverse complement strand
ACCATCTTCTCGGCGTTGGTGATGAAGTAGGGCGAGAGATAGCCGCGGTCGAACTGCATGCCTTCGACCACGTCGAGCTCGGTCTCGAGGCTCTTGGCCTCTTCGACGGTGATGACGCCCTCGTTGCCGACCTTCTGCATCGCCTCGGCGATCATCTTGCCGATCGACTTGTCGCCGTTGGCGGCGATCGCGCCAACCTGCGCGACCTCGGCCGATTCCTTGATCTTCTTGGAGCGGCGGGCGATGTCCTTGACGACTTCCTCGACCGCGAGGTCGACGCCGCGCTTGAGGTCCATCGGGTTCATGCCGGCGGCGACGTATTTCGCGCCTTCCTTGACGATCGATTGGGCGAGCACGGTGGCGGTGGTGGTGCCGTCGCCGGCGGTGTCGTTGGTCTTGGAGGCGACCTCGCGCACCATCTGGGCGCCCATGTTCTCGAACTTGTCTTCGAGCTCGATCTCCTTGGCGACGGTGACGCCGTCCTTGGTGATGCGTGGGGCGCCGAACGACTTGTCGAGGATGACGTTGCGGCCCTTGGGGCCGAGGGTCACCCGCACCGCGTTGGCGAGGATGTCGACGCCGCGCAGCATCTTGTCGCGCGCGTCGGAGGAAAAGCGGACGTCTTTAGCAGCCATGGTCTCGTGTCTCCTTCAGCCGTCAGGCCGAATCTTGCTTTCAACGGGGGAGGGCGGTCAGGCGATCACGCCCATGATGTCGGACTCCTTCATGATCAGGAGCTCCTCGCCGTCGATCTTGACTTCGGTGCCGCTCCACTTGCCGAACAGCACCTTGTCGCCCTTCTTGAGGTCGATCGGGATCAGCTTGCCGGCTTCGTCGCGGCCGCCCGGGCCGACGGCGACCACTTCGCCTTCCTGGGGCTTCTCCTTGGCGGTGTCCGGAATGATGATGCCGCCCTTCGTCTTCTCCTCGCCTTCCAGGCGGCGGACGACGACGCGGTCATGCAGGGGACGGAATTTCATGAGTCGAGCATCCTATCTCGCGTTCGCCGGCGCGCTCGAAAGGGTCGGCGCCGGCCGGTTCAGGGAATGTGAAGCGTCGTTGGCACTCGACAAAGCGGAGTGCTAACGGGCGGCGTTGAGATAGGAGCTGGGGGAGAGGGCGTCAAGGGGCGGGACGGGGAAAACGAAAGCGGGCGGGGAATTTCGGCCCGCGTGGTTGACGGGGCGGCAGTCGGCCGACGTCATTGCCGGCGGATCGAAGGTCGGCCCGGGAATCCAGGCGAACGCCAGCCCCGGCGGCGCGGGATTCCCGACCCGTCGGTGGCGCGGTCGTCTAGAACGACAGGCGGAGGCGCCGGCCGAAAGACGGTTCCGCCTCCCCGCCATCGCCGCGCGCAGGAGTCAATCCTCGCGGCGCGCAGCGCCGCGAGGATTGACTCCTGCGCGCGGCGATGGCGGTTTCGCTCCTGTGAGTTTTGTTGAGCAGTCCGGTCCAAAGGGCCGGCGCGGCTCAACAAAACTCACAGGAGCCAACTTACAGCAGCGAACCGTCGCGTCGAACGCCGCTCCCAGAAGGGTCTGCCTCACTTCCCTTCGATCAATCTTCGCGCGTCGTCGCGCAGCGCTTTGCGCGATCCGTCGCGGCTGTAGAGCATGTGGCCGCCGGGGTAGATCTGGAAAACGACGCGGCCCGGGGCGCCGTAGTCGGGAATCTGGTCGAGCTCGAGCTGGGTGGCGAGATAGGGCGCCTGCACGTCGGTCAGCCCGTGGCCGACCAGCACGCGGAAATTGGGGTCGAGCGCCAGCATCTGCCTCAGCGCGGTCAGCGATTCGGGCGCGCGGAAACGCTCGCCCCAGCGCCAGGCCTTGTCGACCGCCTCGTTGAGCAGCTCGTAGGGGTCGTCGATCTTCCAGCCGAGCTTCGTCTGGTAGAGATCGACGATGGCGCTGGTGAACGGCGCGTCGAAGCCGGCCGCGACCGGATCGAGCGCTTGGCTCCACGGTTCGGCGGGGAAGGGGTCGTAGGCGTCGATGGTCGCGTCGTAGAAGGCGACCACCTTGCCCTCGCCGCGCGCGAATTCGCGCAGGAAGGAGTCCTTGCCGACTTCGCCGCCGAGGCGGCGCACCGTCTCGGCGTCGAGGCCGGTCAACGCGGCGACGCGGCTCTCCATGCGCTCGACGGCGGCGCGGTCGCGCGGGCCGCGCAGCCAGTCGGCGAGGTAGTCGCCGACAGCGTAGCGCTCGACGTCGGCGAGTTCGGCGCGGCTGACCGGCCCCTTCTTCTCCCGATAGGCGGCGGCGTAGGAGGGCAGCCGCGTCAGCAGCGGAAACGGCCCGCCGCCGAAGGCGGAGAAGTCGAGCACGGGCGAGACCAGGATGAGGCCGCTGACGCCGACGCCGTGCTCGGTCGCCAGCGCCTTGGCGAGCCGCGGTCCGCGGAAGCCGCCGTAGCTTTCGCCGACAATGAACTTCGGCGAGGCGAGCCGCTGATTGGCGGCGAGCCAGCGGCGGATGACGCCCGCCAGCGCGTCGATGTCGCCGTCGACCGACCAGAAGCGCCGCTTCGCCTCGTCGCCCGAGGCGACGATGCGGCTGTAGCCGGTCCCCGGCGGATCGATGAAGACGAGGTCTGTGAAGTCGAGCCAGGTGTCGTCGTTGTCGATGAGGGTCGGCGGCGCGGAGGGCGTCAGGCCCTGCATCGGCAGCCGCCACGGCCCCAACGCGCCCAATTGCAGCCACGCCGAAGCGGCGCCGGGGCCGCCGTTGATGGCGAAGGTCACCGGCCGCTTGGCGGGGTCGGCGCCGTCGAGCTGGTAGGCGACATAGGCGA
>CAZKHF010000359.1:0-2798 GCA_964552445.1 uncultured Bradyrhizobium sp. | reverse complement strand
TGGGCGTTTCCTCCCTAGACTCAGGCCGCCGTGGCGACATGGCGGCCTCCTTTTTTTGTCCAGCCCCTTTCCTGACCGGCCCCTTCCGCGGCTATTCCGCCGCCAGCCGCCCGCCGCCTGATTGCTCGACGATGCGCGCGACCAGCGCCTCCGCCGCCGCCAGCAGCGCCTCCGACAGCGCCTCCGCCCGCGCGGTTCTCACGATCGCGCGCTCGTCCATATAGAGCGCGCGGTTGATCTCGATCTGCACCGCGTGCAGGGCGCGCGCCGGCGCGCCGTGACGCTCGACGATATGGCCGCCCGCGTAGGGTTTGTTGCGGCGGACGCGGTAGCCCTGCGCCAGCAGCGCCGATTCGAGCGCGTCGACGATCCATCCGGCGGCGGAAGCGCCGAACCGGTCGCCGAGCACCACGTCGAGCGGCCCGTTCTCGGCGAGCGTCGAAGGCATCGAGTGGCAGTCGACCAGGATGGCGAGGCCGAATCGCGCCCGCGCCCGCGCCATCAGGCCGACGAGCCGTTCATGGTAAGGACCGTGGAAAGCGTCGACGCGCGCCAGCGCGTCGGCGACAGGGATGCGCCCCTTGTAGATTGGCTGGGCGTCGGCGACCACCCGCGGGATCACGCCGAGGCCGGCCGCGACGCGCAGCGAGCGCGTGTTGGCGCGCTCGGGCGGCGCGCCGTCGAACATCTGCGGATCGAGCTCGAACGGCTCGCGATTGACGTCGAGAAAGGCGCGAGGAAAGTGGGCGCGCAACAGCGGCGCGCCAAGGCCGACGCAGGGCAGGAACAATTCGTCGACGAAGGCGTCCTCGGAGCGACGTAGCGCCAGCGGATCGAGGCGCGACACGTCGAGAAAGGCGCGCGGGTAGCGCGACCCGGAGTGCGGCGAATCGAACACCAGCGGCGTGGAGAGGACGCGCGGCTCGACCACCTCGAACGGCGGCTGGAGCAGCGGGTCGCCCGCCCAGTCGTGGTCGCCCATCGCGTTTTCCTCTTCGCCGCTCGGCCCCCTCGCGGCCCCGGTCTTCATCATATGCGCCATCATGCCTTAACTGGAAACGCCGAACGCAATAAATTCTCCGCGCCTTCACCCGATTTTTACTCGATGATGGCGATTATTGCGAGGCTTCTGGGGATCCCGAATGAACGCGCCGGCTGAACTCTCCGCTCGAATCCTGCTCGCCGAGGACGATGGCGACATGCGCCGCTTCCTGGTCAAAGCGCTCCAGAACGCAGGCTATTCCGTCGCTTCGTTCGACAACGGCCTCGCCGCCTACAATCGCCTGCGCGAGGAGCCCTTCGAGCTGCTGCTCACCGACATCGTCATGCCGGAGATGGACGGCATCGAGCTCGCGCGCCGCGCCACCGAACTCGATCCCGAGATCAAGGTGATGTTCATCACCGGCTTCGCAGCGGTGGCGCTCAATCCCGACAACAAGGCGCCCAAGGACGCGCGCATCCTCTCCAAGCCGTTCCACCTGCGCGAACTCGTCAGCGAGGTCAACCGGCTGTTGAAGGCGGCCTGAGCTAGCCGGCGGTGATCGCCGTGCGCAGCTTCAGCGGCCGGTCGATCATCCTGAAGCTCTCAAGCGTGCTGCCGGTGCCGCGAATCGTCACCGTGCCGTAGTCGAACAGCCGCCCTAACTGCGTCTGGTCGACGTCGACGCTCTCGACCTTCTGCATGTTCATCTCGACCGTGTGGCGGCGGATGAAGCCGCGTTTGAGCACGACGCGTCTGTCGGTGACGGCGATCTCGGTCGTCCAGCGGCGGAACCAGGCGCGCAGGAAGGTGAACAGCGCCGCCAGCGCCACGAAGGCCGCCAGGACGAAGACGCCGAAACTAATGCCTGACGCAGCGATGGCTGGCGCGCTCGCCGTCGCGATCAGCAGCGCTAGCGCGATCAGCGCTTCGACGATCGCCGGACCGTAAAGCGTCCACGACAGCCGGGTCTCGAAGACGACCTTCTCTCCCGGCTCGAGGATGGCGTCGACATAGCCCATAGCTGGGTTCTCCGCTCGCATCCGCGCCATTTTTCTTTTCGTCGGCCGCGCCGGCGCTTCGGCGCGCCAATTGAAGTAGAACCCGGAGGCGACAATGCGACGAAAGCGCGCCCCGGCCCTACTTATATGTGCGCTCGCCGGCCCGCCTTCGGCGCCGCCTGCGCGGACGACGCCCCGTTCCCCAGCCGCGCGCGGCGACCGCGACGCCAAGGGAGAAATGAGAAGACGACGCCTCGCCTGCCTATTCCACGACATCTTTCGCTTTGAAGGTCAATGGCCTCAACCGTCCCTTCCGCGTCGCGGCGGGGTCGCTTCGCCTCAGCGATGAAGCGGGCGCGCCGCAGGCGCTCGAGGACCTCGCCGTCGACCTCGCGGAATCGGCCCGCGCGGATTGCGTCCGCCGCCGTCCCCCTTATTGAATTCAGGCCACTGGGCTGCGACATAAGAGCGCGTCCGTCGCGGAGACCGTCCATGCGAATCGCGCAGCGCCTTTTCGTGCTTTCGCTCGCCCTCGCGCTCGTCGCGCCCGCCTTCGCCGCGCTCGCCGCGGCGTCTGATCCGCCGGGCAAGCCCGCCGAGGCCGCCGCCAAGGAGGCGAAGCCGCCTGCGGCGGAAAAGCCGCGTCTCCCCGCCGATTCGACCACCGCCCACACGCTCGCCCTCGACGGCCGCCCGCTTTCGTTCAAGGCGACGGCCGGCTCGCTGCGGCTGACCGACGACGCCGGCGCGCCGCAGGCCGAGGTCGCCTATGTCGCCTACCAGCTCGACGGCGCCGACCCCGCCAAGCGGCCGGTGAC
>CAZKHF010000358.1:0-2822 GCA_964552445.1 uncultured Bradyrhizobium sp. | reverse complement strand
TGCTGCGCAACCATCCCGAGCTGAAGGACGCGCAGATCATGCGTCTGGTCGGCACCACCAAGCACACGCTCGACTCGATCCGCGAGCGCAACCACTGGAACTCCGCCAATCTGCAGCCAATGGACCCGGTGACGCTAGGCCTGTGCTCGCAGATCGACCTCGACTTCGAGGTCAACCGCGCCGCCAAGGACCGCCCCAAGGTCGAGGAGGACCGGGCGCAGACGCTCGTCTCCGCCGAGGTGACCACCGCCAAGCCGACGCCGGTCAGCCCGAGCGACGTCTTCGGCGCCGTCGTCGCGCCGCCGAAGCCCGCCGAAGAGGAGCGCATCGACGTCGAGACGGTGTTCGGCAAGGCGAAGGAAGGAAAGAGCGCCGAGTGACGACCCGCGCTCACGCGACCGACAGCGCGACGCCGGCCGCCGCCGACAGGGCGACGACGACGAGCGGCGGCGCACGCCACGCGACGAGCAGCGCGAAGCCGATCGCCGCGACGGCGAAGTCGCTCGCGCGCAGCACGGCGCTCGTCCATAGCGGATCGTAGAGCGCCGCGGCGAGCAGGCCGACCACCGCCGCGTTGACCCCGCGCATCGCCGCCTGCGCTCGCGGCTCGGCGCTGAGCGCGCGCCAGAACGGCAGCGCGCCGACGAGCGCCAGCATCCCCGGCGCGAAGATGGCGACCAGCGCGCACGCCCCGCCGACGAGACCCGCCGGCGGCGCGCCGGCGACCGCGCCGAGATAGGCGGAAAAGGCGAACAGCGGCCCCGGCAGCGCCTGCGCCGCGCCGTAGCCGGAAAGAAAGGCGCCGTCGGACACCCAGCCCGGCGCGACCGCCGCGTCGCGCAGGAGCGGCAGCACGACATGCCCGCCGCCGAACACCAGCGCCCCGGAGCGGTAGAACGCGGCGGCGAGCGCGGCGAGGCCCCGCGCAGGAGCGAACGACAGCGCGAGCAGGGCGAAGAACAGCGCGAGGCAGACGAGCCCGGCGCGCCGAGAGACAGGCGGGGCGAAGTCGTCCGCGCCCGCTTCGCCGGCGCCGCGCGCGAGCCCGAGCCCGAGCAGGCCGCCGCCGGCGATCGCGCCGAGCTGGGCGAGCGAGCCCTGGGCGAAGGACATCAGCGTGAGCGAGGCGAGCGCGATCGCCGCGCGCGGGCGGTCGGGGCAGAGGCTTTCCGCCATGCCGAGCGCGGCTTGGGCGACGATGGCGACGGCGGCGAGCTTCAACCCGTGCAAGAGCCCGCCGCTCCAGCCCGCCTCGCCGAGCGCGCCCGCGCCGTAAGCGAAAGCGAGCATCAGCAAGGCCGAGGGCAGGGTGAAGCCCGCCCAGGCGGCGAGGCCGCCGAGCGCGCCGCCGCGCATCAGGCCGATGGCGAAGCCCGCCTGGCTGGAGGCTGGGCCGGGAAGAAATTGCGCCAGCGCGACCAGCTCGGCGAAAGCGCGCTCGCTAATCCACCGGCGCTGCGCGACGAACTCGGCGCGGAAATAGCCGATGTGGGCGATCGGCCCGCCGAAGGAAGTCAAGCCGAGCTTGAGGAAGGCGAGGAAGACGTCGCCGGCCGCTTCGACTCGCGCAAGGCAAGCGGCGAGGTCGTGAGGCGTATCGTCCGTCATCCATTCCCCGCCGCTTGCGCCCGGGCGCGCTTGCGCCGATCGTCCGCCGCCGGCAAGGATGCTGTCGCGGCTCGACGAGCGCAAGTCGGGGCGGCGAGCGCCGCCGGTCGCGCGTGGTTGACGAAAGGTTAACGCCCCCTTTCGCGGCGGCGCGAAGCGCCTTAAGGTCCTCGCCGAGGAGGCCGGCCTCGACAGGAACGCCACGATGAAGATTTCATCGACGAACTTGGGCGCCGCGGCGCTGATCCTGGCGCTCGGCCTGCCGGTCTCCGGCGCGAACGCCGCCGCGCCGGGCCTCGGCGCGCCGCCGCCCGTCGCGCCACGGGTGATCGTCTGGCGCGGCCACGAGCGCCGCGCGATCGATGAGGCGCGGCGCGATGGCGCTCGACGCGATCGGCGCAACGAGCCGGCCGGGTTCGACGCCGCTTCTCCAGGCTACGACGCGGCGCCGTGGGCCTACGACGAGACGCCGGACGAAGCGCCGGCGCCGGTCGCGCTCTGCCCGCCGCCCTTCGGGCCCGCCTATCGCTCGACCGGCCCGCGCATCATCGAGATCGGCGCGCGCGACGCGTCGCCGCCGCCGGGCGGGTGGCCGGTGGTGATCTACGGCGATTACTTCCGCTGAGACGCCGCCTCGCGGCCGGCGTTTCGTTTGACTTCGTCTACGGCGCCGACTATAGGACGCGCCGCTTCCGTCGCGCGGCCGTTTCCAGCCGCGCGTTTGCTTTGCCGTCCTGAGCGGCGGGGCTAAGGAGGCGGACCAGCAGGTCGCAACTGCCAAAAAGCCGGCCGCGCGGCGTTTCGCGCAGAGCCGGGAGGAACACGGAGAAAACGATGTTCGCAGTGATCAAGACCGGCGGCAAGCAGTACAAGGTCGCCGCCGAGGACACCATCGCCGTCATGGCGCTCGCAGGCGCGGCGGGCGCGGCGGTGACGTTCGACGAAGTGCTGGCGCTGTTCGACGGCGAGGCGAGCCAGATCGGCGCGCCCAAGGTGGCCGGCGCCCGGGTGGTCGGCGAGATCGTCGAGCAGACCCGCGGCCCGAAGGTGATCGCCTTCAAGAAGCGGCGCCGCAAGAATTCGCGCCGCAAGCACGGCCACAAGCAGGATCTGACGATCGTCAAGATCACCCAGATCGTGCCGGCCTGAGGCGAAAAACCCGCGCGCCGAGGCTTTCCTTGGCGCCGCAATTGCATTATACACCCGGCCGGCAA
>CAZKHF010000357.1:0-2822 GCA_964552445.1 uncultured Bradyrhizobium sp. | reverse complement strand
GTCGAGAAGAACAGCACGGTCATGTCCTGGACCGCGCCGGCGAACACGACGCCGACGAGGATCCACAACGTGCCCGGCAGATAGCCCATCTGCGCGGCGAGCACCGGCCCGACCAGCGGCCCGGCGCCGGCGATGGCGGCGAAATGGTGCCCGAACAGCACGTAGCGGTTCGTCGGCACGTAATCGAGGCCGTCGTTGTGGCGATAGGCCGGCGTCGCGCGCGCCGGATCGACGTCGAAAGCCCAGCGGGCGATGAACAGCGCGTAGAAACGATAGGCGACGATGTAGATGCACGCCGCGGCGATGACGAGCCACGCGGCGTTGACGGGTTCGCCGCGCGACAACGCCACCACCGCAAACGAGACCGCGCCGAGCAACGCGACCGCGGCCCAGAGCAGCTTGTTCGCCGCGCTGGGAGGTTGAACGACGGAAGTTGTCATGGCTTGCGCCTTCTCTGGCTGTTGAATCGCCATCGCGGCGGAGTCGGCCTCATGCCCCTGGGCCGCTCCCCGCTTTGGCGGCGAGTCTTCACCCATCCGCTGACACAGACAAGACGAAATTGCTTAGCGCCGCCGGCGAGACCGCCGCTGGCGGGCCAAAACCGCCGAGGTCGGCCGCGCGGCTTGCGCCGTCGCGCCGCTCCATTTCAGATTAAGAGGGCGCGCTGGGACCGCGGCGCCGCCGGCCCCGACCAAACCGGTTCGGTCGACGCGGGGATTTCGCGCGGACGGCGAAACGCCGTCCTTTCCGTCAACTCTCGCCGAGCGCGAGCGCCCTCAGCCGCGCCGCGTCGAGCACGGTGATCTCGTCGTGCGTCTCGTCGCCGAGGATCGACGCGCGCTTCAGCCGCACGACATTGCGGCTCGCGGTCTCGATAATCAGGCCGAGATAATTGGCCATCTCGCCGCGGCTGATCGGGACGGCGATGGTCGCGCTCAGCGCGCTACGCTCCGGCAGCAGGGCGGCGAAGAACGCCGCGACGCGCTCCATCGCCGTCTTGCGGCCGAGCATCGCCACGAGCTCGCGCAGTCGGCGGATCTCGTCGAGCGCCGCCGCCGAGGCGCGCGCGGCGATCGTCGGGTCCAAGCGGATCGCCGCCCGGTCGTAGGCGTAGATCACGCAGGGAGCGAGCGTCTGCGCGGTGCAGTCGTGGCGCCGGTCCGGCGCGAAGCCGAACAGACGGCCGCGGCCGACGATGTCGATGATCTGCCGCCGGCCGTTCGGCAGGCGGCGCGAGATCATCGCCGCCGCGCCGGCGGTTTCGTAGATGAAGTGCGCGGCGTCGCCGGCGGCGAAGATCGTGTGCCGGGCGGATGCGCGGCGGCTCCAGGCCGGGGTCGCCGAGGCGCGGTCGAGCTCCGCGTCGGAAAAGGAGGCTGAGCGCGCTTCGACGACGCGCCGGGCGGCGTCCATGGGCGGCCTTTCATAGGGGTGGCGGCGTAGCCCAGGCGGACGCGCGCCGAATGACGGGGAAGGGAGAAAGGAAATCGAGTCCGCGCCGGCGCGGCTCAAGCCGCGGCGCGCGGGCGGTCGCCTCGCGGCGAGCGAAAAGCGGTCAGACGAGCGGCGGACCGCGCGGCGGCGCGCCGAGCCGCGATCGCAGCGGCGCGATCGATGCCGCCGGTTCGGCGAAGGCGACGGCGATCGCCGCGCCGGGAGGCGGCGGAAACGACATCCCGTCCGGGTCGGGCAGCTGAACCGAGCCGCTCATCAGTGGCAGGCAGAACGCGCATTGCGGCTGGAAAAACGTCTTATGGGAGCCGCCGCCGCGCCAATCGACGACGGTCACGCCCGCTTCGACGCAGACGGCGATCGCGTCGTCGGTCGCCAGCCGCCAGTCGAAACCCTCCGCTCGGATCCGGGCGGCGACGGCCAACGGCGCGAAGAGGTTGATGACGATCGCGAACAGTCCAAAGAGGCAGGCGCGCCGACGACGCCCGCGCTCCGACGCCGAACGCGTCGACGCTCGCTTGCGCCTGTCTTTCGCTCCGCTCGCCATCGCCGAATGCGCCTTTCGCCTCTGTCTCGCGCTGTCCCGCCCGCGGCGTCCAACGGCCAACATGTTCCGCGCCGCGCAAGGCGCGCAACGTTGGCCGCCCGGCGACGACGCCGTCGATTTTAACCAATCTTTTACCGTTTCGCGCCAAGCATGACGGCGAAACGGACCAAGAACGGCGCGCCGCGAGCGCGGGCGGCGGCGCGCGACGAGGTTTTGCGGTGAGCACGACCACCTCGACCTATCTGGGGATCACGCAGAACCTGACGCGCTATCAGAAGATGATCGCCTCCGAGCCGGAGGTGCAGACGGCGACCGCCTATTACGCCGACAATATCGGCAAGGTCACCTCGATCTCCGACTTCGTCGGTAATTATCGCCTGCTTTCCTATGCGCTGAAGGCTTACGGGCTCGGCGCGTACGTCGACGACAAGGGGCTGGTGACCAAGGTGCTGGAAGGCGGCGTGACCAAGTCCAATAGCCTCGCCAACACGCTCTCGAACTCGAACTGGAAGAAATTCGCCACCGCGTTCGACTTCGTCGGCAGCGGCGCTTCCTCGATCTCGACATCGAGCGCGGTCAGCGCCACCGAAAACGACTACGTGGAGGAGCAGTTCGAGACCTACGAAGGCCAGTCGGACCCGGGCGTCCAGCTCGCGCTCTATTTCCAGCGCGTCGCGCCCACCGTCACCACCGGCCTGCAGATCATGGGCGACGAGAACCTGCTCGACGTCGTCCAGACCATCTTCGGGCTGCCGGCGGAGTCCACCAGCACCGACGTCAACGCCGAGGCGAAAGAGATCGAGCGGCTGATGCCGATGTCGGA
>CAZKHF010000356.1:0-2835 GCA_964552445.1 uncultured Bradyrhizobium sp. | reverse complement strand
CGGCCGCCGAGCTCGCGAATGCCGACAACCACGGCGGGGGTGACGACCAGCGCCAGCGCCGACATCAGCGGGTCCTGCGCGATCATCACCCCTGCGAGGCCGATCAGCGTCAGCACGTCGCGCGCCAGCACGGTGATCAGCAGATTGAGCGTGCCGCTCGCCGACGACGAGATGAACGCCTGGCGGGCGATGAACTCGGTCGAATGGCGGACGCTGTAATAGCCGAGGCTCATCGCCAGCATCTTGTCGAAGATGCGCCGCTGCACCTCGGCGACGATGTTGTTGGCGACCCGCGACAGCACCACCGTCTGCCCGTAGGTGGCGAAGCCTTTGATCGTGTAGATCGCGACGATCACGCCGCCGATCATCCACACCGCCTCGAGCTGCTTGGCGACGAAAATCTGGTTGATGACGTCGCGCATGATCCACGCCGACAGCGTGGTGGTCCAGGCGGCGATCACCGTCATCGCCAGCGCGAACGCGTAGCCCCGCCAGTGCTTGGTCCCCTGGTCGGACAGCAGTCGCCCAATCAGGCGCAGATTCGCCCCGCCGAAGAGGCGGGCGAAGCCGGAGGGCAGGCGAAGATTCGGCGGCTTGAGCAAATCACACGCTCTTCGGATCGGCGAGCGCAGGGCTTAATCCGTCGGCGGGCGGTGTCAACTCGGGCTCGGCCAGGCGCGACCCGAACCGAGTCGACCGCCGGCGGCGGCGACGAGGTCCGCGCGATTGCACTTATACATGTAATTGGCGCTAATCGCCCTCGCCGGGACGGCGGGCCAAGTCGAGAACGCCGGCGCGCGCGACGGCGCCGCCGCCGGCGGCTCGACGACGTCGGCCACGCGCTCGCCCGGTCGAAACCGTTCGTCGAGACGCCGATCCACCCTTGGCGAATGCTCGCGCGGGCCGGAACATCGCGTCGCCCGCTCGGCGCGGCCCTGACGCGCGCGGCGTTGCGCGCCGCCCGGGAGCGGCCCGCGACGCTTGCGGCTGAATCTTCGCGCGCGCTCGCGACGACGACCGCCCGATCGAATCGATCAGGCTAGGCTTTATGCGCTCGGCGCCGACGTTTCGACGCTCGCGCTTCGCGATGGCGTTTTCTCGGTCCGAGCCGTCACTCGGGAATCCACGAAGCGGTCGCCGCGGCCGACTTGCCGAAGGCGGGCACCTTCGCCGATAGCTCCTCGATGGTGGCGACGCCGGCGTCCTGCAGCGCCTTCTGAGTGAGCAGGGTCGGCTCGACGATGATCTGCTTGCCCGGGTCCTGGCCGGCGACCGCAAGCGCGACGGCGCGCAGCGAGACCGCCCCGACCACCGCCGGGTTGGTCGCCACGGTGGCGACCCACGGGCTGTCCTTCTCGGTGATCTCGCGAATGTCGGCGGTCGAGACGTCGGCCGAATAGACCTTCACCTTGCCGTTCAGGCCGAGTTCGCCGAGCGCCAGCTTCACCCCGCGCGCGAATTCATCGTAGGGGGCGAAGACCACGGTGATCTCGGGATGCGCCCGCAAGGTCGCTTTCGCCTGGTCGGCGACGCTCGCGGCGGTGGTCGAGTTGACGACGCCGAAGCGCGCTACCTCCTGGATGCCCGGATACTTGTTCTTGAACTCGGTCCACACCTCGTCGCGGCGGTCGAGCGGCGCAAAGCCGGCGACGTAGACGTAGGCCGCCTTGAAGCTCTCGCCGTTCTCCTTGATCGCCTGTTCGAGCGCCAGGCGGGCGAGCAGGTGATCGCTCTGCTCGACCTGCGGGATCTTGGGATTGTCGAGATTGACGTCGAAGGCGACGACCTTGACGCCCGCGTCGAGCGCCTTCTGGGCGACGTCCTTCAGCGATTCCGGCAGGCCGTGATCGATGACGATTCCCTTGACGCCGAGGTTGACCGCCTGCTCGATCTCGTTGCGCTGCTCGGTGGCGTCCTGCTTGCCGGGGAAAACGCGCAGATCGACGCCGAGCTTCTTGGCCTGGGCGATCGCGCCTTGCTGGTAGGCCTGGTAGAAGTCGCCGGCCGAGAGGTAGGTGACGAGCGCCAGCTTCACGCCGCCCTGGTCGAACGGCGCGGGAGCGCCGGCGACGCCGGCGGCGATAGCGGGAACCGCGACGGCGGCGAGGAGAGCCGCGACGAGCGGCCAACGCCTAAAATGATCAGCCATGGGAAACGCCCTTCTTCACTTTGGGGAGGAGAAAGCAGGATCATGCCGGTCGGCGCCCGAAGCCGTAGGTCAGCCCGAGCGCTCCGACCAGCACCGCGCCCTTGACGAAATCCTGCGTGTAGTAGGGCACGTTCAGCATCGTCAGCCCGTTGAGCAGCACGCCGACGAAGATCGCTCCGACGACGGTGCCGAAAACGTTGGGGCGGCGCGCCGCCAGCACCGCGAAGCCGATCAGCGACGCCGCCACCGAATCGAGCATCAGCGACGCGCCGGAGGAGAT
Source organism: uncultured Bradyrhizobium sp. (assembly GCA_964552445.1). Taxonomy (GTDB): domain Bacteria; phylum Pseudomonadota; class Alphaproteobacteria; order Rhizobiales; family Beijerinckiaceae; genus Roseiarcus. The sequence goes on along the minus strand of CAZKHF010000356.1, from coordinate 406 downwards.
GTCGCCGCGCCCGACGCGCGCGGCGACGATGACGCCGCCAAGCGCCGAAAGTGTCCCCGACACGACGTAGGCGAGCGCCTTCAGCCGTTCGGTGCGCGCGCCGGCGAGCCGCGCGGCGATCTCGTTGCCGCCGACCGCGAACAGCAAGCGACCGACGCGCGTGCGCTCGGTCAGGATGAAGCCGAGCACGGCGACCGCCAGCATCAGCAGCACCGGAACCGGCGCGACGCCGAGCCAATAGGCGCGGCCGATGGCGAGAAAGCCGGGGTCGAAGACGCCGTTGGCCGATTCTCCGCTCGGCAGGATGAGGCCGGTGGCGATCGAGCGCCCGGCGGTGGGAATGAGCTGCAGGCCGGTGAGCAGGAAGTTGAGCGCGAGCGTCGCCAGCAGGTCCGGCACGCCGATC
>CAZKHF010000355.1:0-2848 GCA_964552445.1 uncultured Bradyrhizobium sp. | reverse complement strand
CGAGCTCGGCGACCAGGCGCCGCTCTACGACCGGCCGTGGACGCCGACGCCGAAATCGCCGACGCTCGACGCGGCGGCGCTCGACGCGCCGATCGCCAACGGCGAGGCCCTGCTCAAGCTGATCGGCTCGCCCGATCTCTGCTCCAAGCGCTGGGTCACCGAGCAATACGACACCCTGATCCTCAACAACACGGTCGAGGGCCCCGGCGGCGACGCGGCGGTGGTGCGGCTTGGCGACGGCCCCAAGGGCCTGGCGCTGACCACCGACGCGACCGCGCGCTATTGCGAGGCGGACCCATTCGAGGGCGGCAAGCAGGCGGTCGCCGAGGCCTGGCGCAACCTCGTCGCCGTCGGCGCGCGTCCGCTCGCGCTCACCGACTGCCTCAACTTCGGCAACCCGGAGAAGCCCCACGCGATGGGCCAGCTGGTCGGCTGCCTCGACGGCGTCGGCGAGGCGGCGCGCGCGCTCGACTTCCCAATCGTCTCCGGCAACGTGTCGCTCTACAACGAGACTTCCGGCGTCGGCATCCTGCCGACGCCGACCATCGGCGGCCTCGGCCTGATCGCCGACGTGGCCAAGGCGGTCTCGATCGCCTTCAAGCGGGAAGGCGACGCCGTGCTGTTGATCGGCGGCGCGCCCGGCTGGCTCGGCCGCTCGGCGTGGCTGGCGACCGTCTGCGGCCGCGACGAAGGCGCGCCGCCGCCGGTCGATCTCGCCGCCGAGCGACGCAACGGCGAATTCGCGCTGAGGCTGATCGGCGAAGGAAGGCTGAGCGCGGTCCACGACCTCTCCGACGGCGGCCTCGCCGTCGCGCTGGCCGAGATGGCGATCGCCGGCGGGATCGGCGCGGCCATCGACGCGGGCGCGGTCGAAGGCGCGGCGCACGCCTTCCTGTTCGGCGAGGACCAGGGCCGCTACGTGGTCGCGGCGCGCGCCGAGGACGCTTCCGCCATCCTCGCCGCGGCGGCCGGCGCCGGCGTTCCAGCGGGGCGGATCGGGACGACCGGCGGCGCGGCGCTCAAGCTGCCCGGCGAGCCGCCGCTCGCGCTTGGCGCGCTGATCGAGGCTTACGAATCGTGGCTGCCTCGCTACATGGAAGGGCCGGGAGGCGCTCGGGCATGATCAACATGGTGGCGCTGAGGGCGCTGGCGGGCTTCAACTACGTGCGCCCCGACCAGGTGGTGGCGATCGCCGCCACCGAAACGAGCAAATGCAACGTCTATCTGGCGGGCGGCGTGGTCGTCCCGGCTTCGGAGCCGGCCAAGGACGTGCTCGCCAAGCTCGCGGCCGCGGACGGCGGCGCGCGCGAGGAGACGAAGTAGATGGCGATGACGATGGCGGAGATCGAGCGCCTGATCCGCGAGGCGCTGCCCGACGCGAAAGTCGAGATCCGCCCTCTCGCCGACGACGGCGACCATTACGCCGCCAAGGTCGTCAGCCCCGCCTTCGCCGGCAAGAGCCGGGTCAAGCAGCACCAGATGGTCTACGACGCGCTTCAAGGCCGCATGGGCGACGCGCTGCACGCGCTGATGCTGACGACGGCGGCGGAGTAATTCGCGCTTATCGGGGCAAGCCCGCGCGAAGCGGCGAACGCCATCGCCGCCAACCCCCCGCCCCGTCATGGCCGGGCTTGTCCCGGCCATCCGCGCGGCGGTGTGGGCCGTCCTTTCCAAGTTCAGACGAATGCCTGCGCAGGCCGCAAAGCCTTGCGATGTCAGCCGCGCGCCGCGGGAACGCGTGGATGGCCGGGACAAGCCCGGCCATGACGGGGCGGGGGGTTGGCGGAGGCGCGCGGAACGGACCTCGCCGTCGATCTCTTGGTTGCGAAAATTCCAAACCGGAGAGACTGTCAATGATCGCCTTCGGCGACCGCCTCCGGCGGCGCGCCCGAAGGGCGCGTCATTGACAGCCGCTCCGGTTTGGAACAGCGGCGCTCTCCAAGAGATCGACGGCGAAGTCCGTTCCGCGCGCTCAGGTGTCTCTTCGGGTCGAGCGATCTAACCAGGGATTGGGTGGACCGCCGCCGGCCCCGCGGCCGCGATCGCTCTAAGTGCGTTGGTATGTTGCCTCCGGAAAGATTTGAGTTGCGCGCGCCAGCAGTATGATTAGATACATCGTTGCCTGAATGCAAATTTCGTCACATTTTTCGACATCACGTAGAGTCTTTGAACTTGTATACCCAGGACGACCATTGCTTGTCGTTATAGCTTGGGTTCTAGCACCGATGGGATCTGCATGAATAATACTGTTGAAATGATCCGTTATTTGTTTCGCAATATCCTCATCGTCCCGCGTGTTGCCCTGTCCCCTCATCGTAGCGAGCATCTTGTAAAGCGGAGGTCTCGATTTATGTGGCCACCCGGACTCCCAAAGCGCCAATGCGTCAAGTGTTTCACACAAGTAGCTCACCACCGCGGCGCGTTCTATCAGTGGTCGCAAAAGTATCTCTGCAGAGATTAGGTAGCCTTGTCTTATCAACTCTCTGATGCTGAGTGCGATCGAGAACCCATGCGGCAACAATTCCGCCCCAGCCCGCTGAAGCGGGCTCAATTCCCTACCATGTGTCCATGGTCCAATTCTGCCGTTGACGTCCATCGCCGTCACAATTACTTCGTCGAATCTCCATAGGGACTCTCGCCCCAGATACGGCTCGTTATCGGGGGTGTAGATGGGCGTGTCCGGTTTTGCAGTCATCTGCCAATCCACTCTCGTTGGAATTGCGGCGCCGCCGCCCCCGCTCCCCTCAGCTCTCGCCGTCTCCGTTCTTCCCCCCGAACCCCGCCGCCTCCACCGCGAGGTGGACCTTGTTCTGGAAGCTCGCGTCCTGGCCGGCGACCAGAAATTCGA
>CAZKHF010000354.1:0-2860 GCA_964552445.1 uncultured Bradyrhizobium sp. | reverse complement strand
GCGCGCGTCGAATGGATGGTGCGCAAGCCGGTGCCGAACTGGGCGGCGAGGCGGCGCAGCGCGTCGATCGACTTGTCGACCACAGTGACGTTGGCGCCCATGCCGAGCGCGATGGTCGTCGCGTTGGCGCCGGCGACGCCGCCGCCGAGAATCACCACGTCCGCGGCGGGCACGCCGGTGACGCCGCCGATCAGCACGCCGCGGCCGCCCTGCGCCTTCTCCAGCGCGTGAGCGCCGACCTGCGGCGCGAGCCGCCCGGCGATCTCCGACATTGGCGTCAAGAGCGGCAGGCCGCCGGAAGGCGAGGTCACTGTCTCGTAGGCGATGCAGGTCGCGCCGCTGGCGATAAGGTCCTTGGTCTGCGCCAGATCGGGCGCAAGATGCAGATAAGTGTAGAGAATCTGGCTAGGGCGCAGCAGCTTGCGCTCGGCGGCGAGCGGCTCCTTGACCTTCACGATCATCTCGGCGCGGGCGAAGATTTCGTTTGCCGAATCGACGAGGGTCGCGCCGGCCGCGGCGTATTCGTCGTCGCCGAGGCCCGATCCGACTCCCGCCGACTTCTCCACCAGCACCGAATGGCCGTGGTGGGTCAGCTCGGCGACCGATCCGGGCGTCAGCCCGACGCGAAATTCGTTGTCCTTAATTTCCTTCGGCACGCCGATCAGCATGACGACCTCCTTTTTTCCGCTTACTGCGCTATAATCCTGCGGCGATGGAGACATTTCCCTGCGAAGGGAGACCGGCGCGCTTGCGCATCGGCAGATTGTGCGGACGAAATCAAAATTCGAGAAAGATCATGCGAATTGACGAAATCGATGATCGCGACCGGGCGATTCTGCGCGAGCTGATGCGCGACGGCCGCCTGACCAACGCCGAGCTGGCCGAGCGGGTGCACCTTTCGCAATCGGCGTGCCTCAGGCGGGTGCGCGCGCTGGAGGAGGGCGGGATCATCGCCGGCTACGTGATGCTGCTCGATTCCGTCGCGGTGGGTTTGCCCGGCGTCGCCTTCGTCGCGGTGTCGCTCGACCAGCAGGGCCGCGCCGCGCTCGACCGGTTCGAGCGCGAGGCCAGCCGCCACGCCGAGATCCTCGAGTGCTATCTGCTCGCCGGCGTTTCCGACTACATGCTGCGCGTCGCCTTTCGCGACGCCAGCGACTTCGAGCGCATCCACACCGAGATCCTCACCCAGCTTCCCGGCGTCGCGCGCGTGCAGTCGACGATGACGCTGCGCACCGTGAAGAAGACCACCGTCTTGCCGCTCTGAGGCGCCCGCGCTAAGCAGGCCGGACGCTGCGCGCCCGGCCGCCGCCGCGCGACACGAGGACCCCGCCATGACTGATGCGCCCGCCGACATCGCCGCCATGCCCTTCGAGGCGGCGCTCGCCGAGCTCGAAGCGATCGTCGACAAGCTGGAGAAGGGCGCTGTCGCGCTCGACGACTCGATCAAGCTCTACGAACGCGGCGAGGCGTTGAAGGCCCATTGCGACCGCCTGCTCAAGAACGCCGAAATGCGCATCGAGAAGATCGCGCTGTCGGTCGACGGCAAACCTAAAGGCGTCGCGCCGCTCGACGGCGACTGACGCAGAGAAAGACGCGCTTCGTCATCGTCCCCACGCATCGTCGCTACGGAAAAGCGAGGGTTTCGCCACGTCTTGGGCGTAATCGTTACACTTTGTTAACCATGATGGCGGCAAATATGCGTAGCGAAGTCAATTATCGATCCGGGCGGCGATTCGCCCCACGGCGCGAGAATCGATGAGGACGGAACCCATGCGAACCATCGCATTCACTACTCAGAAAGGCGGTTCAGGAAAGAGCACCATCGCGTCCTCGCTGGCGGTCGCCGCCAAGGATGTCGGCGAGCGGGTCTGCGTCGTCGACATGGACCCGCAGGCGTCGCTGTTGAGCTGGTCGAAGACGCGAGAATACGACGACGTCGGCGTCATCGCTGCGAGCGCGGGCAAGCTGCCCGGCCTGCTCGCCACGCTGGAGAAGAAGGGGATCACGCTGGCGATCCTCGACACCCCCGGCGCTGACGGCGCCGCCGCGGCGGCGGCGATGCGCGAAGCCGACCTCAGCATCATCCCGTCGCGGCCGAGCGTCTTCGATCTCTGGGCGAGCGTGCAGACGCGCGACTCGCTGCGCGCGGCCGGCGCCGATTTTGTCTTCCTGCTCAACCAATGCCCGCCGGCCCAACAATCGGCGCGGGTCGACAACGCGGTGGCCGCGCTGGAGGAGATGGGCGGCTTATTGTCGCCGTTGGTGCTGGCCCGCGTCGATTATCAGGAAGCGGCGCGCCACGGCCTCGGCGTCACCGAGATCAACCCCAGCGGCGCCGCGGCGAACGAGATGCGCGCGCTGTGGGCCTCGCTGAAGCGCCGCTTGTCGCGCGGCAAGGGCAAGCCGGCCGCCAAGGCGGCGTGACGGCGCGCCGTCAGCCGCCGATGCGCGAGCGGATCACTTCGCCGCCGCGCGCGATGGTGAGATCCCAATAGCGGGCGGCCCGCCCGCTGACGGCGTCGAGGTCGCGCGTCGACGCGATTTTGATGCCGTTGACCGCGAGCACGACGTCGCCCTTCTGCAGGCCGAAATTGGCGGCGAGCGAGCCTTCGGCGACGTCGGCGACCACCACGCCTTCGCTGACGTTGTCGAGCGACAGCTCCTCGGCGACCGCCGGCGAGACGTTCATCACCAGCGCCCCTTCGAACGGCGAGCGGCTCTTCAGCCGAATCGCGTCGCGCAGCGGCGTCTCCGGCGCGGCGGCGAGCTTCAGCGGCAGCGCCAGCGGCTTGCCGTCGCGCAGCACGGTCAGGGTCGCGGCGCCGCCGAGCGGCTTGACGCCGAGGCGGAAGCCGACGCC
>CAZKHF010000353.1:0-2861 GCA_964552445.1 uncultured Bradyrhizobium sp. | reverse complement strand
CGCGAAGCGGGGAGAGGGGGAGAGCGGCGGCCATGAACATGTCGCCGAGGCGGGTTTTGAGGTCGGAGGCGGGGAAGCTCTTCATTGGGGGCAGGGGCGTTCAGAGGGGAATTCGATGCAGCAAATTCCCGGATTCCGCAATTCGGGGATGAGGACAAAGCGGCCCGACGCGATGTCTTTGACCGGCGGTCACAGTCCGACGCCTGCGGCTCCGACGCGGCGTCCGCGACACGGCCGGTCGCGAGCCGCAAGCAGACCGTCGACGTGTTGCAAATGTCGATACATTTGACGCAGGGCTCTTCGCTCGAGAATCGGGGACTTTTTAGAGAGACGGCGGGCGACGCCAACGCGAACCCGAAAGATCCGCGCGGCTATGCCGCACGGGGGCTATTCTGGAGCTTGTGCGCCTTTGACAACACGACACAGACGCGCAATTCTTGTGTAGAAAAACGGAAGCTGACTTTTGCGAGGCGCTATCATGGACTCCATTCTGTTCAGCGCAGACCCAAAGACGGTTAATGTAGACGATGCGATAAAGCACCTCCGCGACCACAAACAATTATATTGGTCGGTCGGATTTTCAATAGTGAAACGTCGCTTTCATTTTCCTTTAAGTGGTTTCATCCATATTAAGGGGTATGAAGTTGACTATAAGGCGGTGGTGGAAGACGTTATACCATTCTCTCGCGAACACTTCGAGAATCGATTATTGGCTGCGAGTGTCAAGCCAGATTCGTTCCGACAAGCGTGGGACAACGATCCTCGTGAGCGGTTGCGTCCGTGGAAGAGCGTGCTCGTTATGACAGACATTATACCAGTTTCAATTAGTACGAGCCGCTTCAAATTGCGTAATGGACGGTTGATCAGAGTCCCTCCGCAAAAATACGCTCGTGTAATCCCGCCAGATGACGCGCGTGATTCCGCCGACTCTGGCCACTCTAACGTGTCAGTCATCCACATGGTTTGCAATCGGAACGACACGCATGGGCGACCGCTTCACGTTCGTAACGAAACAGCGACACACTTTATTTCCGGCTTCTGGCCAATCAATAAAGAACATTTGAGACAAGGGGTTATTTTCGCATTGCATCGCTCAAAGAATGAAATGTCATTCCTGCAAGGAACCATTGAAGGTGTCGAAGAGGTAAAAGGCAAACGAGTTGAATTGGCGATCCGGAAGACAAGTAACGCATTGCCTTGGGTCGGCAAGGTGGCGCGTGGGAGAGCATACGAACACGGGGGCGCGGCTGCGACCATTGCTCACAACGAAATATTCGTCCCGCCTGATGTTTCACCAGACGCGCTTCGGCAAAGCGTAATGAAGTTCTGCAAACTCAGAGAAGGGCAGGAGGAATTCCGAAAATCGCTTCTGGCAGCGTACGAGGGGCGGTGCGCTGTCACTGGATGTACAATAGAATTGCTACTCGAAGCTGCTCACATTCTTCCGTACAAGGAGCATGGCAAGTTAGCGCACCATGTTCAAAACGGCTTATTATTGCGTGCTGACATACACGTGCTCTTTGACCGACAGCTGATTACATTTCATCCCCTAGACGGAGATGTGCGGGTCGAAGTCTCGAACATATTGACGGGGTCCGCATACGAATATCTGAACGGTCAGAAATTATATCTTCCGAGCCTCCCTGCGCATCGCCCAAGCAACGCCGCACTTAACCAGCGGACGAAGAACATGCCGAAACTATAATCTCTCAGGGGGCTATACCGGGTGTGCGCATAAATCGAGATATCTGCAGCGCGCCGCAACCAAAGTAATATCAAACGCTTATACCAAGAACCAGAGACAATGACTCGTCATGGCCGGGCTTGTCCCGGCCATCCCCGCCGACCCGCAGCCGGGGACCAGCTCAAGAAAGCTCCGCGTTGTCAGCCAGTTACTGAGACGAATTTGTTGCGCCACGACGTGGATGGCCGGGACAAGCCCGGCCATGACGACGGTCGGCGACTATAAGTGTTGGTATTAAGCGCCGCAAATCTATGTTGCAAATCTTCGCTCGCCGCCCAACGCCGACAAGCGCCTCGATCAACCTCGCCGCTCCGCACGCTTCGGCTTCGCGCCCGGCGCTTTCCATCCGCGCACGATGCTGGCGACGCTGACGTCTTCGTCGATCGCCGGCCAATGAAGCCCAAGCGGCGAAAATTCGATCGCCGCGCGCTCCGCTGCGTTCGCCGCCAGCAGCGTGGGACACCACCACAGCGGCGCGCGCAGGACGCGCTCGTCGGCGAGGGTCGCATGGAGATAGGCGTCGTCGCAGCGCGCGGCGACGGGTCTGGCCTGCGGCGGCGTCCGCCGCCTCACCCGCTCAAGCCCCCCGCCAGCGTCGGCTCGTCGAGCGGCTTGAAGCCGTAGTGGTCGATCCAGCGCAGATCGGCGTCGAAGAAGTCGCGCAGGTCGGGCAGGCCGTATTTGAGCATGGCGATGCGGTCGATCCCCATGCCGAAAGCGAAGCCCTGGTAGACTTCGGGGTCGACGCCGCAGTTCCTCAGCACGTTCTCGTGCACCATGCCGCAGCCGAGGATCTCCAGCCAGTCCTCGCCTTCGCCGAAGCGGATCTCGCCGCCGGCGCGCCGGCACTGGATGTCGACCTCCATCGACGGCGAGGTGAAAGGAAAGAAGCTCGGCCGGAAGCGCATGCCGACCTTCGGCGTCTCGAAATACGCCTTGCAGAATTCCTCCAGCACCCACTTGAGGTGGGCGAGCGTGGTGGTCTGGTCGACCACCAGCCCCTCGACCTGGTGGAACATCGGCGTGTGGGTCTGGTCGGCGTCGCAGCGATAGGTGCGGCCGGGGCAGATGACGCGGATCGGCGGCCTCTCGCGCAGCATCGTGCGCACCTGCACCG
>CAZKHF010000352.1:0-2884 GCA_964552445.1 uncultured Bradyrhizobium sp. | reverse complement strand
TTCATCGTGTCGAGCCGCCCCTCGCGGCCGAGCTCGAGCACGTAATGGGGCGCGAGGCCGCGGCACTTGAGAATCTGCTCTTCGATCTGGGTGGGAAAGACGTTGACCCCGCGCAGGATGACCATGTCGTCGGAGCGGCCCGTAACCTTCTCCATCCGCCGCATCGTGCGCGCGACGCCCGGCAGCAAACGGCTCAAATCGCGGGTGCGGTAGCGGATGACCGGCATCGCCTCCTTGGTCAGCGAGGTGAGCACCAGCTCGCCGTGTTCGCCGTCGGGAAGAACGGCGCCGGTCGCCGGATTGACGATCTCGGGATAGAAATGGTCCTCCCACACCGTCGGGCCGTCCTTGGTCTCGACGCATTCGCTGGCGACGCCGGGGCCGATCACTTCGGAGAGGCCGTAGATGTCGAGGGCGTCGATGTCGAGCTCGCGCTCCAGCTCCTCACGCATCGCGTTGGTCCACGGCTCGGCGCCGAAAATGCCGATCTTCAGGCTGCACTTGCGTGGGTTGAGGCCCACCTTGCGCATATGGTCGACGATGGCGAGCATGTATGAGGGCGTCACCATCACGACGTCGGGCTTGAAGTCAGTGATGAGTTGCACCTGGCGCTCGGTCATGCCGCCGGAGACCGGCACCACCGCGCAACCAAGCCGTTGGGCGCCGTCGTGTGCGCCGAGGCCGCCAGTGAACAGGCCGTAGCCGTAAGCGACATGCACCATCATGCCGGGGCGGCAGCCGGCGGCGCGCATCGATCGCGCCATGACGCTCGACCAGACGTCGAGGTCGTGCTGGGAATAGCCGACCACGGTCGGCCGCCCGGTGGTGCCTGAGGAAGCGTGGACCCGCGCAACCTCGTTTCTCGGCATCGCGAACAGGCCAAAGGGGTAGCCGTCGCGCAGATCCTTCTTGGTGGTGAAGGGGAACCTGGCGAGATCGGCCAGGGTCTTGAGATCGTCGGGATGGACGCCGGCCGCGTCGAACTTGGCGCGGTAATGGGGCACGCGTTCGTAGACGCGATGGAGCGTCCACTTCAGCCGCTTGATCTGCAGCGCGGTCAGCTCGTCGCGCGAAGCCGTCTCGATCGGCTCGAGCAGGCTCGTTTGCCCGGTTAGGCCCGTCATCGTTTCCCCCGGCTTCCGTCCGTCCGCCAAATTGCGGAGGCGCGACCCATCGTCGCGTTTGTCGACGGGCGAAAGGCCGCAGCTTTTCGCGACGACGCCCGCCGCCGTTGACCAGGGTCAATTCGCCGCTGCGGCGAATCGCGCCAGTCAGTCCTTCGGACGCAGGTCGAGCACCCGCTTGGCCTTGCCGATCGAGCGGTCGATCGCGCCGGGATCGACCACGTCGATCCGCACCGAAACGCCGACCACCGCCTTGATGTGGCGAATGAGCGCCTTGGCTTGCTGAGCCCGCGTCGCCGGGTCGGCCGCGTCGGAGCGCGCCTCGACCAGCACGTTCATCGTGTCGAGCCGCCCCTCCCGGCCGAGTTCGAGCGCGTAGTGGGGGGAAAGTCCGCGGCACTTGAGGATCTGCTCCTCGATCTGGCTGGGAAAGATGTTGACGCCACGCAGAATGATCATGTCGTCGGAACGGCCGGTAATCTTCTCCATCCGCCGCATCGTCCGCGCCGTCGCCGGCGCCAGGCGGGTGAGGTCGCGGGTGCGATAACGGATGACCGGCATCGCCTCCTTGGTCAGCGACGTGAGCACAAGCTCGCCGTGCTCGCCGTCGGGCAGAACGGCGCCGGTCGCCGGTTCGACGACCTCAGGATAGAAATGGTCCTCCCAGATCGTCGGGCCGTTCTTGTCCTCGATGGTCTCGCAGGAGACGCCGGGGCCGATCACTTCGGAAAGGCCGTACAGGTCGAAAGCGTCGATGCCGAGTTCCCGCTCCAGCTCCTCGCGCATCGCGTTGGTCCATGGCTCGGCGCCGAAGAAGCCGATCTTCAGACTGCACCGGCGCGGGTCGCTTCCGGTTCGCCGCATCTCGTCGAGGATGGCGAGCATGTAGGACGGCGTGCCCATGATGACGTCGGGCTTGAAGTCGGCGATGAGCTGAGCCTGGCGCTCGGTCATGCCGCCGGAAACCGGCGTCACCGTGCAGCCAAGTCGCTCGGCGCCGGCATGATACCCCATGCCGCCGGTGAACAGGCCGTAGCCGAAGGCGTTGTGAACCCTCATGCCCGCCCGGCAGCCCGCCGCGCGCAGCGAGCGCGCCATGACCAGCGCCCACATGTCGAGGTCGGCGCGCGAATAGCCGACCACTGTCGGACGCCCGGTGGTGCCCGACGAGGCGTGCAGCCGCGCAACCTCGGTGAGCGGGGTGGCGAACAGGCCGAAGGGGTAGTTGTCGCGCAGATCGGCCTTGGTGGTGAAGGGGAACCTGGCGAGGTCGGCGAGAGTCTCGAGGTCTTCGGGGTGGACGCCGGCGGCGTCGAACTTGGCGCGATAGTGGGGTACGCGATCGTAGACGCGGCTCAGCGTCCATTTCAGCCGTTCGAGTTGCAGCGCAGCCAACTCGTCGCGCGACGCCGTTTCGATCGGTTCCGGCAGGTTGGCCTGTTCGACCTCCGCCCTCATGGCCCTCCCCAGCATTTCGCGCCTGCCGCGCGTCGCTCCCCTTCGATCTTGGCGACGGCCGAAAGGTCAGGCTGACGCCACGCGGATCGCCGCTTTTGACCGAGGTCAATTCGCCGCTGCGGCGAATTGCGCAGCCTCGCTGGCGCTACGCGAGGCCGAGGAGGCTCGGCGCCGGAATTTCGTTGGCCGCGACGCAAATTCCCTTGCGCGAAAGCCGCGTAGGGGCGCAATGACTTTTCTTCGCGCGGGGAGGGCCGGGCGGGCGATGAACCGACAGACGAGCGTAGCGAAGATCCAAGCGG
>CAZKHF010000351.1:0-2900 GCA_964552445.1 uncultured Bradyrhizobium sp. | reverse complement strand
GCCGCGATGGCGTCGTCGGCGAAGCTCAGCGTGACGCCTTCCGCCTCCATCAGCGCCACGTATTGCTTGATCAGGCTCGCCTCGGTGTCGGTGAGGATGCGCTTGAAGTCGTCCTCGGTCAGCGAGGCGAGCTCGACGCGGATCGGCAGCCGCCCCTGCAGCTCCGGCAGCAGATCGGAGGGGCGCGAGAGATGGAAGGCGCCGGAGGCGATGAACAGGATGTGGTCGGTCTTGACCGCGCCGTGCTTGGTGGCGACCGTCGTTCCTTCGATCAGCGGCAGGAGGTCGCGCTGCACGCCCTCGCGCGACACGTCGGCGCCGCCGCGCCCCTCGCGCGCGCAGATCTTGTCGATCTCGTCGAGGAAGACGATGCCGTTGCTCTCCACCTCGTGCAGCGCGTCGCGCACCAGCTGGTCCTGGTCGATCAGCTTGTCGGCTTCCGCCGCCACCAGCGGCTCGTGCGCTTCGGCGACCGTCATCCGTTTCGGCTTGGTGCGCTGGCCGAAACCCTTGCCGAAAATATCGCCGAGGTTGATCGCGCCGACCGAAGCGCCGGGCATATTGGGCAGCTCGAACATCGGTAGGCCGCCGCCGCTTTGCGGCAGCTCGATCTCGACCTCCTTGTCGTCGATCTCGCCCATATGCAGCTTGCGTCGGAACGCCTCGCGGGTGGCGGGCGAGGAGGCGGGGCCGACCAGCGCGTCGAGCATCCGCTCCTCGGCGGCGAGTTCCGCCTTGGCCTCGATGTCCTTGCGCCGGCGCTGCTTGGTGAGGGCGATGCCGATCTCGACTAGGTCGCGCACGATCTGCTCGACGTCGCGCCCGACGTAGCCGACCTCGGTGAACTTGGTCGCCTCGACCTTGATGAACGGCGCGCCGGCGAGACGGGCGAGGCGGCGGGCGATCTCGGTCTTGCCGCAGCCGGTCGGGCCCATCATCAGGATGTTTTTCGGCATCACCTCCTCGCGCATCGGCGAGGTCAGGCGCAGCCGCCGCCAGCGGTTGCGCAAGGCGATCGCCACGGCGCGCTTGGCGGCGTCCTGGCCGACGATGTAGCGGTCGAGTTCGGAGACGATCTCGCGCGGCGAGAGTTCGGTCATGAGGTCAGAGGCTCTCGATCACGAGATTTTCGTTGGTGTAGACGCAGATGGAGGCGGCGATGGCCATGGCGCGGCGGACGATCTCCTCCGCGCTGAATTCGGTGGGCAGAAGCGCGCGCGCCGCGGCGAGCGCATAGTTGCCGCCCGAGCCGATGGCGATCGCCGAGCCGTGCTCGTCGCCTTCCGGCTCAAGCACGTCGCCCGCGCCGGTGAGCACGAAGCTGGAATTCTTATCGCCGACCAGCAGCATCGCCTCGAGTCGCCGGAGATAGCGGTCGGTGCGCCAGTCCTTGCCGAGCTCGACGCAGGCGCGCGGCAATTGCCCGGGATATTGCTCCAGCTTCTTCTCCAGGCGCTCGAACAGGGTCAGCGCGTCGGCGGTCGAGCCGGCGAAGCCGGCGATGATCTCGCCTTTGGCGATGCGGCGCACCTTGCGGGCGTTGCCCTTGAGCACGGTGTCGCCCACGGTGACCTGGCCGTCGCCGCCGATCACCACCCCGCCGTCCTTGCGCACCATCAGAATGGTGGTCGCGCGCCACCCGGGCGAGCCGGCGCCGGCAGTCTCGTTCATGTTTCCGTCTTTCCTGGCCCGGTTCCCGGCCGACCCCGATTTATGGCGCAACGGGCCGGAGCGCAAGGAGCGGGCTGACGCGGGGTCGTCGCCGCCAACTCAGCGCAGGGCGATCGCGGCGGCGCGCGCCGCCGGTCGCCTCACCCCACCTCGTCGAACCAAATCGGGTTCGTCCAGGCGCGCCGGCCGGCGGCGTCGATGACCACCGCGCGCAGCCACTTGACGGCGGCGGCGTCGAGCCGCGCCTCGCGGCGCGCCGCGGCGAGGTCGAAGGAAGCGCCGACGATCTGCTTTCCCACCCGCGACAGCGTGCGCGACCCGCCGGTGAGCAGCGCGATCGAATTGACTGGCGAGCAGTCGACCGCGACCTCGTCGCGGCCGACGCGCACGTCGTACAGGCGCGGCCCCTGGCTGGCGTAGAAACGGCCGGCCTTCAGCGCCGCGAGCAGCGCGTCGGGGTCGAGGCTTTCCGCCTTGACCTCGACGAAGCCGCCGAACGCGTCGTGGTCGGGGTGATTGAAGTGGGCGTCGTCGACCGCGACGACGCTGAGCCGCCGTCCCTCGTCCACCAGCCGATCGAGCAGATAGGCGCCGTCGCCGCGGTCGAGCTCCATCGCGGCGCCGTGGTTGTAGATCTCGACCGCGTGGGCGGCGTCGAGGGCGCGCCCGTCCTCGATCGTCAATTGCGACCAGCCGGGATGGGCGATGACGACGAAGGCGCCGGCCTCGCGCGCGCGGCGCGCCAGCTCCGGCCCGCTCTCGCCCGCGCGAGGGCGGGAGAAGTCGAGCGGCAGGCCGGCGGCGAGGATGTGCCAGAGATCGCCGCCCGCCGTCGCCATCGCGTGCAGCTCGCCGCCGATCAGGGTGGTGAAGCCGTTGGCGCGCAAGCGCCGCGTGTCGGCGATCGGCCAGCCGAACTGCTCGAGAAAATGCTCGGAGAGCTGCACGAAGTCGTAGCCGGCGCTGCGATAGGCGGCCGCCGTCGCCTCCGGCGTCATCCCGCCGTCGGACAGCGTCGAATGGGTGTGCAGATTGCCGCGCCAGAAGCGGCCGAGCGTCGAGAAGGGGGCGATCGAGAGCATCGGGCGAGCAATTCCTTTCCTTTAGCGTCGGGGGCGAGTCGTGGCGGACGAATATGACGGCCGCGCGTCGCCGGCGATCAAGAGCACGGGGCTTTTAGCGCGCCAAAGAAGACGAAGGCGAGAATTCGGCGCGGCAGGTCGTTCGGG
>CAZKHF010000350.1:0-2901 GCA_964552445.1 uncultured Bradyrhizobium sp. | reverse complement strand
CTGACGCGGATGCGCAGCGCGCCGGCGAGATTGAGCGTGCCGGCGTAGACCATCGTCCCCGGCCCGACGGCGATCGCCGCCGTTTCGCCGGTCACCAGGCTCTGGTCGATTTCCGAGCGCCCGTCCTCGACCACGCCGTCGACGGCGATGCGGTCGCCGGCGCGCGCCAGCACCAGATCGCCGGGGGCGATGGCGGCGATCGGCGTCTCGCGCGTCTCGCCGCCGTCGAGGATCTTGACCGCCTTCTCCGCCTTGACCGCCGCGAGATTGACCGCGACGTCGCGCGTGCGCCGCCGCATCCGCTGGTCGAGATAGCGCCCGGCGAGCAGGAACATCAGCAGCATCACGGCGCTGTCGAAATAGGTCTCGCGCGCGTGCTGCAGCGTCTGGACGACCGAGAGGGTCAGCGCCAGCAGGACGCCGATGGTGATCGGCACGTCCATGTTGAAGGTGAAGCGGCGAAGCGCGCGCGCGGCGCTGTCGAAGAACGGCCGGCCGGCGTAGGCGGCGACCGGCAGCGCCACCAGCGCCGACAGCCAGTGGAGGAAGTCGCGCGTGCCCGAGCCGCTCGCGTCGGCGGCGCCCGCCCACAGCGACACGGAGAGCAGCATGACGTTCATCGCCCCGAACGCGGCGACGCCGAGGCAACGCAAGAGCCGCCGCTCCTCGGTCGCCTCGACGCTGTCGGCGGTGGCGACGGCGTATGGATAGGCCGGATAGCCGAGGCCGGAGAGCTTGTCGAGGATGGTCTCCGGCTCGAGCGCGCCGTCGTTCCATTCGACGGTGACGCGCTTGCTCGCCAGGTTGACGCGCGCGCCGCGCACGCCCTGCTCGCGCGCCAGGCCCTTCTCGATCGTGCTGATGCAGGCGCCGCAGTGGACGCCTTCGACCACCAGGTCGATCGCCGCCACCCCTTCGGCGGGGCGCCGGACGAATGACGACAGATCCTGGACGTCGCTCAACCGCTAGTCCCCGACGGCGCTCTCCGCGAGCGTGATCTTGTTCTCGCTCAAGAACTTGCGCTCACCATTCTGGCTCGCCTCGATCACCAGCGTCCAGCGTCCCGAACGCAGCGGGCCGACGACGCCCTCGTAGGCGCCGCCGTCGGAGGTCAGCGCGGTTTCGCGGTCGGCGCTGCGGTCGAAGGGATGGACGAAGCGCGCGCGCGCCTCGAGCCCAGGGATCGTCTCGCCCGAGCGGTCGCGGAAATCGGCGACGACGCGTTCGCCCGCGCCCTCCTGGCGGGTGCTGACGTTGACCGCCCAGCCGAGCTGGTCCTGCGCGCGCGCCTCGGCGAGGCGCCGGTTGTAGGCTTGGCTGGCGTCGTAGGAGTTTTCCATCTCCTCGCCGTGCAGCGTGCTCAGCGCGGCGTAGACCAGCGCCGCGTTGGCGGCGAACATCACGCCGAAGAACAGGCCGAGCAGGACCGTCACGCCGCGCCCGGTGAGCGGCCGGCTGAGGTCGGGGCGATCGGGAATGCCGCGGCGAGCCATGGCGCCGTCCGAGTTGAGCAACATCACGTCTAGTCCTTCGCAGCACATCGGCGCAACCTTCACGGTCCGAAGAAGTGGTCGGCCACGCTCACCGTCTCGCCCGACTGCAGGTCGGTCGCGGTCATGACGATCGCGACGCCGGCGGCGCTGGCCGACGACCGCGGCGCGGTCACGTAGAGCTGGACCTCCGCGGTCGCGTCGGGATCGACGTCGACTTCCAGCCGGCCGTCGGGCAGCTTGTCGGCCTCCTCGCTCTTGATCGAGGCGCCGGCGACGCCGTCGACCGTCAACGCGTAATGATGCGGCTCGCCCCACTTGTTGGCGAAGCGCAGCGTGTAGCCGTTGCGCACCGCGTCGTTGGGGGTGGCGGTGTACATCGGCGCGCGCACGTGCAGCACGCTGAGGCCGAGGTTCTGGCGCGTCGTCAGCTTGTAGAGCATCAGCGAGCCGACCGCCGCGATGACCACGGCGTAGAAGATCGTGCGCGGGCGGATGAGCTTGTAGACCGCCTTCTCGCCGCGCTCCCGGCGCTTGATGTTCTCGTCGGTATCGTAGCTGATGAGGCGGATCGGCCGATGAATCTTCTTCATCACCGTGTCGCAGGCGTCAATGCACAGGCCGCACTGGATGCAGCCGAGCTGCAGGCCCTTGCGGATGTCGACGCCCATCGGACAGACGGCGACGCACTGGCCGCAGTCGACGCAGTCGCCGGCCGGCCGGCCGGCGACGCGCGCGCGCGCCGCCTCTTTCAGCGACAGGCGCGGCTCGCCGCGGTCGACCCGGTAGGTGACGTTGAGCGCCTCGGAATCGGTCAGCGCCGCCTGGATGCGCGGCCAGGGGCACATGTAGACGCACACCTGCTCGCGCATGAAGCCGGCGAGCGCGTAGGTGGTGAAGGTGAGGATGCCGATCCACACATAAGCGACTGTCGGCGCTTGGAGCGTCGCCAGCCCGCGCAGCAGCGTCGGCGCGTCGGCGAAGTAGAGCGCGAACGCGCCGCCGGTCGCCAAGGCGACCAGCAGCCACAGCGCGTGCTTGGCGGCGCGCTTGCCGAGCTTGCCGGCGCTCCACGGCGCCGCGTCGAGCTTCATGCGGTCGCGGCGATCGCCCTCGACCATACGCTCGACCCATAAGAACAGGTCGGTCCATGCCGTCTGCGGGCAGAAATAACCGCACCACACCCGGCCGAACAGCGCGTTCGACAGAAACAGCGCCAGCGCCGCGAGAACGAGGATGCCGGTGAAGTAGTAGACTTCCTGCGGCCAGATTTCGATGAAGAACCAATAGAACCGCGAGTGCGCGAGGTCGATCAGGATCGCTTGATGCGGCTCGTTGGGCCCGCGATCCCAGCGCACGAACGGCAGGATGTAGTAGGCCGCCAAGCAGACGATGAGCAGGCCCCACTTCA
>CAZKHF010000349.1:0-2938 GCA_964552445.1 uncultured Bradyrhizobium sp. | reverse complement strand
TGTTTCGACCCTTGTGGGCGGCTTCGGGCCGCGACGATCCCGCCGGACGGTAAAGGAGACCGGCGACGGTGTGCTTACGGGACAGCCGATGCTAGCATGGCGGCGCGACGCGAAGGGAGCAGGAATGACGACGCATCGCTTTTGGGCGGCCGGATTGGTCGCCCTGACGGCCGCCGGCGCGGCGCCGGCCTTCGCCGCTCCGCCTTCCCCGCCGGCCCCCGCCGCGGCGGCGGCGGACGCGCGGCTCGAGGCGCAGAAGGCGGCGTTCCTGGCGATGCCGGAAGCCGACCGCAAGGCCGTGCAAGACGCCCTGGGCTGGCTCGACTTCTACAACGGCGCGGTCGACGGCGCCTTCGGCAAGCGCACCCGCGATTCCATCGTCGCCTACCAGCAGAACGTCGGCGCGGCGCCGGACGGCGTCGTCTCGGCCGCCGAGCTCGCGGCGCTGAAGGCGGCGACGCGGCAGGCCCGCGAGGCGGTCGGCTTCGAGCTGATCGACGACCGCGTCTCCGGCGTGCGAATCGGCGCGCCGTTGAAATTGCTGACCAAGTTCAAGCCGTCGAGCGGCGATTCGACGCTCGAGAGCGACGACGGCGCCATCTCGCTGGCGCTGCGCTACCGCATGCCGGCGCCGGCTTCGACGCCGGCCAAGCCGACGGCGCCGGGCAAGCCGGACGCCGTCCCGGACCTCGGCCTGGCGGCGCTCTACGCGCGCCTCACCGCCGAGGCGGCGGGCCGCAAGATCTCCTACAAGACGATCAAGGCGGGCGAGTATTTCGTCGTCGCCGGCGAGGAGAAGGGGCAGAAATTCTATCTGCGCTACGACCAGTCGCCGGCCAACGCCCCCGACGACCCGTCGCTGCGCGGCTTCGCCTTCTCCTACCCCAGCGCGCGCGCGGACGACCTCGACCGCGTGACGTTGGCGATCGCCAACGCGTTCGAGCCGTTCCCCGACACCCCGGCGAGCCGCGGCGCCGGGAAGGCGCAGGCGACCTCGCGGCGCGCGCCGGACGACCTCGTGCGCGTCGCTCAGCCGAAGACGCCAGTGATTGCGGCGGCGCCGACGCCCGCTGGGGCGCGCCCGTCGCCGGCGCCGAGCGCAAGCCCGAGCGCCGCGGCGGCCGAGCTGGCGGCGACCGCGCTGATCGTCGCGCCCGGCCAGGCGCTGACCGCGTTGCCGAGCGGCGCCTGCGCCGAGCTTTCGCTCGACGGCAAGCCCGCCAAGCTCCTGCGCTACGACGCGGCGAGCGGGCTGGCGCTGATCGGCGGCGATTTCGGCGCCGGCGCCCAGGCGCCGGGCCTCGGCGTCGGATCGGACGATCTGATCGCCCTGAGCGTCGCGCCCGCGGCGGCGGGCAAGTTCACGCTTCAAGCGAGCCCGGCGACGCCGGCGCCGGCGGGCGAGGGGGCGCCGGCGGTGATCGCGGCGCTCGATTCCGGCGCCGGCGGCGCGCCGCTGTTCGACCGCCAGGGCGCGCTCGCCGGACTCGTCGCTCCGCTCAAGGGCGCGCCGCGCCGGGTCGGCGCCGTCGTTCTCGCCGAGCCGCATGCGACGATCGCGGTCGAGACGATCGCGCGCTTCCTCAACCTCGCCGCCGCGCCGCCGCCCGTCCAGAAGGTCGCGCTCGACGTCGGCGAGGTCGCCGCGGCGGCGCGCGGCGCGGTGGCGAGGGTCGTCTGCCGCCCATGAACGCGCTCTCTCCCGCGCGCCGCCCGCGTGCGCTGGTGTTCGATTCCGGCCTCGGCGGCCTGACGGTTTTCGCCCGCATCGCCGAGGCGCGGCCCGACCTCGAGCTCGTCTACGCGGCCGACGACGCGTTCTTTCCCTACGGCGCGCTCGACGAGGCGGCGCTGGTGGCGCGGGTCGAGGAGGCGATGGCCGAGCTGATCGCCCGCCACGCGCCCGACCTGGTGGTGATCGCCTGCAACACCGCTTCGACCCTCGTCCTGCCGCCGCTGCGCGCCGCCTACCCGCGCCTGCCGTTCGTCGGCACGGTGCCGGCGATCAAGCCGGCGGCGCTGGCGTCGAAGACGCGGCTGATCAGCGTCCTGGCGACGCCGGGGACGGTGGCGCGCGACTACACCCGCGCGCTGGTGCGCGATTTCGCCGGCGACTGCAAGGTCGCCCTGGTCGGCGCGCCGCGTCTCGCCGGCTTCGCCGAGCGTCACCTGCGCGGCGAGGCGGTCGACGACGCCGAGATCGCGCGCGAGATCGCTCCGTGCTTCGTCGAGCGCGGCGGCCGGCGCACCGACCACGTCGTGCTCGCCTGCACCCATTTTCCCTTGCTCGCCGATCATCTGCGGCGGCTGGCGCCGTGGCCGGTGGCGTTCGTCGATCCCGCGCCGGCGATCGCCCGGCGGGTCGACGCGCTGATAGGCCGGCGGGCCGCGCCGCAGGGCGAGCGTGGCCTTTCGCTCGCCGTCTTCACCAGCGGAAGGACGCCGCCGCCCGCCTTGCGAAAGGCCTTGCGCGACCGCGGCCTCGCAGTTACCTCGGCGGAGGAGCGCGCGCCGACCCCGTGAATTCGCCGCGGCGCGCGACGAGAAAGCGAAAGGCGGCCGGAATGAGCGGTTCGAACAAGCAGCCGGTGCGCCTCGCGGACTACCGGGTCCCCGACTATCTGATCGACTCCGTCGATCTTGATTTCCTTCTCGCGGGCGCGGCGACGCGCGTCGTCGCCACGCTGGCGCTGAGGCCCCATCCGCGGGGCCGCCCCGGAGCGGCGCTGGTCCTCGACGGCGACGAGCTTACGCTCGCCGCCGTCGCGCTCGACCGCGCGCCGCTGGAAGCGTCGGCCTACCAGGCGAGCCCGTCCGGGTTCACGCTGCCCAACCCGCCGCGCGGCCCTTTCACCCTCACCTTCGAGACGCGGCTCGATCCCGCCGCCAACACCAAGCTGATGGGCCTCTATCGCTCCGGCGCCGCCTATTGCACCCA
>CAZKHF010000348.1:0-2951 GCA_964552445.1 uncultured Bradyrhizobium sp. | reverse complement strand
AGAAGCCACTTCTTCTCGACGTCGGCCGTCTTGGTCGAATGGGTCTTGCCGAACATGAAGTCTCGGTCCGTCGGTTGGAAAAGGGCGCGCCGAACGCGGCGCCCGGTCAGGGGCGCGGGTATAGAGGGGATTGCGCGCGCGCGTCAATGCGGAATCGACCGGAAAATCAGCCTATTTTCGACGCGGTATCCTAATACCGGACTCCGCGCGGTGGCGAAGGCCGATGGCGGCGCTCAGCGCGCGAGGCGGATGTCCTCGGGCGGCAGGTCGAGGCGACGGCGCTCGCACATCGCCTCGAACGCGGCTTCGAGGTCGCGGGTGAAGCGCTCGGCGTCGAACAACGGGGAAGTCAGACGGTTCCTCGCCAGTTTGGCTTTGATCGCAGCCAGTTTCGCGGGATCGGCCGCGAGCTCGACCGCTAGCGCTTCGTATTCGGCCTGCGATCGGGTGATGAGCTCGGGCAACCCGACCGCCGTCAGCGCGCTCGCCGCGACGCGACCCGGGAACGTCTCGCCGATCCGCGTGACGACCGGCAAACCCGTCCACAGCGCGTCGCAGGCGGTAGCGTGAGCGTTGTACGGGAGAGTGTCGAGAAACACGCCGGCGAGACGGTGGCGCGCCAAGTGTTGCTCCGCCGGCAGGCGGCGCGCGAATACGAGACGGTCGGGGTCGACGCCCCTCGCCTGAGCTTCCCGGCGCAAATTCGCCGCCGCGGCCTCGCTTTCGATTCGCAGCCAGAGAACGCCGCCCGACGTTCTCTGCAGGATGCGCATCCAGCCGTCGAAACCCTCCAAGGTGATCTTGTAGGCGTTGTTGAAGCAGCAGAAGACGAAGCCGTCCGGCGGCAGCGACAAGCTCGCGCGCGCGGGCGTCTCGTCGGCGATCCTGCATGACGACGGGTCGTAAGGAAGGTAGCAGTTCGGCAACCGCACGACTCGCTCGGAGAAGTCGCTGCGGCGTTCCTCCGGCGCCACCACCGAGTCGGCGATCACGTAATCGATGAACGGTGCGGCGGTGGTGCCGGGGTAGCCGAGGTAATTGACTTGAATCGGCGCGGCACGGCGGGCGAAGACGCCGATGCGCTGGTTTTCGGTGAAGCCGTTGAGGTCGATGGCGATGTCGACGCCGAGGCTTTGCGCCAGCTCGGCCGCCTGCTGATCCGACCGATCGCGGACGTCGACGAAGCGGTCGAAGGCCGCGATGAGCCGCCTTCGCATGTCGTCGTCGGCCCGGCGGCCAAAGGAAAACGCCGACACTTCGAAGCGCCGCCGGTCGTGGCGCTCGAACACGCCGGCCATCAGCCGCGCGACCGGATGGTCGTTGAAATCAGCGGAGAAATAGCCGAGGCGGATCTTGCCGCCGCTGGCGAGCCGCGTCGCGGCGAGCGGTGGCGGCGACCTCCTGGCTTCGTTGGCGACGAACATCTCCGCGGCTTTGCGGTTCAGCGCGCCGGAGTTCGAGATCGTCGACACGACGAACGGATTCTCCACCCGCTCGCCCGCGGCGACGGCCTCGCGAATGCGGGCCATCTGCGGGGCCAGGCCCGGCCAGTCGCAAAGCTGCTGGCGAAGATAACACATCTCGCTGGCGAGGAAGTCGAGCCCCGGCGCCAACTCCATCGCTTTGGCGAAGTCCTCGAGCGCGCGATCGTCGCGGCCAAGCCGTCGCCAGACCAAAGCGCGGTCGCGGTAGGCTTTGGCGAAGCGAGAGTCCAACGCGACGGCTCGGTCGTAGCTGGCGCGCGCTTCGTCGTAGCGTTCGAGCTTCGCCAGCGCCTTGCCATGGATGTCGTGCGCTTCCGGGTCCTCGGGCGCCGCGACGATGGCGCGTTGGGCGCTGGCGAGCGCCTCGTCGAGGCGTCCCAGCCTGGAGCAAGCGTCGACGCGCAGCGCGAACGCCTCGGCGCTCTCGGGTTTCAGCGCCAGATAGGCGTCGATCGCCGCGAGGGCCTCGCCATAAAGACCTTTCCACCACAGCACGGTGGCGAGATTGAAATGGGCGACCGGGCGAGAAGGGTCGACGGCGATCGCTCGCTTGAGCGTAGCGGCCGCTTCGTCGAGTTGCTTTTGCTCTCCGAGGACGCTGCCGAGCAAATAGAGCGCCCCATAATGGCGCTCGTCGGCTCGCAGGATTTCTTCGCAGACGGCCGTCGCGCCGTCGAGATCGCCCGCTTCGTAGAGGTCGAAACCGCGATCCAGCTTGGCGTTTGCGCTCGTGGAGACGTTCTGTCCCATTGAAACTCCGATCGGCGAGCGGCGGCAGAGCTAACCCAAAGCGCGCGGGCCGTCCAGAGCGAGGACGGCGCGGCGCGCGCCGACGTTTTCGCGCTCGCCCTGCGGCCGGGCGCGCGCCGCTGGCTAAACCGGCGATGACGCAACGCCTTCCATTGACTGTGTTTCATTGCCGTTCATTGACTTTGGCCGGATTTCTTCTATATCGGCCCTTAGTCGTGGGCGTCGTCGACGCTCCGGCTTGGCGCGGGGCGAAGGACATCCGCGCCTCAAGCGCGACGCCCGCGCCGCGCCGCCTCGAGGGCGCCGCGCCCCTGTCGAACGTCTCCATTCCCTGTGAGAACCGATGCGATTTGATGAACTCGGCCTGAGCGAGAAAGTGCTCGCCGCCGTCCAAGCGTCCGGCTACGAAACGCCGACGCCAATTCAAGAACAAGCGATCCCCTACGTCCTGCAAGGACGCGACCTGCTCGGAATCGCGCAGACCGGAACCGGTAAGACCGCCGCGTTCACCCTGCCGATGCTGTGCGCGCTGGAGAAGGGCCGCGCCCGCGCGCGAATGCCGCGCACGTTGATCCTCGAGCCGACGCGCGAGCTCGCCGCCCAGGTCGAGGAGGCGTTCGTCCGCTACGGCGTCAACCACAAGCTCAACGTCGCGCTGCTGATCGGCGGCGTGTCGTTCGCCGATCAGGAGGCCAAGATCACCCGCGGCGCCGACGT
>CAZKHF010000347.1:0-2953 GCA_964552445.1 uncultured Bradyrhizobium sp. | reverse complement strand
ATACGAGATTGGTCAGTGACTGGAGTTCAGACGTGTGCTCTTCCGATCTAATTTCGCCGCGATGCACGAAGCGCTGCGCGCCGGCGCGGTCGATGCGGTCTTCGCCGACGGGCTGACGCTCGCGGTGTGGCTGGCGGGCGAAGAATCGGGCGGCTGCTGCGCCTTCAAGGGCGGGCCCTACACCGAGAGCCGCTATTTCGGCGAAGGCGTCGGCATCGCCGTGCGCAAGGAGGACGCCGACCTGCGCCGCGCGATGGACTGGGCGCTCGCCCGCCTCGCCGCGCGCGGCGCTTACGCCGAGATCTATCTCAAGTATTTTCCGGTCGGGTTCTATTAGGGCTGGGGCCGGTCGCGCGCCCCGGCCGAACCGGCCAAAGCCGGCGCCATTTTCCGGCGCGCGTGTTTTCTTTCAAGGGCTTGCGTGACAAATTTCCGCCGCCTCGTCGCGCGGCGAGCGTTTTGCTGGCAAGCCGACGTCGGACTGTTGAGGGGGCGAGTGGATCGAAGGTTGTAAAAAGGGAAAGTACGTGTCCCCATAATCAACGTAAGTAATATGTTGTTATACTAAGACGAGCGGCCGAGCCGCGCGCGGGCGGATCGGAAGCGAATCGTCACCGCCGCTGCACGTAGTCCTGAAGGATCTCGGTCGTCGACTCGGTGATCTCGCCCGCCAGCCGCGTCTCGATTTCGCGCCGGACATAGCGGTTGATTTCCGGCGCGAACCACTCGACCACGTGCATTTCGAAGCGATAGCGGGCGACCGACGGCCGTTCGAAGAACTCGATCTTGAGGGCGTCGACCGTACGGCCGTTGGGCAGCTCGACGCGCTCGACTCCCAGCGCTTCGCCGTGACCGATCCAACCCATCATGATCGGGCCGCCGTTGAGCTGGCGTTGGAAATTGTAGTTCCACTCGTCCCCGACCTGCAGGTTCGGCCGCACGCCCCAGCTATCCTGGGTCCCGTCGCCCGGACCGATGTCGTCCGGCTCCCTTCTCCAGAACGAATCGAACGTCGCCGCGCCGGTGCGCACCGCTCCCGAGTTCGGATCGGTGACGCGAATGCGCACGTCGATCTTGTCGGCCTGCCTTTCGACCACAACGACGTCGATCTCGGACAGCGTGGCGCCGGTCAACGAATCCTGCGCCAGATAGATCCACTCGTCGCCCCGGGCGGCGTCGACGCCGTCGATCGGCGCCTGGAGATTCAGCGCAGCCGAGTCCGAGCCCGCATCCGCTTCGCCGCCGGCGCCGATCGACAGCGTCGCCGCCAAGGCCAGTACAATGAGCGTATTCGACATCTACCGGGCTGACGAGCGTTATTTGTCGCGACGACGATAGTCCCTCAACGTCTGGACGGTAGCTTCGATCAGCTTCCCGTTTTGGCGGCTTTCATAGATTTGCTTGACGTATCGATTGGCCGCCGGTGCGTACCACAGCTCCACGTGCTCCTCGAATTTGCGATTGTTGACGACCGGCGTCACCGCCGTGTTGAAGACGATCTTGAACGCGTCGTAGGCCAAGCCGTTGCCGACGGCGACGCGTTCCCAGGATTCCACCTTGGCTTTGCCAACAAACTTGAAGTTGGCGGGCGGAGTGATCCTCGACATCTCGAAGCTGTAAGGCCACGTCTTGCCGACCTGGATATCCGCCGGGATTCCGCCGTGCTCGAGCGCCGGGCGATACGTCGCCACGCCGTTGTCCTTGAGCCGCCAGTGCGGATCGAATACTTGCACGCCGTTTGACTCGGCGTTGGTCGTGGCGTTGGTGAAGCGCACCCTCGTGTCGATTTCGGAATCGGTGACGTCGGTCACGGCGAAATCGAGGATCGTCTTCAGCTCGTCCGTGATGTCGTCGCGCAACTCGTATGTCCATCGATCGCCTCGCGACACCTCGATCTTGGGATTGACCGGCGGATTGGGATCGCTCGGTTTCGTGTCGTCTTCGGCGAGTGCGGCGCAGCCGCCGGCGACTGCGAATGCGACGGCCATGGCCAGGCGAGCAAGCTTAGACATTCCTCATCTCCCCTCGGATGAAAGCGAGCGCATCGCGCGGCCGCGGCGGCCACGCCTCATGTTTTTGGCGCCGGCTTGTATTCGCGCAGCGTTTGCTCGGTCGAGTCCTCCAACTTCCCGTTCTCGCGGATCTCGTCGATCCGCTTGACGAGGCGATTGACCGCCGGTGCGAACCACATGACCGTGTGCGTTTCGCGCTTGCGATCGTTGGCCGTGGAAGTCGCAAAACGGATGTCGATCTTGAATGCGTCATAGGCGGAGCCGTTCGGCAGCGTGACGCGCTCCCAGGCTTCGACCTTGCCGACGCCGGCGAATTCTCGCGTCTGCGCCGCGCCTTTTCTGACCGACTCGAACTTGAACGACCAGGACTTTCCGACTTGCAGATCCTCGGGAACGCCGCTGTCGTCGGAATGGGGTTGATAGACGAATTTGCTGTTGTCCTTGAGGCGCCAGCGCGAGTCGAAGATATCGGCGTTCGTCGTCTCGGCGCTGGTGGCCTGCTTGTGCTGGACTGTGCGCGTCTCGATCGCGCCGTCGGTCACTTTCGTCACCTCGAAAGCGATCGTCCCCTTCGGCTCGTCAACGATATCGTCGCGAACGTCGTACGTCCAAACGTCGCCGCGCGACACTTGAATGACCGAGTTGGCCGGTGGCGCTGGCGGATTGGCGTTGGCGGCGTCATCGGCCAAGGCTGGCGCTCCAGCCGCGACAATTAGCGCTATTACACAAACAAACAATGTCGTACTGGACATCTCGGCACCTCTTACGGCGACGCGCCTGTCCGGCGCGCGACCCCGGCGTCGCGCCGACGACGCCCTTGTTACAGAACCAGGCGCGGTGGGGCCAGCGCCGAAAACGGCCCCAGCGCCCGCTGTAACGCTGAACGACAATGCCGAGAGCGACTGGGCGCTGGCGAAGGTGTGGCGGCGCTGAGGATGGCC
>CAZKHF010000346.1:0-2953 GCA_964552445.1 uncultured Bradyrhizobium sp. | reverse complement strand
AATGGTCGGAGTGGCGGGACTCGAACCCGCGACCCCTAGTCCCCCAGACTAGTGCGCTAACCGGCCTGCGCTACACTCCGACAAAGCGCCTTATAGGCAACCCCCACGCGGCTGGCAATGCGCCGCCGCTAACGCGCGCGCGCCTGGGCGAGGATGCGTTCGGCCTCGCGCAGGTCGGCCTGGATGGCGCGCAACGTCGCGAGCGAGGCGGGCGCGGGGCGCGCCGGCGCGGCGTCAGGGCCGGCCGTCTCCGGCGTCGGGCCTTCAGCGCGCGCCGGCTCGACCGGCGGGGCGGCGCGGAGAGGCGCCCTCGCCTCGCCGCCGGCGCGCGAGGCGGACTTCGCCACCGCCGCGGCGCCCTGCTCGCGCAACAGCTTCTGCACGCCCTTGATGGTGTAGCCTTCGCCGTACAGCAGGTCCTTGATCGCGCGCAGGAGATCGACGTCGTCGGGGCGATAGTAGCGACGGCCGCCGCCGCGCTTCAGCGGCTTGATCTGCGGGAAGCGCGTCTCCCAGAACCGCAGCACGTGCTGCGGCAGGTCCATCTCCTCAGCGACTTCGCTGATGGTGCGGAAGGCCTCGGGGTCCTTGTCCATTCGCGGGCGATCGGCTCGAACGCGTCAAGCGGGCTCGTGGTGGCCGCCGTTCTCGGCGTTGATTCGCGATTTCAGCACGTTGGATGGTTTGAAGACCATCACCCGGCGCGGCAGGATCGGCACTTCGACGCCCGTCTTCGGGTTGCGGCCGATGCGCTGCCCCTTGGAACGCACGACGAAGGACCCGAACGATGAAAGCTTGACCGTCTCGCCGCGCGCCGCCGCGTCGCAGATCTCGTCGAGAACGGCCTGAACCAGTTCGGCCGATTCCGTGCGCGACAATCCGACGCGGTGATAGACGACTTCGCACAGGTCGGCGCGGGTGACGGTCCGCCCCGGCTGGCGGCCGTTCTTCGCATCGGACATGGCACCCCCCACATTCTCTTCGCGACCGCGGACGTGACGCGGACCCGCGTCCGCCGACAATCCCCGCAACTGGTTCGAGGAAGAGATGGCTGGCTGGCGGCCGTTCTTCACATCGGACATGGCACCCCCCCACACTCTCGTCGCGACCGCGGACTCGAGGCGGACGCGAATCCCCCGACAATCCCCGCAAGTGGTTCGAAAATGAGATGGATCGCCGCGATCTGGGCGGGACGTTACACCAAAAGGCCGCGCCGAGGAAAGCTGTTTGCCGCGCTTTCGCCTCCGGCGCGACGCGTCGCCGCAACCCGAGCGGGGCGGCGGATTCGACCTTTCGCCCGTGGCGTCGGGCGGCGAAGCCTGCTATGCGGTCGCGGCCTCGACCTGATCGGGGCGAAACCACGCGAGAAAGACCGATGAACCCCGCTCCCGCGTCGCCCGGCGGCCGCGTCGCCGTCGTCACCGGCGCCTCGCGCGGGATCGGCCGCGCCGCCGCCCTTGCGCTGGCCGCCGCCGGCGTCCATGTCGTCGCCGTGGCGCGGACGCAAGGGGCGCTCGAAGCGCTCGACGACGCGATCCGGGCGCTGCGCCCGGGCGCCGAGGACGCCGCGACGCTGGCGCCCTGCGACCTTGGCGACTATGCGGCGATCGACCGGCTCGGCGAAGCGCTGTTTCGCCGCTGGGGGCGGCTCGACGCGCTGGTCGCCGCCGCCGGCGCGCTCGGGCCGCTGACCCCTCTGCATCACGTCTCGCCCGAGCAATGGGACGCGACGATCGGCCTCAACCTCACCGCCAACTGGCGGCTAATCCGCGCCCTCGACCCGCTGCTCAGGCGATCGGAAGCGGGTCGCGCCGTGTTCGTCACCTCGGGGGCGGCGAGCCGCAAGGAGCTGAGAGCCTACTGGGGGCCCTACGCCGTCTCCAAGGCGGCGCTCGACGCGCTCGCGCGCACCTACGCCGCCGAGACGGCCAACACCTCCGCCATCAAGGTCATGCTGGTCAATCCCGGCCCGATGCGCACGCGCATGCGCGCCGCCGCAATGCCGGGCGAAGATCCGGGGACCCTGCCCCCGCCGGAGGCGCTAGCGCCCAAGATCGTCGCCTTGTGCGCGCCCGAGTGGGCGGAGACGGGAAAGCTCTACGATTTTCCCCAGGACCGGGTGATGAGCTTCTCGCCGCCCGCCTGAGGCCGATTTTTCTTGCGTTCGTCGGGCGCGCGGCTATAAGCGCGCGATCCGAGGCGTCCCGCTGGGGGCTGAACGGAAGGCCGGATCCGAATCTCGGTTCGGATGCGGCAGGGCGTTAGGCCCGGCTTCCGGTGTTCCCGCCTTCGAACGATCCGTTTCGAGCCTTTCCACGGGCTCGGAGGGCTCAGCGCGGGACGCCCGAACGAACGAGAAAGGCTCGCCATGCCGCTTTACGAGCATGTCTATCTGGCGCGTCAGGACGTGACCGCGCCGCAGGTCGAAGCGCTGACCGAACAACTGAAGGCCGTCATCGCCCAGAACGGCGGCTCGGTGTCCAAGGTCGAGGCGTGGGGCTTGAAGTCGCTCGCCTTCCGCATCAAGAAGAACCGCAAGGCGCACTTCACGCTGCTCAACATCGAGGCGCCGCCGGCGGCGATCGTCGAGCTCGAGCGCCAGCTCGGCCTCAATGAAGACGTCATCCGTTATCTGACGCTGCGCGTGGCGGAGCACGAAACGGGTCCGTCGGCGATGCTGCGCAAGCGCGAGGACAGCGAGCGCGACGAGCGCGGCGGTCGCGGCGGCCGCGGCGACCGTCCCGACCGTCCTGATCGTCCCCGTCGTCCGCGCGACGACGCCCAACCCGGAGCTTTCTGATGGCGACCGCGCCCCGACGCCCGTTCTTCCGCCGCCGCAAGTCCTGCCCGTTCAGCGGCGCCAACGCGCCCAAGATCGACTACAAGGACACGCGGCTCCTGTCGCGCTACATCTCCGAGCGCGGCAAGATCGTGCCGTCGCGCATCACCGCGG
>CAZKHF010000345.1:0-2953 GCA_964552445.1 uncultured Bradyrhizobium sp. | reverse complement strand
GCGCGCGCCTTCGGGTTCCAGGCGTAGATGTCGAAATGCGCCCACGCCTTCGCGGCGGTGACGAAGCGCGAGAGGAACAACGCCGCCGTCACCGAGCCGGCGAAGCCGCCGACCGGCGCGTTGTCGAGATCGGCGATCTCGCTTTTCAGCATCTCTTCGTAGGGGCGCCACAGCGGCAGGCGCCACAGGGGGTCCCAGACGCGCGTCGCTGCGGCGGCGATCTCCGCCGCCAGCGCCTCGTCGTCGGTGTAGAACGGCGGCAGGTCCGGACCGAGGGCGACGCGCGCGGCGCCGGTCAGGGTGGCGAAGTCGAACAGGAGCTCGGGCGCCTCCTCGTCGACCAGCGCCAGCGCGTCGGCGAGAATGAGCCGCCCTTCGGCGTCGGTGTTGCCGATCTCGACCGCGAGCCCCTTGCGGCTGCGCACCACGTCGCCGGGGCGCATCGCCGCGCCGGAGATGGCGTTTTCGACGATCGGAATCGCCACCCGCAGGCGCAGGTCGAGCCCCGCCTCCATGATCAACCGCGCCAGCGCGAGCGCCGCCGCGGCGCCGCCCATGTCCTTTTTCATCAGCAGCATGCCGCTCGCCGGCTTCACGTCGAGGCCGCCGCTGTCGAACGCCACCCCCTTGCCGACCAGCGTCACCTTGGGCGCGTCTGCGCGTCCCCAGACGAAGTCGACGAGCCGCGGCGGCTCGGCGGCGGCGCGCCCCACCGCGTGCACCAACGGCAGATTGCGCTTCAGCAGCGCCTCGCCGACCGTCGTCTCGAAGCGCGCGCCGAAGCGATCGGCGAGGCGCGCGGCCTCCGTCTCCAGCTCCGCGGGCCCGAGCGCGTTGGCCGGCGCGTTGACCAGGTCGCGGCCGAAGGCGACCGCCTCGGCGACGCGCTCGAGGCGGCGCGGGTCGACCCCGTCGGGCGCGACCAGCAGCGGCCGCGGCGCGGGCTCGACGCGAAAGCGATCGAAACGGTAGAGGCCGAGCAGGAAGGCGAGCGCGGCGAGCTCGGGCTCGTGGGGCGCGTTGGCGAAGCGGTAGACGCTCGGCGGCAGTGCGGTCGCCAACTTGCCCGGCGCGAACGGGTCGCGCCCCTTCGCGTCCTTGTCGCCGACGCCGAACAGCGCGCCGGCAAGGCCGCCCTCGGCGTCGGGCAGGCATTGCAGCCGGCCTTCTTTCGGCTCGAAGCCGCAGGCATCGGCGAAGCGCGCCGCGGCCTCGCCGACGCTCGCCCGCGTCTCGGCCCAATTGCCGGCGTGGACGAGCCAGACGGGAATGGCGGCGGCGGAGGGCGGAGCGAAAGCGAAGGTCAAGATCGAGACTCCCAGGCGGCGCGCAAAGCGCGGCGGGGTGATGATAGCGGCGCGCCGCCCTGCCGCCGAGTCCCTTCGCAAAGCGCGTTAACTGGCCATTAGCGTTAACGTTTTATTGCTTTCGGCACGCCAGCGCCGAGAGGCCCGTGATGTCGTTTGTTCGTGAACTTCCCTCGCTTCGGCGCGCGTTCGTCGCCGTCGCGCTCGTCGGCCTCGCCGCCGCCGCGCCGCTCGCCGGCTGCGCCAACACCGGAAGCGTCGCCGGCGCGATCGCTTCGACCCAGCAGCCGCTGCCAAGCGACGACGCGGCCTTGCGCGCCTACGCCGACGACTGGGGCAAGCGCTACGACGCCAATCCCGGCGAGAAGGTCGCCTCGATCAACTACGCGCGCGCGCTGCGGGCGCTCAGCCGCTACAGCGAAGCGACGGCGGTGATGCAGGCCGCGGCGGTCAAGGCGCCGGAGGATTTCGAGGTGCTGGGCGCCTACGGCAAGGCGCTCGCCGACGCCGGACAGTTCGCCCAGGCGAAGGAGGTGCTGGCCCGCGCCTACCCGCCGGAGCGGCCCGACTGGACGATCCTGTCGGTGCAGGGCTCGGTCGCCGACCGGCTGGGCGACCGCGAGGCGGCGCAGAACTTCTACCGCGAAGCGCTGAAGATCGCGCCCGGCGAGCCCTCGACGCTCAACAACCTCGGCCTCTCCTACGCGCTCGGCAAGCAGCTGCCGCTCGCCGAGGACGCGTTGCGCCAGGCCTGCGCGAGCCCGCGCGCCGACGCGCGCACCCGCAACAACCTCGCGCTGGTGCTGGCGCTCGAAGGCAAGTTCGCCGAGGCCGAGCAGGTGAGCCGCCAGGACATGTCGGCCGAGGCGGCGGCGGAGAACGTCCGCGCCATCCGCCAGATGATCGCGCAGAACGATTCCTGGCGCGACCTGCGCGCCGGCGCGAAGACGAAGGCTTCCAAAGCGCCGGCCGCCGCGCCGACGCCGGCCGCCGCGGCCCCGCTTGCGTCCGATCGGTCGCCCGGCTAGCAGATCGCCGCGCCGAGCGCGCGCTCCCGCCGCGCTCGCCGACGGAAGCCCCATGTCGCTCACCCTTCTCGCCGAGCTCGCGCTGGTCGGCCTGGTCGCCGGCTTCGTCGACGCGATCGCCGGCGGCGGTGGCCTTCTCACCCTGCCGGCGCTGGCGCTCGCCGGCCTCGATCCGGTCGCGGCGGTGGCGACCAACAAGCTCGGCGCGGTGTTCGGCTCCGGCTCGTCGACGCTCGCGTTTCACCGCGCCGGCAAGATCGACGCGCGGACCATGGCCGCCCCCGCCTTCGCCGCGCTGATCGGCTCGGCGTTCGGCGCGCTCGCCCTGCCCTACGCCCCGCGCCAGGCGCTCGTCGACGCGCTGCCGTTCGTGCTGATCGCCGTCGCGCTTTATTTCGCCTTCGCGCCGCCGCTCGACGAATCCCTGAGCCGCGCCCGCATCGGTCCGCGCCTCTACGCGCTGACGCTGGCGCCGGCGATCGGCTTCTACGACGGCGTGTTCGGCCCCGGCGCCGGCTCGTTCTACATGATCGCGCTGCTGGCGCTCGCCGGCTGCGGCCTGATCAGCGCGATGGCGGGCGCGCGCATCGCCAATTTCGGCTCCAACCTCGGCTCGCT
>CAZKHF010000344.1:0-2964 GCA_964552445.1 uncultured Bradyrhizobium sp. | reverse complement strand
ACGTGCGCTTCGTCGAGGACGACTGGGAGAGCCCGACGCTCGGCGCCTGGGGCCTTGGCTGGGAGTGCTGGTGCGACGGCATGGAGGTGTCGCAGTTCACCTATTTCCAGCAGGTGGCGGGCTTCGAATGCGCGCCGGTGTCGGGCGAGCTGACCTACGGCCTCGAGCGGCTGGCGATGTACGTGCAGGGGGTCGAGAATGTCTACGACCTCAACTTCAACGGCCGCGACGGCGCCGACGCGGTTGTCTACGGCGACGTGTTCCTGCAGGCCGAGCAGGAATATTCGCGCTTCAACTTCGAATACGCCGACACCGCGATCCTGTTCCAGCACTTCAAGGACGCCGAGAGCGAGTGTCGCTCGTTGCTCGCCAAGGGCGACGCGGGCGAGCGCCATCTGATGGCGCTGCCCGCCTACGACCAGTGCATCAAGGCGAGCCACGCCTTCAACCTGCTCGACGCGCGCGGCGTGATCTCGGTGACCGAGCGCCAGAGCTACATCCTGCGCGTGCGCGAGCTCGCCAAAGCCTGCGGCGCCGCCTGGCTGAAGACCGCCGGCGGAGGAAACCCTTCTTCCGCCTGAGCGGGAGAAGGCGCCGCGAAGCGCCGGATGAGGGCAAGCCGCGCCATTCCCCTCATCCGGCCGCGCTTCGCGCGCCGGCCTTCTCCCGCAAGCGGGAGAAGGGTCGCTCCGGCGCTTTGGTTCCAAATTGCTGAGACGAAAGAATGCCCGACCTGCTCCTCGAACTGTTCAGCGAAGAAATCCCCGCCCGCATGCAGCGGCAGGCGGCCGAAGACTTGAAGCGGCTCGTCACCAACGCGCTGGTCGACGCCAACCTCCCTTATGAGGCCGCGCAGAGCTTCGTCACGCCGCGGCGCCTGGCGCTCAGCGTGGTCGGCCTGTCCGAGGCGCAGCCGCGCCGCCGCGAGGAGCGCAAGGGGCCGCGCGTCGGCGCGCCGGCGGGCGCGATCCAGGGCTTCCTCAAGAGCGCGGGACTAGCCCGCATCGAGGACGCCAAGATCGTCTTCGACGGCAAGAAGGGCGAATTCTACGTCGCCGTGGTCGAGAAGCAGGGCCGCGCGACGCGCGAGCTGCTGGCCGAGGTCCTGCCGGCGATCGTGCGCGCGTTCCCCTGGCCGAAGTCGATGCGCTGGGGCGCGGCGTCGGCGAAACCCGACGCGCTGCGCTGGGTTCGCCCGCTGCACGCGATTGTCTGCGCGTTCGGCGGCCCGCACGAGGCGCCCGAGGTCGTCCCCTTCGCGGTCGACGGCATCGCGGCGGGCGACGTGACCTACGGCCATCGTTTCCTCGCCCCGCAGGCGATCCGGGTCCGCCGCTTCGACGATTACGTCGCCCAGCTCGCCAAGGCGAAAGTCATCCTCGACGTCGAGCGGCGCAAAGAGATCATCCTCGCCGACGCCAAAAGCCTCGCCTTCGCGCAGGGGCTCGAACTGATCGAGGACGAGGGGCTGCTCGACGAGGTCGCCGGCCTGGTCGAATGGCCGGTCGTTTTGATGGGCGCGTTCGAACCGGAGTTCCTCGAAATTCCGCCGGAAGTGATTCGCGCCACCATCCGCGCCAACCAGAAATGCTTCGTGCTCAGCGGCGCCGACGGGCGGCTCGCCAACAAATTCATCCTGGTTTCGAACCTCGTCGCGCGCGACGGCGGCGTGGCGATCGCGGCGGGCAACGGCCGCGTGGTGCGCGCGCGGCTCGCCGACGCGCGCCACTTCTGGCACACCGACCTGGCGCCGCTGCCCGACTACAAGGACAAGGCGAAGAAGCCGCTCGACCAGCGGCTGGAGAAGCTGAAGGCGCAGGGCGTCGTGTTCCACGAGAAGCTGGGGACGCAGGGCGAGCGGGTCGAGCGCATCGCCGCGCTGGCGCGCGAGCTGGCGCCGATCGTCGGCGCCGACTCCAAGCTCGCCGAGCGCGCCGCGCGGCTCGCCAAGGCGGATCTCATGACCGAGATGGTCGGCGAGTTCCCCGAGCTGCAGGGCCTGATGGGCCGCTATTACGCGCTCGCCCAGGGCGAGGAGGAAAGCGTCGCCGACGCGATCGGCGACCACTATAGGCCGCAAGGCCCGAACGACCGCGTCCCCGACGCGCCGGTCGCCGTCGCCGTCGCGCTCGCCGACAAGCTCGACACGCTCGCAGGGTTCTGGGCGATCGACGAGAAGCCGACCGGCAGCAAGGACCCATATGCGCTGCGAAGGGCGGCGCTGGGGGTGATCCGGATCGTGCTGGAGAACGGGCTGAGGATGCCGATGCTTGCTGTGCTGGCGGAGCCGATGCGGCGCGCCCACGAGGCGGCGGCTCGCCAGAGAGCCAAGGCGATGACGCCCGACGACGCTCAAAAACAGGAAATGTTTGACTCGGCCTGGAAGGATAAGCGGCTCGAGACTCCGCAGGAGCTGCTGCTGTTCTTCGCCGACCGTCTCAAGGTCTATCTGCGCGACAAGGGCGCGCGCTACGATCTGATCGACGCGGTGTTCGCGCTGCCCGGCCAGGACGACTTGCTTATGATCGTGCGCCGCGTCGAGGCGCTGGGCGCGCTGCTCGACGGCGAGGACGGCAAGGACCTGCTCGCCGGCTATCGCCGCGCCGCCAACATCCTCCGCGCCGAGGAGAAGAAGGATGGCGCCGGCGCCTTCGCCGGCGCGCACGATCCGGGCGCGCTGGCGCTCGCCGAGGAGACGGCGCTCGCCGACGCGCGCGCCGCGGCGGGCGCGGAGGCGCGCGAACGGGTCGCGCGCGAGGATTTTCAGGGGGCGATGCGGGCGCTGGCGAAGCTGCGCGCGCCGGTCGACGACTTCTTCCTGCGCGTCACCGTCAACGCCGACGACCCGGCGCTACGCCTCAACCGCCTGCGCCTGCTCGGCGAGCTGCGCGACGCAGTTCACACCGTGGCGGATTTCTCGCGTATCTCCGGCTGATTCCCCTCTCCCCTTGCGGGAGAGGGGTT
>CAZKHF010000343.1:0-2971 GCA_964552445.1 uncultured Bradyrhizobium sp. | reverse complement strand
CGCGCCGACCTTCCCCAAGAAGGTTCCGACCGTGCTGCTGGCGACGCTCGCCGGCCTCCTGGTTTCGCTCGGCGTGGTCGCCGCGCATGCGCTGGTGACCGACGGGAGCGGGCGCGGGTCGGACGAGGCGGGGCGCGAAGTCGAACCCGCGGCGGCGGAGACGAAACCGGCGAGAGAAGCGTCGAGCGTCGATCTCGCCGACGCCTTCGCCTCGCCCGAGGCGCTCGCGGACGCGCTGGTCGAAGCGGCGCCAGACGACGGCGCGGCGCTGACGGCGTTGATCGCCGGCGAGGACACGGATCGCGCGCTGAATCTCGCCTTGACCGTGGGGCGGGCGCTGGCCGAGCGCGGACGCGCGGCGCTGATCGATCTCGGCGTCTCGCAGGAGTGGCTCGCCGACGTGGTCGACCATCGCGGCGAGAGCGGTCCGGCGCTGGCGGGGCTCGCCGAACTGCTCGCCGGACGCGCGAACTTCGAAGCGGCGCTGCACCGCGACCTTTCCTCGCGCCTCGACATCGTTCCGATTGGGACGGGCGAGGTCGATTGCGCGGCCCTGGGGGAGGCGCTCGCCGCCTTCGCCGCGAGCTACGATTTTGTCGTGCTGCACGCCTCGGACTGGCGATCGAAGGAAGTCGCCGCGGCGCTGCCGGCGACGGCGGCGCTGGTCGTCGCGGCGCCCGCGGCGCGGCTGCGCGCGGCGCTGCGCCGGGCGCGCGAGGCGTTCGAGGGCGCGGCGTTCGCGACGGTCGGCCTCGCTTCGGGCGAGGCGACCCCTGCCGCGGCGATTGAGAAAGCGGCTTAAAGAGAGAACATGACGCACAGGTGGCGAAGCAGCGCAAGCGATTGCGGCGATTGCTTCACACATCCCTTGAGGCGTTGGCGGATGAGAAACGCTTGCGCGGCGGCCCGGCCAAGCCAAGTGGCGGCGAAGGCGCCGTCGAACAGCCGTTCCTCCGCCTCGCAGGCTTCGTTCTTGTAGCGCGCCTCGCCGACGCCGAGATCGAAGGTGGCGAAGCCGCGCGTGATCGCGTCGCGCACGACGGCGTGGACGATCAGCTCGCCCGGGCTGCTGCGTGCGATCTCGCCGTCGCCGTCGTTGGAAAGGAACAGGCCGCTGAGCCGGTCGCCGGCGGCGAGCGCGCCGAAGGTCGCGGCCACGCGGTCGCCGACGTAGAGCCCGTGCAGCTCGAGCCGCGGCGCGCCGGCTTCGAGGCCGCAATGGGCGAGGGCCGAGAGAAACGCGCGCGCCTCGGGCGCGGCGTAGGCGTCGGCGACGCCGAGCGCGCGCATGCGCGCGCTTTTCTGGGCGAAGAAGGCGGCGAGCAGGCGGTCGGCTTCGCTCGCGTCGGCGGCGCGCCGATGGGCGAGCGGGCCGATCGCCTCGAGCCGCTTCGCCTTCTTGCGCAGCTTCTTCTGCGCGTCTTTGGAGGCGTGGGCGTTCAGCCAGGCGGCGAAGTCGCAGGGCAGGGCGCTCTTGTAGGCGAAGCTCGGGCTCGGCTGATGCGAAAGGGCGGCGAGCGGATTGGGCGCGCCCTGCCAGTCGGCGGGTTGATTGACGAAAAGGAAAGCGTCGACGCGCGGCGTCGCCGCGCGCGCCGCCGTCGTCAGCAGCGCCGCGAGGTCTTGCGGCGTCCAGACGGCGCCCTGCCGGAACAGACCGAGATTGAAGTTGGCGTCCTTGCCGCCGAGAAAGCTCGCCAGCCGCAGCGGCCCGACGGCGCGGGCGCCGAAGGGCAGCAGCGCCGCCGCCGCGCCGGCGGCGTCGCGCGCGACGACGATCAGCGGCGCGACGCCTCGCGCCGCGCCGACGGTCGCGAGCCACAGCCGCGCGAAATCGAAGCTTTGATACGGGCTCGCGGCGGCCAACGGCGCGATTTCGGCCCAGGCGTCGCGCGCCGCTTCGATGTCGTCGACGACCGCGACCGACGCGAAGGCGCGCGCCGCCTCGGGCCGCGCGCGCCGCTCGGCGGCCTCCGACGACGTGGCGTGGGAAAAAACGGCGGCGATCGGCAATGGTTGATCCTCAAACGCGCAGGCGGCGCGGAGCGTAAGCGCGCAGAGGTCAACGCCGCGTTTACGCGCGGCCAGCCCGCGGCGTCTCGACGGGCTGTTCTCGATGACGGCGAGAAACGAGGGGCGCGAGCGCGGCCGTCACGGTCTGGGCTCGGCGAAAGCGACCGCACGCCCCAGCCCGCGACGGCTGTCGCGGGCCGAGCGTTTGAGGTCGCGAGGCGGGAGGCGGGGCGGGCCTATAGGCGCGCCCACGCGTTCGCTCACGGGCACTTGGGCTCGTTGGGGCCGCCGCAGCGCGGACGATTCTCCGGCTTAGGTCCGGGCCCCGGCGCCGGTTTCGGCGGCGGCGGGGCCGGGTGGACGACCGGCGGCGGCGGCGTGTGGACGACGATCGGCGCCGGCGGCGGCGTATGCACCACGATCGGCGGCGCCGGCGGCGGCGTATGCACGATAATCGGCGTCGGCGTCGGCGTGTGGATGACGACCGGCGGCGTCGGCTTCGGCGGCAGCGTCGGCGTCGGCTTGGGCGTCGGCAGCGGCGTCGCCGGCGGCGTGTGAAGGACCGGCGGCGTGAACGTCGGGGTCGGCGTCAGCTTAGGCGTCGGCAGCGGCGTCAGCGGGGGCGTGTGGATGACGGGCGGCGTCAACGTCGGCCCCGGCGTCGGCAGCGGCGTCAGCGGGGGCGTATGGATGACGGGCGGCGTCAACGTCGGCCCCGGCGTCGGCAGCGGTGTCAGCGGGGGCGTGTGGATGACGGGCGGGGGCGTCAAGATCGGCCCCGGTCCCGGCGGCGTGTGGATGACAGGCGGCGGCAGCGGCGGCTTGGGCGGCAGCGGCCCAGGCGGCGGAAACGGCGCAGGCCCGTGCGCCGGGACGCAGGCTGGCCCGTTCGGGGACGGGGCAAAGCCCGGCGGGCAAGGCGCCGGCCCGACGTGCGGCGGCGCGCCGCAGACCATGT
>CAZKHF010000342.1:0-2978 GCA_964552445.1 uncultured Bradyrhizobium sp. | reverse complement strand
CCGCCGTCAGCTCGGGAACGAGGTCGAGCTCCTGGTGGATGATGGCGACGCCCGCTCGTTCGGCGTCTTGAACGCCAGCAAACCGCGCCGGCGCGCCGTCGAGCCGAATGACGCCGTCGTACTCGACATGCACGCCGGCGATGATCTTCATCAGCGTCGACTTGCCGGCGCCGTTCTCGCCGACCAGCGCGTGCACTTCGCCGGCGCGAAGATCGAAATCGACGCCGCTCAGCGCCGTGATGCCGCCGAACGACTTGCAAACGCCCGACGCCTCGAGGACGACGTCGCTCCGCCGGCCCGGCCGGTCGGCGGAGCCTGATCCCAAGGCGCTTCCCCCGTCGTGCATTGATCGCCGTCCCTCCCCCGTATGCCGAACAGGCCCCCGAGGTTTGGGCGCTGCGCCCGGACGTCGGTCGCAGCTGACCGTTAGCGCGCTATTGGTCCGGTTGTCGGCTGAAGGTCGTTTGCAGGTCGAATATGCGCCGCCCGCCGCAATCGGCTCGGCGACAAAACTTGGACGCAGACGATCCCATCAAACGGGGTGGCGCGCGACCGGCCCCCCGCTAACCGACCGCCGGTTGACGTGTGGAACGTTTCCTTCCCTGATCGCCCGCCTTTGCGCGGGCTGACTAGCCGCTACCACGTGTTAGCACTATATGTCCCGAGAAGGCGACGCGCAAGTGGGCGTTCGCCGACCCTGGCGGCGCGGACCCTCGGCGCGGAAGGCGCGAGAGGGAAACGAATAGGTTGAGCGGAGAAGCGGGTGCCAAAGTCGATTGAAGAGATTGCGCGCGACACCGGCTTCTCGGTCACGACGATCAAGCTCGTCGCCAACGGTCAGGCCAAGAAGTACCGGATCAGCGCGTCCACGCAACAGGTCGTGGAAGACTACATTCGCCGCTACGGTTACGTCGTCAATCACGCGGCGCGCAGCCTGCGACTGCGACGGACGGACACCATTGGGCTGGTGGTGCCGGACATCAGCAACGCCTTCTTCGCTCGCCTGATGGGGGAGCTGGAGCGTTTGTGCCGCAGCCGCGGACTGGTGTTGCTGACGGCGTCCACCTACGAGGACCCGGCCCAGGAGGACCTCGCCGTGCGCAGCCTCTGGGCGCGCGGGGTGGACGGGATGATCGTCGCGCCCTGCCAGCAGCCGAACTACAGCGGCGTCGTCGGCAGGAAGGCCCGGCTCGGCGTCGTGATCATTGATCGCCCTTACGCAGGCTCGCGCTACGCCACAATCGCCAGCGACAATTTCACCGGCAGCTTGCAGCTGACCCGCGAAATACTGAAAGAGGGCGGGGCTCGCACCGCGTTCCTGTGTGCGAACCCGGAATCGCCGAGCATCGCCGACCGTATCCGCGGCTTCTCGGCCGCGTGCCTGGAAGAGGGCGTGTCGGAATGGAGGGACCTTGTTTTCCGGACTCCCGAGGACGACGTGAGCTCGGGCGCCAAGCTCTTGGATCGGGCGCTAGGTCGGGACGGCGACGCGCCGGCTTCATTCATCTGCTCTTCGCTGCTGGTTTTGGAAGGCGCGACGCACCAGCTGAAGCGGCGGGTCGGACGGATACCCGCGGAGACGATCATCGGGACGTTCGACGATCACCCGATGCTGGATTTCCTGCCCAACCGCGTCCTATCGGTTCGACAGAACGAGGCGGCGCTCGCCGCCGCGGCGCTGGAGCGACTGCTGGAGCGGCATGGCTTGGCGGACCCTCCTCCGCCGCCGATCGCCGTGGCCTGCGAACTGGTGCGACGCGGGCGACCATTCGACCATGCGGCGGTTTTGCAAGGGCCGAAGCAGGACGCTGCGGTCCAAGAGACGGTGGATGGCGAGCCGTCGGCGTGAATGGCTGCCCATCCGTCGCGATCCGAGCGGCTAGCGATTCCGGTTGGTCGCGGCGACCGGGCGATCGGGCGTCGCCGGATGCGGCCCATCGTTTCCGGAGCGGCGGGCGCGCATCGGCAAGCCCGAGCCCGCTTCTGAACCGCCACCCGCGGAACGCAGCGGTCATCATCGAACGCTCAGAGGGTTTCCGCGTCGAGGCGTGCGCATAGCCTACGTTCCCGACATCGCTTGCGCGTTCGCTGGGGGGAGATTCTCGGCCGGTCGTCTGCGGCGCCCTTCGTCGTCGAGGGGCCGCATAGAAAAAGGACGCCCCGAGGGGCGTCCGAGTTGGGGAGGATTCAGGGAGGACAGAGATAAGGGATCCGGCGGCGGGAGGACCGCCGGATCCATGGCGGTCACTGCACGATTTCGCCGTGCAGGGCGAGATCGAGGCCGTCGCGCTCGACTTCGGCGGTGACGCGCAGGCCGATGGTGACGTCGATGATCTTGAGGATGATCAGCGAGACGACGGCGTCGTAGACGATGACGGTGGCGACGCCGATGAGCTGGTTGATCACCTGCTGCGCGTTGCCTTCGATGAGACCCGAGGCGCCGCTGTACTCGTTGATGGCGAACACGCCGGTCAGGATCGCGCCGATGACGCCGCCGACCGCGTGGACGCCGAAGCAGTCGAGCGCATCGTCGTAGCCGAAGGCGGCCTTGAGGCTGGTGGCGCCGAGGTAGCAGCCGACGCCGCAGGCGACGCCGATCACGATCGCGCCGATCGGGCCGACGTAGCCCGAGGCCGGGGTGATCGCGACCAGGCCCGCGACGGCGCCCGAGGCGATGCCGACGACCGTCGGCTTGCCGCGGACCGCCCATTCCACGAACATCCAGGTCAGCGCCGCGACCGCGGTGGCGATCTGGGTGACAGTCATCGCCATGCCGGCCTGCAGGCCCGCGGTGGTCGCCGAGCCGGCGTTGAAGCCGAACCAGCCGACCCACAGCAGCGAGGCGCCGATGAAGGTCAGGACCACATTGTGGGCCGGGCCGCTGTCGCGACGC
This sequence comes from uncultured Bradyrhizobium sp., assembly GCA_964552445.1. Classification (GTDB taxonomy): domain Bacteria; phylum Pseudomonadota; class Alphaproteobacteria; order Rhizobiales; family Beijerinckiaceae; genus Roseiarcus. The sequence goes on along the minus strand of CAZKHF010000342.1, from coordinate 85 downwards.
TTGCCGACCATGATCGCGCACATCAGGCCCGCGACGCCGGCGTTGATGTGAACGACCGTGCCGCCGGCGAAGTCGAGCACCACCT
>CAZKHF010000341.1:0-2998 GCA_964552445.1 uncultured Bradyrhizobium sp. | reverse complement strand
GATATAGCGAAGCGAAAACAAAGCCGATCGCGAGAATCAAAATGACGCCGACGGCGATCGGCAACGCAAGATCCCAATACATGGTCATGCCCCCTCTGTTAGATTCTAGGAGTCGAGCAGCTCCGCGGGCGCCGCGATCGCGACGAATCCCTTTTCATCGCGGGCGACCAGCAGGACGCTGGTTCCGATCCCAAGTTCTTTGGAGTCGGAACTGGCGCGCGCCACTGCGCTATGCCAGTTGCCGAAAGCGTCCTTGAGCCGAACTCGGCCAGGCAAACCGTGATCGAGCGGGCCGATCGTAACGACGCCGACTCGACCGATTAAGTCCTCCTCGTTGATCGCGTAAGTTTCGTCACGCGGGATCGCGCGCGCAATCGCGCGGCCGGCGAGCCTGACCACCGACGGCGTGCCGGCGAGCGCCAACAGTGAGGCTAGCCATGCCGGCATCGGCGCGCCAATTCCGTGCGCAATCGCCTGGAGGAAGAATCCCTCGATCGAAAAGACGCCGAGCAATAGGAAAATGAGGATCAACAACGGCACCCGCCCAGCGTTGATCCAAACCATCACGCTGGCGAGTCCTGCGCCGCTGTGGCCATCGAAATCGAAATCCTTGCCGACGACATGACTGATCGAGAATCCAATCACGGACGTCAGCATCTCGATGCCCGCCAACACGATCATGATCGCCCCTGCGATGACGAAGGGGCGAACGTCCTGCGCTAGAAGAGCTTCGATCGCACCGTTCATTGCGCGGCCTTGATCTGCTCAAGGCGCGCGGCGATCGCTTTTTCGCGATGCAGCCGATCGAGTTCATCGAGTTCCTGCGCGCCCAAAGCAGCGCTAGCCGGAACACCGGTGACTCGCGAGATCGCCGCCGCCGCTCGCTCGGCGGCGTCGGATTTGGCGGCGCGCGGAGCGTCTCCCAACTCCTCGGGCGAATGCCGCAGCATGCTCTTCTTGAGGTCGTCGAGGCGCGCCTCCGCTTCGCGACGCGCGCCCAGTATCGCTTGCAGGGCCTTTGTCTGCTCCTCGATCTCGAGTTTGACGAGTTCCATCGCTCGCTCGAGTGCGACGTCCTGTGACTCCAGATCGATTTGTCTTGCGACGCCTGCCCGAGCCAGATCTTCGCGCCCTTCAGTGAGCGCCAGTCGAATTTTTCCCTCAAGCGCCTCGGTTTCGAACGCCATTTCTCGCTGCCGGCTTCTAAGACGAAATTCCTCAGAACGGGATTTGCCCAGGGCTGCGCGGGCTTCATCGGCCGCCGAGTCGATTTCGCGGATCGCCTGATTGACGATCGCCAACTTGTTGACGCCTTCCGCGTTATCGATCGCTTGATTGGCTATGCCGGCCAAAAGCCGACCTGTGCGCGCCAAGATGCTTTCGCTGCCCATTGTCTTCTCCTCGATTTGGAGTGAATGCGAATTGACCGCGATATGAATTTCATAGGCGCCGCCGCTAGCCACCAAATTTGCGGCGAACGGCCCCTTCCAGCCCGCGCGATAGCCGGGCACATGATAGGGAACCGTAACGCGCCCCTTCACGGTGCCGATCGTCAGGATCGTCGGCGCCTTGATGGCGAATAATTTCTCATCCAGCGGCAGGCGGCGAACGGGCGCTCCAGCATCGTAATTCGCACGGTCACGTAGTCCAAGTGTGACAAGGCGCGCTGGCAAGTCGGTAGCCGAGCGGATCTTCTCGTAGGCGCGTTCGTGGAGGAGGACCAGATTGGCCCCAGGCGGGGCGTGCTCTTCGAGAATCGTCATCATGCGATCATAGGCGGCGAAGGTGGCTTCGATCGCTTGCGCGGCGGCAGGATCGGGGTCCAGCGCGTAGCGCAATGTCATCAGGGAAGTTTCTAGCGCCGACTTTGTCACGGACGGATCTTAAAGCACTTCTCCAGTGCTTTGCAACGAAAATCGCAAATAGCTCGGTGAATGCGCGCGTATAGAATTACGGTATGGATTCGTGCATTGACGCCGGCGAAAGCTCGATGAGCGTCCTCTTTCGAGAACTAATGGATTGCGCTGGACCGGCCAGAATGGCGCATTGGCCTGCACACCGGGGGTTCGTTCCTCGGCGACTTTCCGACGCCTGACGGCGTCCGAGACTCTTCACGGGATTGGGATGGCGGGTTTGAGCGATCGAAATGGCGAAGCGGACGCTCGCAGCAGCGAAGCGCCGTAGCAGCCCCTGACGCGAAATGGTCGATCCGCCGTTTGTGGCTGACCTCGCGCGGCTCGCCTTTAGCCGCGGAAGCGCAGCGCTTCGAGCAGCACGGCGAAGGCCGGCGTCGGCTGCCGGCGGCTCGGATAGTAGAGGTGGTAACCTGAGAACGGCGGACACCAATCGGCGAGAACGCGGATCAGTTCGCCGCGGGCGAGCGGCCCGCTGACCTGCTCCTCGGGCAGGCAGGCGAGTCCGACGCCGGCGAGCGCCGCTTTGAGCCGCAAGTCGGTGGTGTTGAACACGAGCTGGCCGTCGACGCGCACCCTCAGCTCACGCCCCCCCTTCTCGAATTCCCACGCATAGAGGCCGCCGTAGGTCGGCAGCCGCAGATTGACGCAATTGTGTTGGGTAAGGTCGTGCGGCGTCTTGGGCTTACGGCGCTGAGCGAAGTAGGACGGCGCGCCGACGATCGCCATGCGCATGTCGGGGCCGATGCGCACGGCGATCATGTCCTTGTCCACCTGCTCGCCAAGGCGCACGCCGGCGTCGTAGCGCTCGGAGACGATATCGGTCAGGCCCTGGTCGACGATGACCTCCATCTTGATGTCGGGATAGTCCGGCAGCAGCTTGGCGATCGCCGGCCACAGGATCGAGCTCGCCGGGTGCTCGCCAGCGGTGATGCGGACCGTTCCGGCTGGCCTTTCGCGCAGTTCGCTCAGCGCCGCCAGTTCGGCGTCGATTTCGTCGAAGCGCGGCGCAACAACCGCGAGCAGCCGTTCGCCGGCCTCGGTCGGCGCGACGCTGCGGGTCGTGCGGGCCAAGAGGCGAACGC
>CAZKHF010000340.1:0-3006 GCA_964552445.1 uncultured Bradyrhizobium sp. | reverse complement strand
CGACCGCGTTCGGCCCGGGGCCGGTGCGGCCGCGCACCTTGGTGGCGACGATCACCTCCTCGCGCTTGACCTTGAGATCGCGCAGCGCCTGTCCGAGCATCACCTCGGCCTGGCCCTCCGAATAAACGTCGGCGGTGTCGATGAAATTGACGCCGGCGGCGAGCGCGCGCTCGACCAGCGCCGTCGCGCCCTTCTGCTCGACGGCGCCGATGGCGCGCCAGATGCCCGAGCCGCCGTGGAAGGTCATGGTTCCCAGGCAGATTTCGGAGACGAATTGGCCGGTGCGGCCGAGCGGTCGATAGCGCATGAGGGCGGTCCTTCCCGACGAACGGCGAAAGCGGCCGCGCGCCGAGCGCGGCCGCGCTGACGAGCTATGCGCGCGCAGGCGTCGGCGCAAGAGCCGGCGCGCCGCGTCGGCCGCGAATTCGACCTGTCGCCGTGAAGACGCAGGGGCGCGCAAAACGCGCGAGAAGACTGGAATCCGCAGCAGCGGAATCGTATCGTCGGCGCAAGGCCGCCGCGCGGGACAGAAGGCGAGGAACGAAGAACAAATGCTGATCGGCATCGATTGGGGGGGAACGAAGATCGAGGGCGTGGCGATGGAGCCGGACGGGAGCGAGCTCGTGCGGGTGCGCGAGGCGACGCCGCGGCACGACTATTTCGGCTGCATCGCCGTGATCAAGCGCATGATCGAGGGCATCGAAAGCCAGACGGGACGCAGCGGCAGCATCGGCATCGGCATACCGGGATCGCTCGAGCCGAAGAGCCGGCTGGGCAAGGGGGCGAGCTCCACCTGGCTGCTCGGACGGCCGGTGGAGAAAGACCTGATCGACGCGCTCAAGCGCGAGATCCGGGTCGAGAACGACGCCGATTGCTTCGCCGCCTCCGAGGCGGTCGACGGCGCCGGCGTCGGCTATCGCGTCGTCTTCGCCGTGATCCTCGGCTCCGGCGCGGGCGCCGGGATCGCGATCAACGGCGCCGCCCACCACGGGCCCAACAACAGCGGCGGCGAATGGGGCCACAACCCGCTGCCGACGCCCGACGTGACCGAGATCCCCGGCGAGCCGTGCTACTGCGGCCGGCGCGGCTGCATGGAGACCTGGGTCTCCGGCCGCGCGTTCGAGGCCGAATACGAGCGCCATGCCGGAACGAAACTGCTCGCCCGCGACATCATGGAGCTGAGGCGCAAGGGCGATCATCTCGCGAATCTGCTCTGGGGGCGCTACGTCAACCGGGTCGCGCGCGGCCTCGCGCTGGTGGTCAACGCGCTCGACCCCGACGTGTTGGTGATGGGCGGCGGCATGTCGAACGTCGACGAGCTCTACGACGACCTACCGGTCGAGCTGCCCAAGCACATCTTCTCGACCGTCTTCCACACGCCGATCAAGCGCGCCGTTCACGGCGACTCGAGCGGGGTCCGCGGCGCCGCCTGGCTGTGGCGCTAGTCTCCTTATCGCAAGCAAAGAGCATGGAAATGGACAAGTCCGCGACTTCGGCGCGTCACGCCTTCGCCCTCGAATTGATCCGCGAGGCCGGCGACCTCGCGCTCGGCTACTTTCGCCGCCGCCGGTCGCTGACGATCAAGAGCAAGGGCGTGCAGGACATGGCGAGCGAGGCCGACCTCAACACCGAGATGCTGATCAAGCGCCGCCTCGCCCATACCTTCCCCGAAGACGCCTTCCTCGGCGAAGAGACCGGGAGGACGGCGCTGGCGCCAGGGCAAGGCTTATGGGTGGTCGATCCGATCGACGGCACCCAACCTTTCATCAGCGGCATGTCGAGCTGGTGCGTCTCGATCGCCTTCGTGTTGGACGAGGCGCTGAAGTTCGGCATGGTCTACGCGCCGGCGCGCGACGAATTGTTCGCCGGCGGCGAAGGCCTTCCGGCGACGCTGAACGGCGCGCCGGTCGAGCGCCACCCCGGCCGGGCGATCACCGACGGCATCGTCGGCGTCGGCTATTCGCCGCGCGTCACGCCGGACCAGTACCTGCCGATCTTCGGCCGGCTGCTCAGGGCGGGCGGCATGTTCTATCGCGACGGCTCAGGCGCGCTCGCGCTTTGCTACGTCGCCTGCGGCCGCCTGATCGGCTACATCGAGGCCCACCTCAACTCGTGGGACTGCCTCGGCGCCCTCGCCGTCATTCACGCGGCGGGCCTGAAGACCAACGACTTCTTCGCCGACGACGGCCTGCATGTCGGCAACCCGCTGGTCGTCGGCAACGACGAAATCTACGCGGCGCTCGAGAAGGTCTACGGCGCCTCTCCGCCGAAGCGGCCGCTCTGACGACGCGTTCGCCCCTCGCCGCGCCGTCCCCGCGACGCGGCAGACTGAATAGAGGACGCCCTACGCCGCCAGCGCGTCCGGCGGCGGCGCCAGCGCGCCGGTCATCATCGCCACCGCGTCCGACATCGTCACCTTCTTCGGATCGACGACGGTGAGCCGCCGGCCGAGGCGATGGATGTGGATGCGGTCGGCGACCTCGAACACATGCGGCATGTTGTGCGAGATGAGGATGATCGGCAGGCCGCGCTTCTTGACGTCGAGGATGAGCTCGAGCACGCGGCGCGATTCCTTGACGCCGAGCGCCGCGGTCGGCTCGTCCATGATGATGACGCGCCTCGCGAAGGCGGCGGCGCGCGCGACCGCGACGCCCTGGCGCTGGCCGCCCGACAGCGTCTCGACCGGCTGGTTGATGTTCTGGATCGAGACCAGCCCGAGGTCGTTGAGCTTGTCGCGAGCGAACTTCTGCATCTTCGTCCGGTCGGTGGCGCGGAAGAAGCGGCCCCAGACGCCGGGCGCCGGGACCTCGCGGCCGAGGAACATGTTGTCGGCGATCGACAGCGCCGGCGACAGCGCCAGATTCTGATAGACGGTCTCGATGCCGGCCGCGCGCGCCTCCATCGGCGAGCGGAAGTTCACCACCTCGCCGGCGAGCCGGATCTCGCCCGCATCGGGCGTGATCGCGCCGCAGAACGCCTTGATCAGCGTCGTCTTGCCGGCGCCGT
>CAZKHF010000339.1:0-3037 GCA_964552445.1 uncultured Bradyrhizobium sp. | reverse complement strand
CGATAAGATCAGCGCCCGCGCGGGCGATCTCGGCGACATTCTGGAGCGTGACGCCCCCGTCAATGGCGACCAGAATGTCGCGCGAGGCTGAGGCGGCGATCTTTCTCGCCTGCGCGATGCGGCGAATGGCGGCGGGAATGAAGCGTTGCCCGCCCCAGCCGGGGTTCACGGCGAGCAGCATGACCAGATCGAGCTGGTCGAGCAGCGGCTCGATCGCCTCGACCGGAGTGCCGGGGTTGAGCGCGACGCCGCGCACAATGCCCCGCTCCGGGTCGTTGGCGTTTTTCATCTGCCCCAGCTGCTGCAAGACGCGATGGACGTGCCGGCTCGCCTCGACGTGGACCGTGATGATGTCGGCGCCCGCGGCCACGTAGTCCGCCACCTTGGTGAGCGGCTCGTCGATCATCAAGTGGGCGTCCTTGAGGAGCGTCGTCCGCGCCGCCCGAATCACCGGAGGCCCGAAGGTCATCATCGGCGCGAAGACCCCATCCATGACGTCAAAGTGCGCCACCGCGATCCCGGCTTGCTCGAGCACGCGCAGCTCCGAACCGAGACAGAGCAGATCGGCCGTCAGCACGCCCACGCTCAGCGTGGGCGCGGCGGCCTTCAAAGTCGCCAGCGCAGCGTCAAGCATGACGGCCAGCTTCCTCCCGTCGCAAGGACTGGTACAGCTCATGGGCGTGCTCGGGCTTCATGCCGTCATGCACAACCTTGTTGACCGCCTGAATCATCGCTGTCGGCGCCGCCGACTGGAAAATATTGCGCCCCATGTCGACCCCGGCCGCGCCTTCCTGCACGGCGCGATAGGCCATCGTGAGGGCGTCCAGCTCGGGCAGCTTCTTGCCGCCGGCCATCACCACCGGCACCGGGCAGGACGCGGTCACCGTCTCGAAACCCTCGTCGACGTAATAGGTTTTCACGAACTGCGCGCCGAGCTCGGCGCACATGCGGCAGGCCAAGCGAAAATAGCGCGCGTCGCGCGCCATGTCCTTGCCGACGGCGGTCACGCCAAGCACCGGGACCCCGCAGCCGAGTCCGGCGTCCACCAGCCGCGTCATGTTGTGGACGGACTGCGACTCGAATTCGCCGCCGATGAACACCTGCACCGCCACCGCCGACACATTGAGCCGCACGGCGTCGCTCATGTCCACCGCGATCTGCTCGTTCGACAACTCCTTGAGGATGCTCGGCCCGCCGCTCGCGCGCAGCACGACGCCGCTTTGCAGGGAAGACGGGACGGTGGTGCGCAGGATGCCGCGCGTGCACATCAGGGCGTTGGCGTGCCGGAGCAGCGGGAGGATGGTGACGTCAATCCGCTCGAGCCCGGAGGTCGGGCCCTGAAAGTAGCCGTGGTCCACGGCCAGCATCACGGTCTTGCCCGAACCGGGTTGAAAGACGCGCGAAAGCCGGTTCTGCATCCCCCAGTCGAGCGCGTTGGCGCCGCGGACGTTGGACTGCGACGTCTTCACGGGAGTGTCGAGGAAAAATTCCTTGGTTTCCTTGAGGTTGTCGGTGTCGGCCATCTTCGCTTTTCCTTCTGTGGGAGCAATTTGATCGTCATACGCGCGTGTTCACGCTGCCTGACCCCGCTGGGCGAACGCGCCGCTTGGTCCAAGCGGGGTTCGGTCCGAGCGAAGGATCGACTCGCGAGGGTTCAGATGACTCTTTCATTGCCGCCGTCCACCGGCACCTGCGCCGCTGTGGTCTTGGCGAACAGCGGCCCGCACATCTCGGCGGCGAGTTCGGCGACGTCGCGGCTTCTGACCTCGGTCTTGAGCACGTTATTGGTTTTGTATTCTTCCACGGTGAGACCGTAGTGCTTGGCCCTCTGGGACAGCACCTCCTTGGTCCAGATCCCGGTGTCGAACACCGCGTTCGGGTGCAGGGAGTTGATGCGGATCCCGTCCGCTCCCCACTCCAGCGCGGCGACGCGCGCGAGCTGGTTGAGTCCGGCCTTGGAGACGGAATAGGCCGCCGCGCCCGGGCCGGGCGCCGGCACGTTCTTAGAGCCGATCACCACGACGCGCCCTTGCCGGGGCGCAAGCTTGAGCAAGGGATGACACGCGTGCAGCAGGAACAGGTTGGCGTCGAGGTTGAGCGCCATGACTTTGCGCCAGTCGTCGGTGGTGAGCTCGCCGATCGTGCGGCTGGGGGGGAAGACGCCTGCGTTCAACACCAGCATATCTAGCCCGCCGTAGGCGAGGACCGCGCGCTCGAGCCCGAGCGTGACCGCGCGCTCGTCTTTCATGTCGCATCGGATGCCGAGGAAATCCTTGCGCCGGAATAGCTGCTCGATCGCGGGATCGATATCCAGACCGACCACGGCCGCGCCGCGCGCGAGAAAAGATTCGACGCAGGCCTTGCCTATGCCGGACGCGGCGCCGGAAACGAGGGCGATTTCGCCAGCGAAGAGGGCTCGCGCGCCTTCTTTTCTCAGCTTGCGCTGTTCCAAGTCCCAGTATTCAACCTGGAACAGCTCGCGGGCGGACAGGGCGCGATAGCCGCCCAGAGCCTGCGAGCGTTGCATCGCTCGCATGCTGTTACGATAGATGTCCGCGACGATCGCAGCGTCATCCGCGGCGCCGCCGGCCACGACGAGGCCGAACGCCGGGTCGAGCGCGACGCGCGGCGAAGGATCAAGCCTCGGCGTCGCGCCAGTCGCGCGCGGCGCCTGCTCATCGCAAAAGGAGCGGTAGTCGCGCACATAGGCGGCCACGTCCGTGCCGAGCATGGGCAGGCGCTTGGTCCAGATGACGTGGTCCGGCGTGATCGGCCCTTGCTGCGAGAGCTCGCGCAGGTCCGCACGCTGAGCGAAAGCCAGCGTCTCCTCGTCGGAAAGCGTCGCCATGATCATCGGCGCGCCTGCGGCGTCCGACAATTTGCGGCGAAGCTGCGCTTGCTGCAGCATCTCGACCTTAGCCGGCCTCGCGCGAGGCGCCGAGATATCCCAGGCGCGCTGCGCTTTGAGGTAATCTTCAGCGCGGCCCACCAGTTCGATCATGCGCTCGTAGGATTGCCTGGCGCTATCTCCGAACGA
>CAZKHF010000338.1:0-3038 GCA_964552445.1 uncultured Bradyrhizobium sp. | reverse complement strand
CTCGGGCCGCCCAGCGTCGCCTTTTGACGCCCGCCCGGCGCCGGCCACAAAATGGCGCCGAAGCCGCTGATATCCTTCTTTCGCGACCCGGACCGCGCGCCGGCGGCGCGAAACCGGAGACAAGCTTTGCCCGCTCGCCTCGTCCGCCTCTTCATCGCCGCCGCTTTCGCCGCGGCGCTCGCGGCCGCGCGGGCGAACGCGGCGGACGACGCCGCCTCCTGCCTCTACGCGCCGCCGCCGCCGGAGCGGCTGATGAGCGCCGACGCGGTCGCGGACTATGTCTCGACGCTGAAAGCCTGCAAGGCGGCCGACGGGCGCGAGGGCGTGGCGATAAGGTCGATGAGCGTCGGCGGCGCCGCGCTGCTGCTCCTCGCCGATCCGGAGAAGCTGTCGACCCGTCTCGAGCGCGCCGCCTGCTGGACCTGCGAGGCGGCGGGCGAGGACCAGCTCGCCGCGACGCGGTTGATGCGGGCGATCCGCCAGGCGGCGGAGGCGCCGGGGCTCGTCCATCGCGGCTTCCTGCAGAACGCCGGCCTGGTTCACGGCGCGGCGCCGGGCGCCTTCGTCACCGGCGACCTCTGCCCGAGCTCAAGGCCGCTCGACCGCTCGTTCTTCGACGCGCTTATGCGCCAGGGGCCGCATACGCCGGTGGCGCTGTCGATCTCCGGCCTGTGGCTCGTCCATCACTTCCACGACTACCGCTGGCTCCTCGACCGGCAGGCGGCGGGTGCCCTCGACATCCTGTGGGCGAACCACACCTACAGCCACCCCTATCGGCCGAGCGCGCCCGCCGACCGCAACTTCCTGCTCGAGCCGGGCGTCGACCCCGACGCGGAGATCCTCGAGGTCGAGCGCCTGCTGATCGCCAACGGCCAGACGCCGTCGCTGTTTTTCCGCTTCCCCGGCCTGATCTCCAGCGCGCCGCTGATGCAGGCGGTGAGCCGTCATCACCTGATCGCGCTCGGCGCCGACGCCTGGCTGGCGCGCGGCGCCAAGCCGAGCGAGGGCGCGATCGTGCTCGTCCACCCCAACGGCAACGAGGAGGTCGGCTTGGCGATGTTTCGCCGCGACCTCGCCCGCCGCGCGCTCGCGTCGCCGTTCGAACCGCTGACCGCCGCGCCGTAAAGAGTTCTGCGTTCGGGTCGCCGCATGGCGCCATCTCTTCCCGCCGGGCGGATGCCTGAACCGTGCTCGGCGTCAATGGCGCTTCGCGCCGGCTCCGCCGGCGGCCTTCGGCCGCCATTGACGCCTCCGCGCGGTTCAGGCCTTTTGCAACCACGGTCTTCGACGAACAAGACCGGCCCATTCAGGCCGGTCTTGTTCGTCGAAGACCGTGGCGGCCACTCGCCGCGTCGATGCGACGCTGTCACCGCGGAGCGGCCGGAGCGGAGCGGAGGACCGGCGAAGCCGGTTGACAGCGGCGCGGCGGCGTGGCCCTGCCCGCCTGCGGAGACGTGTGTGAATTTGCCGGGCCAAGGCGGGTAGAGGGTGGGATGAGGGGCCGGTCGGAGAAGCCGCGGCCCGTCCGACCGGCCCCTCATCTTCGCCTTCTTCCCGCTTGCGCGGGGCGAAGGGACGGCCGTGGCCGCCTCAGCCCTCGACCCGCGTCGCCTTCTCGGCGGCGTAGAGCGCGCGGAAGCGTTTCAGGCGCGGCGCGTGCAACGCGGCGCTCGCCGCGTCGGGGACGAATTGCCGCTGGATCGGCGGGCGGGCGCAGACGACGCGCAGGTCGCCGGCGCCGGCGGCGAGCATCGCCAACCGCGCCGCGCCGAGCGCCGCGCCCGCCTCGGCGCCGGCGGCGAGGTCGATGGTCAGTCCGGTGACGTCGGCGATCATCTGGCCCCAGAAGCCGGAGCGCGCGCCGCCGCCGACCAGCAGCGGCGCGTCGGGCTTGGCGCCCGCCGCGGCGAGCACGTCGACGCCGTCGGCGAAGGCGAAGGCGACGCCCTCGAGCACCGCATAGATCAGCGCCCCCGCGTCATGCCCGGCCCGCAAGCCGGCGAACATGCCGGTCGCGTTGGCGTCGTTGTGCGGCGTGCGCTCGCCGCTGAGATAGGGCAGGAACACCGGCGCCGCGGCGACCGCGTCCGGCGCGCGCGCGAACGCTTCGGCGGCGTCGACGCAGCCGCCGATGTCGTCGGCGCGGCCGAGCGCGTCGGCGATCCACGACAGCGCGGAAGCCGCCGACAGCATCACCGCCATGCCGTGCCAGCGGTTGGGCAGCGCGTGGCAGAAGGCGTGCAGCGTGCGCTCCGGCAAGCTGACGAAACGATCGGTGGCGGCGAAGATCACGCCCGAGGTGCCGAGCGAGACGAAGCCCGAGCCGGGGTCGATGGCGCCGACTCCGACCGCCGAGGCGGCGTTGTCGCCGCCGCCCCCCGCCACCGGAATGCGCCGCCCGGCGAGGCCCCAGGCCTCGGCGACGGCGGGCGAGAGATAAGCTGAAACCTCGGAGCCTTCGACCAGGCGCGGCATGTGCGCGAGCGTCAGCTCGCTCGCCTCGAGCAGCGCGTCGTCCCACTGGCGGCGGGCGATGTCGAGCCACAGCGTGCCTGACGCGTCGGACATCTCCGACACCGCCTCGCCGGTGAGGCGCAGGCGGACGAAGTCCTTCGGCAGCAGCACGCGCGCGGTGGCGGCGAACACCTCCGGCTCGTGGGCCGCGACCCACAGGATCTTCGGCGCGGTGAAGCCGGGCATGGCGATATTGCCGGCGCGCCGGCGGAACTCGGGCACGCGGCGTTCGAGCTCGACGCATTCGGCGAACGAGCGCACGTCGTTCCACAGAATCGCCGGCCTCAGCGGCGCGTCATGGTCGTCGAGCAGGGTCGCGCCGTGCATCTGGCCCGACAGCCCGACGCCGGCGAGGGCGAGGAACGCGTCGCCCGCCTGACGGCGAATGGCCGCCACCGCGGCCTCGACGCCGTCGACCCAGTCCTGCGGGTTCTGCTCGCTCCACAGCGGCCGCGGCCGCGATAGCGACAAGGGAACGGAAGCCTCGGCGACCGTTCGTTGATCGGCGTCCACCAGCAGCGCCT
>CAZKHF010000337.1:0-3067 GCA_964552445.1 uncultured Bradyrhizobium sp. | reverse complement strand
AAAGCGGATCGGCTGGGAGGGGGCCCGCCGATCCGCTGGCCTGCGTGGCAATCTTACGGTTCTAACCGCCGCTCGGGGGCTGGGGGGCAAATAACACCGAGCGGGCCAGATACCGAACCATCGCGGCTCAGTTTCCTTATGCCTGCGCGTTAAGGCGCGCGCTTGACGATATCCGGGCCAAACTATGGCGCCCCTCACGGTTTTGTTACGTCGGTTGGAGCCCCGGCGCGCCCTCACGGAACGCTCGGAGCGCCGGTGGCGTCTTTCTTCTTGCCCGGCTTAGCGGGGGGCATGCCGTGCGCGGGCTTGTCGGCGGCGGCGCTCTTGACCCGCTTTTGATGGACGGGCGGCGGCGCGGCGGCCTTCTTGGCGGGCTTGACCGGGCGCAGCGCGCCCTGCAGCGCCACCGGCGCGCTGTGCGCGTCGGCGCCCTCGACGATCGAAGTTTTGTCGCCGGAATAAGCGGTTGCGGCCGGGGCTGGCGCGGGCGCTCCGGCCGGCGGCCGCGCCGCCAGAACCGGTCCGGTCCAGCCCGGCTTCGGGCCGATGAAGACGGGCACCGGATCGAAATGGACCGGCTCGGAGGCCGCTTCGGGGGTCATCGGCGCAGTCGCCGGCGCGGCCTGGCCGATCGCCGGCGGGGTCGGGGAGCGGCCGGCCGCGCGGGTCACCGGCGCGATCACCGCCTCGTCCTCTTCTTCGGCGGCGACGATCGCCGCGCGGTTGCGGCGCGAGCAGATCTCCGGGCGCATGTCGGGGGCCGAAAGCGTCGCCGAAGCCGGCAGGTCGGCGGCCGGGCCTTCGCCGCCGCCCCACTGGGCGAAGCCGCGGTCGAACAGGTGGGCCGCCTCGACGGTGCGCTCGCGCGCCGAGGGCGCGCCGAGCACGACGACGATCAGCCGCCGACCGCCCTGGGTCGCGGTCGCGACGACGTTGAACCCGGCCGGACAGGTGAATCCGGTCTTCATGCCGTCGGCGCCAGGGTAGCGGCCGATCAAGCCATTGTGGTTGAGGATGACTTCCGAGCCGAGCTTGAGCGCGCCGATGCCGAACAGGTCGGCGTGCTCGGGGAAGTCTTTCAGCAGCGCGCGGGCGACGATCGCCATGTCGCGCGCCGACGAGACGTGCGTCGGATCGTGCAGGCCGTTGGGGTTGACGAAGTGCGATTCGCGCAGGCCAAGACGGCGCGCCGTCGCGTTCATCTCGTCGGCGAACCCCTCGACCGACCCCGAGATGTTTTCGGCGATCATCACCGCGACGTCGTTCGGCGACTTGACGATCAGCATCTTCAGGGCGTTGTCGAGTGTCACCTCGACGCCGGGGGCGAAGCCCATCTTCGAGGCCGGCATGCTCGCCGCGCGCGCCGACATGGTCAGCGGCGTGTCGAGCGTCAGCCGGCCTTCGCGCACCGCCTGCAGCGCGACATAGGTGGTCATCAGCTTGGTCAACGAGGCGGGATACCAGGGCTCGGTCGCGTCGCGCTCGAACAGCGTCTTGCCGCTGTCGGCGTCGATCACCAGCGCCGGCGTCGCCGAGGCCGCGCTGGCGACGAAGACCAGCGCGCACGCGATCAGCGCGGCGCGCAGCGGCCCAGCCGCAATCGTTTTGGGTCCCATCCTGTCAATCGTCTCCGTCGTCGCCGTCCGACGCGCGCCGCGAGGCGCCCCGTCCTGGTAGAGAATAACGCCGGCGACCTCAAGCCGCCCCCAGTCGCGTGGCGCACCGAGCGCCACAATCTTGGCGCTGCTGGGGCGAAGCGCCGCATTCGTGGCGTAAGGTCGCGCCGGCGGGTGGGCCGCGCTCGCCGCCGACGAAAGGCGCGGCGGGAGGCCCGTCGCGGCGAAACATGACGCCGGCGAGCTCAAGCCGTTCTCCGTCGCCCGCCGGGTCCTCGGCGGCGTTTTGATCCATGTCAAACGTTGGGCGCTGGGCGAATCCGGGGCGCGGCGAGCGGTCGCGGGCGCCCCGTCGCGGCTCGCCGCCTTCGATCGTGGCGAAGCGCTTGATCGGAACCGGCCCATTCACTAGAACGCGCCGATCGGCTCGGCGGTTTTCGCCCCCGCCCTGCCTCGCGAAGAAGCAGGGGTCGAAACGCCCGCGAGGGACATTCCATGCGCGTTTATTACGATCGGGACGCCGATCTTAATCTCATCAAGGCCAAGAAGGTCGCGGTGGTCGGCTATGGCAGCCAGGGCCACGCCCATCTCCTCAACCTGCGCGACAGCGGCGCGAAAGATGTGGTCGCGGCGCTGAGGCCGGGCTCCGCCTCGGTCAAGAAGGCCGAAGGGGAAGGGCTGAAGGTGCTCGACGTCCCCGCCGCCTCGCGTTGGGCGGACGTGGTGATGATGCTCACCCCGGATGAGCTGCAGGCCGAGATCTACCGCGATCAGATCGCGCCCCACCTCAAGCAAGGCGCGGCGCTGATGTTCGCTCACGGCCTCAACATCCATTTCAATCTGATCGAGCCGCGCGCCGACCTCGATGTCATCATGGTCGCGCCCAAGGGGCCGGGCCACACCGTGCGCTCGGAGTACAAGCGCGGCGCCGGCGTGCCCTGCCTGTTGGCGATCCACCAGGACGCGAGCGGCAACGCCCACGACCTCGGCCTCTCCTACGCCAGCGGCATCGGCGGTGGCCGCGCCGGCGTGATCGAGACCACCTTCCGCGAGGAATGCGAGACCGACCTGTTCGGCGAGCAGGCGGTGCTGTGCGGCGGCGTCGTCGAGCTGATGCGCGGCGGCTTCGACACGCTGGTCGAGGCGGGCTACGCGCCCGAGATGGCCTATTTCGAGTGCGTGCACGAGATGAAGCTGATCGTCGACCTCATCTACGAGGGCGGCATCGCCAACATGAACTACTCGGTCTCCAACACCGCCGAGTACGGCGAGTACGTCTCCGGGCCGCGCATCGTCAACCCGGCGGTGAAAGCGGAGATGAAGCGGGTGCTGACCGACATCCAGTCGGGCAAGTTCACTCGCGAGTGGATGCTGGAGAACAAGGTCAACCAGACCGCGTTCAAGGCGATGCGCGCGCGCGCCAACGCCCACCCGACCGAAGCGGTGGGCGA
>CAZKHF010000336.1:0-3078 GCA_964552445.1 uncultured Bradyrhizobium sp. | reverse complement strand
CGGCGGGCAAGCGCGTCCACGTCTACACCTCGCCGCATCTGGTGCGCTTCAACGAACGCATCCGCCTCGCCGGCGCGCTGGTCGACGACGAGCGCCTCGACGAGGCGCTCGACCGCTGCGAAGCGGCCAACGCCGGCCAGCCGATCACGGTGTTCGAGATCGCCACGGCGGCGGCGTTCCTGTTGTTCAGCGAGACGCCGGCCGATTATCTTTTGCTCGAAGTCGGGCTCGGCGGCCGCTACGACGCCACCAACGTCATCGACGCGCCCGCGGCGACCATCGTCACGCCGGTCTCCTTCGACCACGTCGAGTTCCTCGGCGACACGCTGGGCAAAATCGCCTACGAGAAGGCGGGGGTCCTGCGCCGCGGCGCGCCGGCGATCATCGCCGAGCAGACGCCCGAGGCGCTGGCGACGATCGAGCGCGAGGCGTTGCGCGTCGGCGCGCCGCGCCTGGTCGCCGGGCGCGATTTCTTCCACCGCAGCGAGAACGGCCGCCTGATCTTCGAGGACCGCGACGGTCTCCTCGATCTGCCGCCGCCGCGCCTCGCCGGGCGCCACCAGCACGGCAACGCCGCCGCCGCGATCGCCGCCTTGCGGGCGGTCGATCCCGCGCTGCAGGCCGCCGTCTTCGAACGCGGGATGCTGGAGGTCGACTGGCCCGCGCGGCTGCAGCGGCTGCGCGGCGGGCCGCTGGCGGCGCTGGCGCCGCCGCAAGCCGAGATCTGGCTCGACGGCGCCCACAACGAGGCGGGCGGGCGGGCGCTCGCCGAGGCGATGGCCGACCTCGAGGAGCATTCGTCCCGCCCGTTGGCGCTGATCTGCGGCAGCCTGGCGAGCAAGGACACCGCAGCTTTTCTCGGACATTTCAAGGGACTGGCGCAGGAAACGCTCGCCGTGCCGATCATCGGCGAGCAGGCCGCGCGCTCCGCCGGGGAGGTTGCGGCGATCGCGCGCGGGGTCGGCCTTTCGGCCGCGGCGTGCGACGGCGTCGCCTCGGCGCTGAGCTTCCTCGCGGCGCGCCGATGGACGACGCCGCCGCGCATTCTCATCGCCGGATCGCTTTATCTGGCGGGCGCGACGCTCGAGGAGAACGGCGCCGCGCCGCGGTGAGCGGTCAGGGCGTCGCGCTTCCCGTCGGGGTTGCGCGCCGCTCGTTCGCGCTCGCGGTCGGCGTGACGCCGTGCAGCAAGTTGACCGCGGCGATCAGTTGCGCGTCGTCGGCCGGGTTGGGCGGCACATAGGCTTCCGACCCGCCTTTCTCGTCGTCGCCGTTCTTCAGGTGCCCGGCGAGCGACGCCTCGCCCCGGGTGTCGACCTTGCCCTTGAGGTCGTCGGGGATGTTCTCGCTCACCTTGATGTCGGGCTCGATGCCCTTGGCCTGTATCGAACGGCCGGAGGGCGTGTAGTAGCGCGCCGTGGTCAGCTTGAGCGCGCCGCTCTCGCCGAGCGGCAGCACCGTCTGCACCGATCCCTTGCCGAACGAGCGCGTGCCGATCAACGTCGCGCGCTTCAAGTCCTGCAAGGCGCCGGAGACGATCTCGGAGGCCGAGGCCGAGCCGCCGTTGATCAGCACCACGACCGGCTTGCCCTGCGACAGGTCGGCCCCGGCGCGCGCGACGTACTCCTGGGCTTGGCCGATAGCGCGGCCGCGCGTCGAGACGATCTCGCCGTGATCGACGAAGGCGTTGACCACCGCAATCGACTCGGAGAGCAGGCCGCCGGGATTGTTGCGCAGATCGAGGATATAGCCCTTCAGCTTGTCCTCGCCGGGCGTCTCGCGGAACTTCGTCATCGCCCTCTGCACCCCGTCGAAGGTCTGCTGATTGAACTGGGTGATGCGGATGTAGCCGATGTCGCCGCTCTCGACCCGCGAGCGCACCGGCAGCACCTTGATGATCTCGCGGACGATGGTGAAAAGCTTGGCCTGCTTGTCCGCGCCGCGGGTCACCGACAGGCGGACGGTGGTCTGCGCCGGCCCGCGCATCTTGTCGACCGCCTGCTTGAGCGTCAGCCCTTGCACCGGCGTGTCGTCGATGCGGGTGATGACGTCGCCCGACAGCATGCCGGCGCGCGCGGCCGGGGTGTCGTCGATCGGGCTGACCACCCGGATCAGCCCGCCCTCCTGCATCACTTCCAGCCCGAGGCCGCCGAACTCCTCGCCTTTCATCGTCGTCTGAAAATCGGCGAGCGCCTTGGCGTCGAGGTAGGACGAGTGCGGATCGAGCGAGGCGAGCATGCCGTCGATCGCCGCCTTCGTCATCGTGGTTTCGTCCGGCTGGTCGACGTAGAAGTCGTTGTCGCGGAACTTCTCAAAGACCAGCCGAAACAATCCCAGCCCGCTCGCGCCGGCCGCGGGCGCCTTGGCCGGCGCCGCGTCGCCGGCCAAGGCGACGGCCGCGCCCAGCGCGACGCCGAACGCCAGATAAGCAATCCCTCGCGGCATCCCGGCGTCTTTCTCGTTTCGCGCTCAGTTCGGGGCCGTCGCGTCCGGCTTGGCGGGCGCAGGCGTCGGGTTGGACGAATCGCTCGTAGGCGTCGCGACCGGCGCCGGCTCGGCGGGCTTCGCCGGCGCCGCTTCGGCCCGCTTGACGCCGTGCAGCAGGTCGACCGCGGCGATTAGCTGCTTGTCGTTCTTCGGGTCCGGCGGCACGTAGGCCTGCGATCCGCTCGCGTCCTCGTCGCCGTTCTTCAGATGGCCCTTGAGCGAAGCCTCGCCCTTGGCGTCGTCCTTGCCTTTCAGGTCGTCGGGAACGTCCTCGAGGATCTCGACGTCGGGCTCGATGCCCTTGGCCTGGATCGAGCGGCCGGACGGCGTGTAGTAGCGCGCCGTGGTCAGCCGCAGGGCGCCGTCCTGGCCGAGCGGCATGATCGTCTGCACCGATCCCTTGCCGAACGAACGGGTGCCGATCAGGGTGGCGCGCTTATGGTCCTGCAGCGCGCCGGCGACGATCTCGGAGGCCGAGGCCGACCCGCCGTTGATCAGCACCACCAGCGGCTTGCCGCCCGAGAGGTCGCCGCCCGGCCGCGCGTTGAAGCGCTGCGCGTCGTCGGGATTGCGCCCGCGCGTCGAGACGAT
>CAZKHF010000335.1:0-3080 GCA_964552445.1 uncultured Bradyrhizobium sp. | reverse complement strand
TTTTAGCGCGCCAAAGAAGACGAAGGCGAGAATTCGGCGCGGCAGGTCGTTCGGGTGGGAGCGAATGACCGTGTAAGGGAAAAGCCCGCCCGGCGGACGATCCGTCTGACGGCGGCGGCGATCGGCGCGATGCTGAGGCGCTGAGGCCGCCGCCGCCGTCGAATTCGCGCTCGCGGCCGCGCGCAAGCTTCCCGCCCCCGGTTTGTGTTGTTCGCCAGGGGCGTCCTGTTGGGAGCCCTTATAACGAACGGGTCCAGGCGAGGCGTGAGCAAGCAAGGGCGGGCGGAAGCCGCGGAAAAGGTTTGGGCGATTATGCACTTGACAAACACCGACCCCAGGGCACACGATTCCGCCGTCGCCTCGAAAGAGGCGGTTGGCGCGCCCGAAGAAATCGAGATCACGCCGCCTATGCTTAAGGCTGGGCTGGAGGCATACGCCTTGTGGGATCGCGAGGACGACTGGGAGTACATTGTTATCGACGTGTACCGCTCCATGGAGATGGCCCGAAGGAAGGCTAAGGAAGCGGTGACAGCGGACGTTCGTGTGGTCGCCTAGGTAGCGTGCCCAAGTGAAACGTCAGCGTGTGGCAGGCAGACGAAAACAGGAAGCGTGGGTATTTGGGGTGATCCTTCGGCGGAACTCCGAAGGCTTTGACACGCCCAGTCTCATAACGCACTGACGCGGGAATCGCGCCGGGGAGCGTCGGAATCACAAGGTGCTCGCAAACTGCCTTGACCTCGGGAACGTCAAAGTGGAGCGGAGCACGGTAATGGGCGAATCCGTTGCGGAGGCGTCGCAGCAGGTCGAGATCGTGCCTGGACTTTTCTCCGAACAGCGACAGGGCGTAGCCAAGTTCAATCTTCGCGCTAAACGTCCCCAGCGGTCCCTCGTAACTGAACAGTTTGGAGAATGGCGCTCCCGATCGAAAGAGTTTTTTCAGCGCAGCATCCAAAGCGTCTTCAACCATTGAGACAAGCAAAATTCCTGCGGCGCGGTCGCTTTCGCCGTAGAATTCCTCCTCGGTCGTTCTTAGCCTAGCGTCCTCGGGGATTGCCTGGCCGAGAGCTTTGAAGGCCTTGAGATATGCCGGTTCACCGACCATCAAATCGGCCTCCCAGTGACGAGCAATTCAGCGACGAAGAGGCCGCGCGCCGTCGCGACGAGGTGATTCGCCGCATGGCGAACACGCCGCCGCAGCCTAAGCCCAAGAAGGGCCGCAGCGCGAGTCGGCCGAAAAAACCAAAGCCGGCCCCCAAGGCATAGCCGGGCGGAGCGCCTGAAATGTTCTATTGGCTCTTTAAGCGCCACATGTCCCGGTTTTGGCGCGAGGTATTCGCACGTGAGGTCATTGTGGCCGGGAGCTTGGAGCTGCCCCCGTTATAATGCCCCTAAACGCCTGTTTAATTGCAATTTTGGCCCTCTCCTTGATTTTCGAAGCACGCGGATTCTGCCCCAAATCCCAAAGATCGACGCTCTGAACTGACAGTCGCGCGTGACGGTCGATAAACGCCGCTTCGCTGAGCCCCTCAGTCTGAGCCGAAATCATTGCCAAGTAAGCCCACAGGCGCGTGCTCATGATGCTGTTTGCCATGAACAGCGCATAGAGTTCATCTAGGTTCTCTTCTATCGCCACTATTCCCTCCCTGCGACTGCGCCTCCGTTATTCGCTTAGTTTCGCGGCGTTCCGGCCGGCGGCGCTTGCTCAACTTGATCGGCCATCTGGAGCAATGACCGTGCGATCTGTCGCGCATGTTGCGGCGAAAGAACTAGCGGAAGCCATTCGCCGCCACTCTCTTTTTGCTCTTCCGAGCGAGCGAATCGAAGTCTTAGAACGGCGCACGATTCAGCCAAAATCGCTGTTTCGTACTCAAGAACAGAACATAAGGCTATGCGCCCGTGTTCGTCTCTGTCCCAATCAAGCATGATCGCATTCGGCCCTTCGCTTCTTGCGCTTATGCGGCTTGACGAGGCTGGTTATACATCAACCGCTTGCCTTCGACGCCCTTGACCGCTTTGCGAGCGCGCAAGGTATCATCCACGCCGAGCGCGATCCGGTTCGAATAGCGGAAATCGAACTCCGCCAGATAGCGGTGTAGGTGCTT
Organism: uncultured Bradyrhizobium sp.; assembly: GCA_964552445.1. Taxonomy (GTDB): domain Bacteria; phylum Pseudomonadota; class Alphaproteobacteria; order Rhizobiales; family Beijerinckiaceae; genus Roseiarcus. Next base: position 978 of record CAZKHF010000335.1, on the reverse strand, counting down.
TTCGCCACAATGTTGGTACACGCCCTTCATGCCGCGCTTGAAGATTGAGTAGTAGCCTTCGACAGTGTTCGTGGTGACGACGTTGTCGCCTTCGCGGCGGACGTATTCGTCTTTGCTGTGGTTGACGGTATCGTGGCCGGCGAACTCGGCGCCGATCTCGCGGTAAGCCGTCAATTCATCCGTCATGATTTTTGTCTCGCGATTGAGGTTCGCGCGAATGATTGGCTTAAGGTCGGCGATGCGGACGCCATCAACATGGAACGAGCGAGCGGAACCGCCGCGTTCGACAAGCGTGAGCGCCGTATTGCGGAAGCTGCTGCGGCCTTTCAGTGCGCGGCCTTTTTTCGGTGCGCCTTCAATGCGGCCAAACACGGTTTCGTCGATCTCGACCGTCTTACCCTTGCCGCCGATCGGGCTCGGATCGCTGTCGGCCATCGCCTCGCGAATGCGGTGCGCCATGAACCAAGCGGTGCGATAGGAGCCGAGGCCAAGCGTCCGCATGAGCTGATGGGCCGAGACGCCTTTCTTGCTAGCGCAAAGAAGGTGCGTCGCGAGCAACCACTTGTGCATGGGGATATGCGAACTCTCGTAAACCGTTCCGACCGTGGCGGTGAACTGCTTGACGCATTCGTGGCAGCGGTAAAGGCCGGGGCGCGCCGTTGCGCCGGTAACTTTGTCGGCCGCGCCGATGGCTCCGCAGTGCGGGCAGACCGGGCCGTTCGGCCAACGGATCGCCTCGAAATGCGCCCAAGCGGCGGCTTCGTCATTGAAGATCGGGTTGGTGAGATCGATAGATATTTGAGGGCTCCGAATGTGCTGAATTTGTAGCATTTTCGGGCCTGTTTGTCAAGTGCATAATCCCCAAGGTTTGACGAGAACAAAAAGAGAACATACAATGTCAGAAATCCCCGCCTCTGCGTGGGCGCGCGATGCGAACGTTTCGGTTGACGAACGAGCCGGGAGGCCTCGGCCTAAGTT